>NZ_JBXUGP010000006.1:0-178727 GCF_057180605.1 Serratia sp. HNCC26DJ206
TGGACCATTTCCAACACGGGTTCCACCAGATACGTTTATAATCGAAAACGTAGATTTTTTGCCGTTTGCGATTAAAGCGAATAGGTTGATCGCGAGGCTCAAAAAAATAAACTCTCAGTGCGTAGACAAACCATAAAAAAAACACTCCCCCCCAAAAAATAAGTGGACTAATTACACTTAACTCATCCTCAAGTGACATAAATAAAATGACAAGAAAAAAAGACATAATAAAAAAAATTAGTACAGCCAAAAAAAACATCCCCCCCCAAGCCATTGGGCTATAGCGGGGAATTTCTAGCCAAATATCATTCAACTGATTCACCCACATCAAACGGGGCGGTACCCACTGTGGCTGACTGTTTTCTGGCATATCCTCCTGCCAGCGGTAAATGGGCGGATGAAGCCGGGATTCCGGCTGTTTGTCGAATAAAGGAAACGGGTTGGGTGCCATTTGATATTTTCCTTAATATACCCGTCATCATTCGAGTAAGGGCGCTATTGACTCACCTGCCAGCTGCCGCTGCGGGGCCGTGGTGGATTCCTGCTCCATCGCCGCAGGCCAACGGTCTGCCTTGCGGGGGCTCCAGTTATCTGGGCGACCAGGGTATTCCGGCTCCTGCGGCACGGGTTCATGTTTCATATATAAGCACAGGTAACTCCACAACTGGTGAAACTGCTGTGGAGAACCACCGCTGACCTTAAAACGTTCGATCACGTTATAAGTGCCGGGTTGGCAAACAGAGAAAAACAGTTGAAACCCGCCGCTGTAATGATCGCTGGAAAAACGGACTTCACCATGCACATCGGCCCAGTTAAACACACGGATCCTAGTGGGCCATTTCCACCACGGGTTCCACCAGATGCGTTTATAATCGAAAACGTAGATTTTTTGACGTTTGCGATTAAAGCGAATAGGTTGATCGCGAGGCTCACAAAAATAAACTCTGACGTAATAAATTAAATGTGAAAGAAATATAAATTCCACCATAAAAAATGAAATATTCATACCTAGATCAGAACTATCAAAAGGCAACATGGAAACAAGGCAGATAATCATAATAAACGGCATAATAATAACAAGAAAAAGCATTATCCCCCAAACAATAACGCCATAGCGGGGAATTTCCAGCCAAATATCATTAAGCTGGTTAAGATGTATCAAGCGTGGCGGCACCCACTGTGGCTGACTGTTTTCTGGCATATCCTCTTGCCAGCGGTAAATGGGCGGATGGAGCCGGGGTTCAGGCTCAGTGTCAAATGAAGGAAACGGGTTGGGTGCCATTTGATATTTTCCCTAATATACCCGTCATCATTCGAGTAAGGGCGCTATTGACTCGCCTGCCAACTGCCGTTGCGGGGCCGTGGTGGATTCCTGCTCCATCGCCGCTGGCCAGCGGTCCGCCTTGCGGGGGATCCAGTTATCTGGGCGACCAGGGTATTCCGGTTCCTGCGGTACGGGTTCATGTTTCATATAGAGGCACAAATAACTCCACAACTGGTGAAACTGCTGTGGAGAACCACCGCTGATCTTAAAACGTTCGATCACGTTATAAGTACCAGGCTGGCAAACAGAGAAAAACAGTTGAAAACCGCCGCTGTAATGATCGCTGGAAAAACGGACTTCACCATGCACATCGGCCCAGTTAAACACATGGATCCTGGTGGGCCATTTCCACCACGGGTTCCACCAGATACGTTTATAATCGAAAACGTAGATTTTTTGCCGTTTTCGATTAAAGCGAACAGGCTGATCTCGGGGTTCAAAAAAATAAACTCTCAGTGCGTAGATAAACCATGAAAAAAATACCCCCCCCCAAAAAATGAAAGAAATGACCATACCTAAATTTGGATTACGTAATGTAAAAAATAAAATAGGAAGGTAAATAATAATAAACAATAAGATAAGCATTACAAAGATCATCCCCCCCCAAGCCATTGGGCTATAGCGGGGGATCTCCAGCCAGATATCATTCAACTGATTTACCCACATCAAACGGGGTGGCACCAACTGTGGCTGACTGTTTTCTGGCATATCCTCTTGCCAGCGATAAATGGGCGGATGGAGCCTGGGTTCCGACTGTTCGTCGAATAAAGGAAACGGGTTGGGTGACATTAGGCGCTCCTGATTTAGTTTTCTGAGTTGGCGGTCAGTTGCAGGCTATCATTGGGTTGGGTTTTATCCGGCCAATAGGTCACCTTGAGTTCGGCATTGTTAAAGCGCACCAGATCGAGTGCAAACTCACCTTGCAGCACCAGCCCACTCTGGTCCCAGGTTGGTTTCAGGGTCGCATCGGTGGATAAGGTGGTGGATACCGACAGCCCCTCGCCCATAGGCATCATAGAGGTAAATGTCTGTTTAGCCTGCGTTGCCAACCCCGTCTGTTTGGCAGGAGAGGCGGTATGAGTCAACAACTGACTCCCAGCTTTCCCCTTCGCGGTGAGTTCAACCAGCCAGTCTGAACCGGTTTTACTGCAACCGGGCAAAACGACACGTACCACCGCCAGCCGGGTGCCCACACTATTGAGCATGATTTCAGTCCCCCACTGCCGTTGGATCTGAACCGATACGCCACTGACAATGGTGTAGTAGGCCTGCATCGCCTCTTGCAGGTTTGCCAGGTTTTTAACATCCCAGACTTTATCGAAATCACCACGGGCACTGTGGATACCAAAACAGGTATCACTGAGCCACACCTCAAGGGGGGAGCGCACGGCCTCTGCCGCCATGGTGGCCAGCACTGCACCCAGAATTGCCAGCCCAATACACATGCCTATCGGCCCTAACAGAGCAAAATTAGCTGTAACCCCCGCCACAACTCCCGCCAGTCCAGAAGAAAAAGTGAAAGCCCCCGCCCAAAAGTAACGTGATGCTGCAGTGCTATCCCCCTGTTTATCTGCGTCACTTGCTTTCATAAACATCCCAATACCGTCCACTAACGAGGCCACTCCTCCAATCACACCGGCAACGCGGATCAAGGGATGCGCATAGGAGACCAACTGGCCAAAAACCTCTATTTTCTGCCCGGCCCTCACCCAAGGGGCAGTGCCCCAGCGCACCACCATATGCCCAAAACCAACCATTTCAACGGCGGAAGCGGTTACCATCAGTGCGCTGGAGGTGAGCTTCATTTGTGCCTGAGTGTCCCCGGCCACCGTCTGTTGCAGCGCCTTGAGATTGTCATCCATCGCGCTTTTCTGCAGGCCCAGCATCACTGCCCCCAGCACAAACCCCAGGCCGCTGCTGCTCAGCACCCGGCGCGGCAGTTGGTACTGCTGGCGGGCTATTCTGAGTGACTCCCCCAGGCTCATGTTCAACTGCCCGGTGGTCAGGGATTTATCAACCGCATCCGAAGCCAAGACAAGGTCTGGGAAGTGGGCAAGGCGGCTGCCGTCTTTCAACAGGCTGCCGTTCTTCAGCGCATTCACACTGGTGCCCGCTTTGCGTGCCGCCTGCTTAAAGGCCGGAGAGTCAATATCTTTCAGCAAGGTGGCAAAGCGCACGTGGATTTTCTGCTCCAGCGTTTTTGGGTCAGTCACCTGCAGCCAGTTGCCCATCTGGGCCGTGCTGGTGCTGGCCTTCGGCCCTTCCCTGAGGGTGTTCCACACCGGGCGGCCATGGCCGTCAAGCTGGCTGCGTAAAATACTCTGGTATTCACGCACGGTAATTTCACCGGAGAAGATCGTCACAGCCGGCCCACCTTCGGCCACATAGGCCAGCGCCTGCATCGACCGTTCAAAACCGCGACGGGCCTTTTCCGACAGTGTGTCCCCCACCAGGCTGAACGCGCCGTTCATCGACATCGTCAGGCCGCCCACCTCAACATTAAATTTCAGGCTGTCAACATAGTCGCAGACCTCCTGAGCGTTTAAGACGCTTTTTAGGTTGGAGTACGTGGCCGACCCCTGGTAGACCGCATTGATCAGCCCGGTCTGGGTTCCCAGCAGGGCCATATAAGGGGGGCTTTTGGGGGTTTCCAGCCAGCTTTTCCACACGGACGTGGCCTTATCGAGCCCCGCCATCCCCCCCTGGAGACTACTGGCCAGCGTACCAAGCTGGGCCGCCCAACTGAGCACACTGGTGACGGGGGAATAGTCCTGTTCAATAACCGTCAGCCACAGCGCTGCGCGATACCATGCTTCGAGGTCTTTGCCCACTGACTGCATCGTCCGCATATAGCTGTCAAGGGTGAGGTGATACTTGCTGGCAAACGCGGCACGAGCCGGTTCGTTGTAATATTGCTGCATGCGCTCCATCGCCGAGCGTTTACTCGCTTTAACCATATCCTCACGGCTAAAGGTGTAGCCTGGGGTAGGAGAGTCACCAATAGCGGGCAAGGTCACCGCGGTAATCCCTTTATCCGCGTCAATCTGCTTGTTCATTACCGTCTGAATACTGAGAATGGCATCAGAAATCGTGCTTTGATGGAGGTTTTCAGGGTCTGAGCGATATTTCGCCAATGCCTCAACCACATCCAGGCGTGCGTAATTCAGCTCCTGGACGATACCCACCGCATCATCGAGCACAATGGCATTCACGGGCGCTTTATACTGCTGCGCCAGTTGAGCTATTTTACTCCCCAGTGCTGCCTGCTTGCTTTTATCCCCCCGAGGGTAGAAACCGTGCGCCCCACCTGTGCCACTCTCTTTGACCACAATATTTGGTAAGAACCCTGCCGCAAACTCCACCACATGGCTTTGCAACGTGGTCAGTGTCGGATCAAGCGTCAGGCTGCGGCCTGCCCCGGCGATGGTGACCTTGTTACCCGAAAGCGTCAGGTGGGTGAAACGGCTCGCCGGGCGTTTACCGCTTTTGTATTCATTCAGTACCGTCTTGCTCCACGCATCACTGCTAAACGCAATGGCTGCTTTTTTGTACGGCGCTTCGATATTGATAAAACTGGCCGAAATATCGTGGTTCTGCGTCAGACATGCCTGACTCAGTGGTGCGACTTTTTCGGCTTGCGGCATGTCATACGGATTAAACTGGCGCAAAAAACCCGCTTCCGTTACCTGATATCCCTGCCATACTTTGTCGTCCAGCAGAACGTACACATAACCCGCACGCAGGGTACGTAGCGCATATTTGAAATTACCGCCCGCCAACGCCACACCCTGATCGGGTACCGCAGGCTGCCAACCGGCCTTGACCACTAACTTTGGTACGGCAGCCACGCGCAGTGGATAAATAGCCACCCCTTTTCGCTGGCAGGCCTTGCAACCTGAAGGTGTACAGGCGGCCTGTTGGCTTGCCGCTGAGTTTTTCGTAGCTTGCTCTTTTATACCCATCATCAAAATTCCTTTTTCTCACACGTTATTACTGCTCGAGTTCCTGCCAGACTGCATCGGGTAGCGTGAGTAACAGTTGGTTGAAATACAGCTCAGGGGTGTTAACCGCTTGTTGTAACAACGCCTGTACGTCCTTATGTGCCAGAATATCAGTGGGTAACGTCAGTGAATTAAGCGCAAGGTAGAGGCAGTCACTGGTGTGATGCAGCCCCACTTGGCTTGCTTTCGCCCAGGCATCCACGGCCTGCAAGACTGCATTCTCAGGTAAAACGTCGGCAACCTGTTGCCAGGCAGATAATACTCGCCAGATATCACGAACGTGGCCCAGTGCCTGCTCGGTACGCCACTCCAATTGCCATTCCTCTTCTAGAGACGTGCCTGTCAGCACCCGCAGATGCCCACTGCAAGAGAGCCAGCCCCAGCGGCTTATCAGCCCGAGCAGTGATGCCAACTCACCAGGTTTGCTTAGTGCCTGCAACAGCTCAAGATGTAACGGTTCAAAAAACGGGATAATGGCATCCGGCTTGATTTTTCGGCAAAGCTCTGCCAACTGTTGCGCCAGGGCAGCGGGTGCCAGTGGCGTACTTATCCAACCACAGATATAACGTTTTTCAGCGAGTAATTCCCCACGGGAATACTCCTCGCTTCTGCGTATTATCTCCTCGCTGCAGCTTTCACCTGGCGAGGCCAGCAATAATAACATCGGGCAGTAATCTGGCGTGTAGGCCAGATCCGGACGGGAAACGCGATACAGTGCCCCAATTCCCCAGGTTGCCTTAAGATGATCGAGGTGTAACGGGCTCCACGACACCGTAGGTTTGAGCGGGTCCAGCAACAAATAGCGGTACTCCCCTTGTTGCTTTTCCAACATCTCTATCAGGGTATTTTCCTGAGAAGGCTGCATTTCCATTGGCGTCTCCATCACATGGCCTGCTCAACACATTTCGCTTCAGGCGGTAACGTTGGCGGGGATGCCTGATAACTCTGTGCCCCCAGTTGGTTCAGGCTGGCACACTTGATGTTGACCTCACCCGGCGAGAAGATCGTCACCCCGGAGCTTTCAATCACCAAGGCGGTCTGCCCGCAGGCTAGCGTGATTTTTTTACTGGCCTGAATATACACCTCATCATCTTTACTGATGATTTTCATGTCCTTGAGTGAGGTGAGCGCCATAGCATCGCCCTGCGCCTGAATGTCGACCTTGCCTTTGTTGGCATACATTTTTATGCCCAGGGTTTTCGCAAACAGGCTGATGATTTCACCAGCCGCCACAGTAAATTTCTTGAAGACGCTGAAATCACTGTTCTCCGCCGATGTCTGGATAAAATTGCTGCCGGTGCTGATTTGAATGCTCTGTGGCGAGACTTGCGCAATCCCCGCCGGGGCACTCATTAACAACACGGACTGCTGAAGGTCTTTGAGCGAAGACTCCAACAGTGCTTTCTGCGACTGGATTTCAGCCAGTTCTGCCTGGGCAGTCTGTACCGCGTTACTGAGTGATGTGGCCAGCCCCAGCGCCTGCTGCAGAGCGTCCAGCGCCGGTTGCATCTCCAGCACCTTGCCCTGTGCCTTCGCCTGCCCATCGGCGCTCATGAAGATGCCTTTCTCCGCCCGGATGGCCCCAAACAGGTCGGTGCGCAGCTCAAACCCTTCGCCGCGCTGCTGCTTCTCGCTGTCAACCAGGTGCCCCAGGTTCAGTTGGCTTTTGCCACCGTACTCGGTACTGAGCTTGATATGCTCCTGATTTCTCGTGTCATCCAGTCTGAGTTTGTTGTTGGCCGGAGTGCGCAGGACGTTGCGTTTGTAGTTGCGGATGGTGACGTGGTCGACATGCGCCGAATCATGCAGAACGTGCGCGATGTAAGGGCGGTCCGGATTACCATCTTCGTACGCAATCGCCACCTCCGTCCCTGCCAAAAGTGGAAGATGGAGTCCATAGACGTCTCCCGCATACGGACGGGCCTGCCGCACCCACAGGCTTTCGTAACCCGGCTCCCAACTGTCTCGGTCGAACAGCATGTTCACCCGGTAACGTCCGTCTTTGTCGATATGACCGTAGATATCGTTGGCGGTGGTGCTGGTCACCCGTGCCGGCAACGTACCGGCCATCTTGGGTTTGGGGAGCAACGCCGGGCGGAAACCGTAATCCTCGGAATAAGGAATAGCTTCGAACGCCACTTCATAGCTGCGGTCGCGCCGTGCCGAACTGGTGGTACGCACGATAACCACGCCCTGGGCAAACGCGGCCGGGGCATAACTGCCCGTCACCTTCAACTCCACGCCCGGTACCAATGTTGCGGTGTTGGCCACGCCGGTAAACCGGGTTTGTTGGTTCAGGTAGCGCTCATGACGCAGACGGGCATAAAAGGCCCCGCTTTCCGGCTCCGGCTCACGCCCTTCGCTGCCGGCGGTCAGGTAGTTGTCGGCGTAGTGATAGGCTTCGCCGTAGGTGGTGGCATCACCCCGGGTCACATCCACCTGGCTGCTCAGGTCGGCGGTGGCGGTGCGGTAGTTGTAATCGTGGGTGCTGACCGATTTCTCCACCACCTGATGGGCGCTGGACAGGGCCCAGACCGAGTCCGCGCCGCTGTCGTGCATGCCTGATGGGGGCACCGCCTGCAAGGTCATCCCCTGTTGGTAATGCCGCTGGTCGTCGTAAAACTCCACCACGTCAATATTGAGCTTCGGGTCGGCGGTAAAGCGGAACCAGATCCCCACCTCGGCCAGCAGGCGTGAGATAAAGGTCAGGTCATCTTCACCATACTGCATCACCTGTTCGCGGCGCGGATACTCATGGGCCAGCGTGAAGACAAAATCCTGCCCACGCATATCGTGGCGCTCACGCAGGATTTTCTCCACAATGCCCGGCACCGAGATATCCTGATAAATCGCGTTCTGGTGGCTGCGCGACAGCAGCGCCAGGCGCGGTTGCAGGCAGACTTCGTAGTGGCTTTCGTCGCGCGAGGTAGAGAGGCGCTTGAAGCCGGTGACCACCCCCTGAATAACCCGCTGGGGTTGTTGGACGGACACACCAAAGGCCTCCATCACCGGGGCCTGCAAGGTGAAGGAAGCGTCCTGCATCAGCATGGTGTCCGGGGCGATGGCCTTGTCGCGGCTGGTGAACTGGATAGCGTAACGGAACGGCGCGCTCAGCGCCTCTTCACCGGTAAAGCCCAGCACATCTATCGGGGCACTGCTGCCGCGTACTGCCAATTTGTGGTGACTGTGGTCGAAAAATAGCGCGGTGGACAGTTCACTCATCTTTTTTCTCCATCAAATTCGAGCAGGATGCCCGTGTCCTTGTCCCACCCCAGCGTCAGCCGAGTGGGGTGGTGTTTTGCGGCCTTCTGGCTAAGCAGTTGTTGGCTCAGCACCGGCAAGACATGCTGGTTCAGCAGGCTGTCGATATGGCGTGCCCCGCTGTCCGGTTGCAGGCAGGCGGCAACCAGGACGTCGCTCAGGCTGTCTTCCATCACACAACGCAAACCGTAATGCTGCTGCAACCGTTGGGCCAACTGCGCCAGTTTGATGGCGACGATACGCTTGAGCGCCACCGCGCCCAGCGGGCGGTAAATCAGGGTCTGGAAACGCGCCAGCAGCGCAGGCTGGAAATGGTCGCGCAACAGCGGGCGCAGCCGTTCATGTAATTCGCTCTCGGGCGCGTCGGGGTACTGGTTCAGGTATGACATCAACGCATCGCTGCCAAGGTTCGAGGTCATGACTATCACCGTGTTGCGAAAATCAATCTCGCGCCCTTCGCCGTCGCGCATAAAGCCGCGGTCAAACACCTGATAGAACAGATTGAGCACGTCGCGGTGGGCCTTTTCCACTTCATCCAGCAACACCACGCTGTAAGGGCGTTGACGCACCGCCTCGGTCAGCATGCCGCCCTGACCATAGCCGACGTAGCCCGGTGGCGAACCTTTCAACTGGCTGACGGTGTGGGCTTCCTGGTATTCGGAGAGATTGATGGTGACCAGCGACGCTTCACCGCCAAACAGGGTGTCCGCCAGCGCCAGCGCGGTTTCGGTCTTGCCTACCCCGCTCGGGCCAACCAGCAGGAACACGCCCTGCGGGCCATTATCCGCCGTCAGCCCGGCGCGGGTGGCGCGCAGCCGTTGCGCCAGGTCACCCAGCGCCACGTCCTGCCCGATAACCCGTTTCGCCAACTGGCGTTCAAGCTGCAATAATTCGCTCTGTTCGTCTTTCAGCAGGCTACCCAGCGGCACGCCGGTCCAGTCGGCAATCACCGTCGCCACCGTACGCGCATCCACGTCCAGCCACAGCAGCGGGTTACAGCGCTGGATATCGTGCAACTGCGCCCGGAGTGCGTCACACGCTTCACGGCGGTGGCCTTCCTGACGCGCGACCAGCAGTTGTTCGGTCAGCGCCCGCTCTTTCTCGTATTGCACCGCCAGCCGGACCTGATGTTTCTGCAATGCCCGCAGCCGGTCGCTGATATCCGCCAGCCGGGCCGGGTCAACGGCGGGGTCCAGCACCTTGTCCTGCTCAAGCGCCTGCTGCTCGATGGTCAGCGCCGCCAGCTCTGTTCTGAGGTGCACAATTTGCTCAGGCTCACTGTCCAGCCCCATTCGCACCCGCGCACTGGCGGTATCCAGCAGGTCGACCGCTTTATCCGGTAATTGTCGGCCTGTCAGGTAACGGCGCGAGAGCGTCACGGCCGCTTTCACCGCCGAATCGCAGATATGCACCCCATGGTAGCTGGCATAACGCGCCTTCAGGCCCCGCAGCATCCGGCAGGCGTTTACATCATCCGGCTCTTCGACTTTAACCAGTTGGAAGCGCCGCTCCAGCGCCGCATCACGCTCAAAATACTGCTTGTACTCCGACCAGGTGGTGGCCGCAATGGTGCGCAGTTCACCGCGCGCCAGTGCCGGTTTCAGCAGGTTGGCCGCATCGGCCCCGCCCGCCTGATTACCCGCACCAATCAGGGTGTGGGCCTCATCGATAAACAGCAGTATCGGCGTCGGTGACTGCTGCACCGCCGCAATCACGTTCTTCAGCCGTTGTTCAAACTCGCCGCGCACGCCCGCCCCCGCCTGCAACAGGCCTAAGTCGAGGGTGCGTATCGCGATGTTTTTCAAACTGGCCGGGACGTCACCTTCCGCCAGGCGCAGCGCCAGCCCTTCCACCAGGGCGGTTTTGCCGACGCCGGGCTCACCGACTAAAATCGGGTTGTTCTTGCGGCGGCGGGAGAGAATGTCCACCATCTGGCGGATTTCGTTATCACGCCCCAATACCGGGTCAATCTCGCCCGCCCGCGCTTTGGCGGTTAAATCCTGGGTAAATTTATCCAGCTCAGCCTGCAAGGCCTGATTCGGTTCGATAGCCGGGGGCAACGTGGCCTCCGCCGGGGCATCGACCGGCCATTCCAGGCGCGGGGGCTTTTCCGGGCGCTCTTCCGATTGCGCATCCAGCAGCGGCAGCAGGTGGGCCAGTTGCGTGGCACTGAGGCTGAGCAAGGGCCGGGTGGCGTTCTGGGTGACCAGGTGCTGGGCGGCGACCAGGGCCATCAGCACATGCAGCGAACGTACTGCCTCCGTATTGACCTGTGCCGAGGCTTCCAACCAAGCCTGTTGTATCAACTGCTGTAACGGGGCCGACAGTTGCGGCTTGCCCTGAAGCTGATGCGGCAAACGCTCCAGGTGTGCCAGCAGCCCCTGCCACAACGCATCCTGATCCCAATCATAACGCCGGGCGATCACCGACAGATCGCCATCCCCCTGCTCCAACAATTTGAGCAACCAGTGCTCCACGGTGATCTCCGCATGGCCACGGGTCTGGCACAACGTCGCCGCTGCCGCCAGCGCCTGGGCACAGTAAGGATTTAACCGATGTAATAAACGTGCTGCGTGAGTGCTCATGCCTCTTCCCTGTTCTCTTTTCCTGCCCGCCATGACGCCGTGCGGGCACGCTACCGCCCATAGCCGTTAACCGAGGCCCATAAGGTCATTGGATGCATTGTGAATGTGCTTAGCTCAATACCGGCGCGACGGAACTCAGCCAAACACACCAAGAGCAGGCGGTCTCCCGCCTGCTGTCAGGGCTTACGCGGTAGTACGTTCGTTCCAGGAATCGGAATGAATGATGTTGCCGTCTTTGTAGGTCCAGGTGATTTTCTCGTAGCGCAACTCGATCTGCTCCAGATGGTTGTGCTTCTCTTTGGCAGCGTCTTTGATGTCGTGCATCTTCGGCGCCACTTTCACCAGCTTGACGTTCTCCAGCGTGGTGTTGAAATACTCCACTTCCTGACCGGCGTCATCGATGCGGTACCATTTGAACTCGGCCTTCTTCAGCGTCTGACCGGTGGTCACCGCCTTGTACAGGTACGGGCTGGAGGCGTCGATTTCCTTGGTAAACAGGAACGGCGTATGAATGCGGGTCCCCGTCAGTTTACCGGTGTTGTTATCGGTCGGGATGTACAGGCTGTGATCCTGTGCCACCACTTCGATGCTGCCTTCGCGGTCTTTCACGTCCACAGACCCTTTGATGTCTGCACCGCCGTCGTCTTTCAGCCAGAGATAGACTGGAATTGCCATGTAAAACTCCTTTTATTGACGTAATAAGGTCACCTGCTCCGGTGACCGGGTTAGTGTTTCTGGCCCCGGGCAGGCCGACGCCGCCGGGACCAGAGTGATTTCAACGCGGCGATTGGCCGCCCGTCCGGCAGCCGTCTCATTGCTGGCTACCGGCTGGGTCGCCCCAAAGCCCTGCACGGCAAAACAGCTTGCCGACACCGTGCTGTTCTGCACCATCCAGTCACGCACTGCTTCCGCGCGTTTAAGTGAAAGTGGCTGATTGGTGTGCACATCACCGGTACTGTCGGTATGCCCGGCCACCACAATCAATTCACCGGGTTTGGCCTTGATGTTAATCAGTGCCGCCACCAGGACTTTGGTGGCGTCGGGTTTGAGCGTGGCCTTGCCGGTATCAAACAGCGACAGGCTGTCCAGACGCACAGTTTGCGGGGTTTCCACAGTCAGTGCGGTGGAAGAGACGGGTGCGGACACCGGGGGGATATAGCCTTTGATGGCTGCCATCAGCGGCTGACGTAGTCTCTCTCCCTGATACAGCCCGAGGCCCAGACGCAGGGGCTCACCGTTGCGAAACTGTTCATCCAGCAACGCCATATCCTGACGCAGCACGGCAACGGCGCGGGCTTTCAGGTCGTGGTCTTTCATCTCCACGCTGTCGTAATGGCGAATATCGAACACGACACGCTGCACGAGTTGCCGGTTTTGCCAGGCACTGCTGCATAACGCCACCACCGTGGCCCCCCCCAACAGAGTGACAGCATGACGCAATGCCCGCTGGCGTGGTGATACGCCACTGCCCACCGGCAGCGTGGAAAAGAGAAAATCGGGGAAAGGCAGCACGTTGTCTTCGGTCGTGGGTTCCGGGTGCCAGCCCACCACGCGGGTCAGGGCAGTGTGCGCCGCCAGCCACTGCTGCCAGAGCGAAGACGCAACCCGCCCCTGCAACCCGGCGACCTGATGCAGGATGAGCTGCTGCGGGGATACCGCGGCCACATCGTCGTTGTGTGTCTGCAATGCAGGCAGCACCTGCGCCTGCAGCCAGTCCTGGTGATGGCGGAACAGCACGGTCTGTTGCATCCGCTCAGCCTGCAGTGTAGGGCTGCCCTGGCATTGCCAGTCTGCCAGCGTTTCCGGCTGGGTGACGCTCGGCCACAGAGTGACAGGCGGTGCCTGCTGTTGAGAGAGCCAGACCGGGGTCGTGGCGAGCGAGGTCGCCACGGTGCTGCACAGGAGCAGCGGCACCGGGCAGCGGGTATCCCGGCGCAGTTGCACCAGTTGCCAACGGAGTTCCTGCAAAGTCGTGGATAACGCCCGTGCGTCTGCCTGTTGCTGCGGGTTGACCGAAATCATCACCGCCAACTGCGCGGCCCACGCCGGACGTTGCCACAGCAGTTGCTGCACATGCTGGCGAAGCTGGCGGCTGTCATCCACCCGCAGCCAGCACCCCTGCGCACTCTGGCGCAGCGTCTCGGTGCCGAACAGGGAGTCCAAACCATCACCGCAGACCAGCACCACCGGCAAGCGGGTGTTGTCCACCGGCAGCCCGTCAAAGCGGCTCGTGGTCAACGTCGCGTCAGGCTGGCGACCCGCTCGCCACAGCCCTGCCACACCGATAGCGACAACCAGCAGGAAAGCGACCCAACGAACCGGCGGTGAAAAGGGCAAAAAAACCAGACACAGCAGACTGGCCAATAACCCTGCCCACAACCAGAGACCCTGTCGCCACCGCGGATGCATTACGCCGGCCCCGGTAACAACGTCGGCAACAGGCCCGACAACGTATGATCGAGCCCCCACCACAGCAAGGCCACGGTGAGCCCGGCCAGCACCAGACGCACCGGCCAGTAACGCAGCCAGCGGCCCAGGCGATTGCGTGAGGCCGCGACGGCCAGAACCGGACGCGACGGCGCCATATTGAACGGTGGGACCCACGCGGAGAGCTGATCGACCAGGTGTTCACGCTCCGGCACGGTCAGTGAACGGTATCCGCCCAGGAACCCCAGCATCAGCACCCGATGGAAACAGACCAGGACGGCACTGTCCGGCGCAGGCTCGCGCAACACGCTGCGTATCCGCTCATACAGTTGATGACCGGCGTCCAATGTGTTGAAGAAATGGG
Source organism: Serratia sp. HNCC26DJ206 (assembly GCF_057180605.1). Taxonomy (NCBI): domain Bacteria; kingdom Pseudomonadati; phylum Pseudomonadota; class Gammaproteobacteria; order Enterobacterales; family Yersiniaceae; genus Serratia; species Serratia sp. HNCC26DJ206. The sequence continues at coordinate 13,963 of NZ_JBXUGP010000006.1, forward strand.
CCTGCAACGGCGAATGGCTCCACACGAAGTAGGCATCATCCTGCACATCTCGCCCTTTCACGGTTTCATCCAGTATCGCGCACTGGGCATACAGGATGTGCTGACGGCTCGGCTCACTGACGTCCGCCTCAATCAGCGCCTTCTGGAGGTGCTCGATATCGGCCACGCAGCGCTGCCAGAACGCCTGACCCTCGCCTTCCGCACAGGTCAGGCCCTGACGCAGGCTGATCACCTGCAGCCAGGTATCCTGCAATAACGCGTCCATATCCACGTGCGGGGCAGATCGCTTCATCGACGGGCTCATGAGCGCAGCACCGCGAACAGTTCAAGCTGAATGTCACCCAGCGTACCCGGAACGTAGAACACGCAGGCCCCCGCCTCCAGCATCTGCTGCGCCGCCGGGTTGTTCAGATCCAGGGAGAAGTACTGATTCTCCAGACGCAACGGAATGGCCGCCGGGACATGGCTCAGCGGGCGCAACGGGATCCCGCTCAACGCGATGTTCACCACCTTGCCGACATCATCCGGCGCACCGACTTTACACAGTTGCGGGAACTGGGTTTGCAACTGTGCCGCCGGCAGGGAGGAACGCACGGACAGGTAGAAATCCACCTCTTCGCGCAGACGCGGATCGTGCAGGGCACCGCGCCACTGATTGACCCGCGGCTCATGCACCAGTTCAATCGCCACCACCCGTGACGGCAGGCTCACTTCCAGCAGGGTATTGAGCAAGGTGAAGAGCGGAGGGAACACCGCCGTCAGGCGATCGTGCTGATAAACCGGAATGGCCGTGACGTCATGCTCCAGGGAAAAGGTCAGCAGGCTGCCCGCCAAGCGGGCCAGTTCCTGGTACAGACGCTCAGGGTGTACCTGCGGGTAGCGCTGAAAATTCCCCAGCACCGGCTCGGCCCCGTTGAGGGCATTCAGCAGCCAGAACAGCGACACGTCGGCCACGGCAAAATCAGCCATGCGCGCGTTGCTTTCCCGGCGCATGCCCATCAGGCGTTGCAGACGCGCCCGCAGTTGCACCATCAATGACTCCAACTGCCCTTCACACCACGGGCTGGCCCGCAGGCTCAGCAACGGCGGGATAAACTGCGTGTCCTGCGCCCAGCGGCCCTGCGCATCGCGCAATAGCCGCACCACCGGGCAGACCTGATAGTCCCCGTTTTCCTGGGTGTCCAGACGCAGGGTGAGCTCATGGCTCATCACCGCAACCTGTTTTTTATCGTCGCCATACTGATTTTGCACATCACGCCATGCCTGACGGTAACGCACCGGCCGTTCGGCCCGCTCATCGGGTTGCAGGCAGTTGCCGCCGTTGGCATAGAGTTGCGGCAGGGCCAGCATCACCGTGACCGCCGTGGCGTCCGCGGGCAGGTTGGCCGCCAGGGTCAGCGTGGGCGGCAGGAGATCGGCACAGTCCGTGTCGATCAGCACACCGTCCTGAAACCGCACCTGCAGGCGCTCCGCTTTCAGACGCCCTTGCGCCAGCGCGTCCTGATCAAAAGTGGCCTGCAACACGCCCCAGGGATGCAAGACCCCCATCTGCGCGATGCATTCGTTGGTCCAGGCCTCCAGCGAGGCCTGTTGTTGAAACTGCTGCGGGGATACCAGGATCCCGCGTGTCCATAAAGGACGATCAATCTTCATCGTGTCTCCGTTTACGCCTTCGCTTTCGGCATCTGCGACACCAAGGACAGCGCCACATCCAACCCTTCGACCTGGAAGTGCGGGATGGCATACAGCTTGACGCGGAAGAAGCCCGGGTTGTCTTCGATGTCTTCCACCGTCACCTTCGCATCACGCAGCGGGTGAGAGGCTTGCAGGTCATCACCCGGGTCGGTCATCTCGGTCACCAGGCCGCGCACCCAGGTGTTGAGTTCCAGCTCCAGCAGGCGACGATCTTTGGTGGTGCCGATGTTCTCGCGCTGAATAAGCTTCAGGTAATGCGCGATACGCGACAGCAGGAAGATGTACGGCAGGCGTGAGTTGATGCGGCTGTTGGCCGTGGTATCTGCGGTGTCATACAACGCCGGTTTCTGCGCCGAGTTTGCGGAGAAGAAACAGGCATAATCGCGGTTTTTGTAGTACGACAGCGGAATAAAGCCCAGGTTGGCGAATTCAAACTCGCGGGTCTCGGGGATCATCACCTCAGACGGGATCTTCACCTGATTGCCGGTGCCCAGATCGTACAGGTGGATTGGCAGGTCGGTGACTGCGCCACCCGCCTGCGGGCCACGGATCTGCACACACCAGCCGTTGTCGATAAAGCTTTTCACCATGTTGGCGGCAAAGGCGAACGACGCGTTGGTCCACAGGTATTTATCGTGGTCCGGACCGGTGACCTCTTCCACATAGTTGAAGCTGCGCACCGGCACGGTATCCGGGCCATACGGCAGGCGGCCCAGCACGCGTGGCATGGTCAGGCCGATATAGCGCGCATCGTCGGTGTCACGGAAGGATTTCCACTTGATGTATTCGGCACGATCAAAGTAGTTGCCAATGTCTTTGATGGCCGCCACTTCTTCCATCGAGTTTTTGAGGAAGAACGCCGGGCCGACGGCACCGATAAACGGCATATGGGCAGAGGCCGCCACTTTCGAGAGGTTACGCAGCAATGCGACATCTTGCGGGCTGGCATCAAACTCGTAGTTAGAAATTACCGCTCCGATCGGCTCACCGCCAGGAGTGTCGTACTCGGCAATATAGGTATGGCGATACAAGCCGCTCTGGATAATTTCTGGGCTGTCTTCAAAATCCTGACGCAGATCGTCTTTGGAGACGTCGAGCAGCTCCAGCTTCACGTTCTGGCGAAAATCGGTTTTGTTCACCAACGATTTCAGGCCACGCCACAGGGATTCCACTTTCTGGAACTCCGGGTGATGCATCACCGCATCCAGTTGGCGGCTGATTTTTTCATCCAGCGCGGCGATATGGCTGTCCAGCAGGTTCTTGTCGAGTTTCTCGACTTTTTGCGCCGACTGCTTGAGCAAGTCTAAAAAGACGCTGACGGCGGCGGTGACGCGCTCATCGGCAGAAACGTCCGCCAGGGCATCGCCGTCCTGAAAGGCCTCAATGCCGTTAAGCTGGGAGACCGGGTTAAGGTTGATTTTTTCAAACAATGACGCGTAAACGCTGTGCGGCACCGGGGCGTTTTTTTCCAGCACGGTGGTGGTAGGGCTCTGACGTTGTGCTGTTCTTTCCTGCAGTGTTTCTTCCTGTCCAGACATCGGTTTCTTCCTTATCTTCCCGGGCGATTAACAGTTTTCGAGTGCCAGTATTTCCAGTTCCATCCGCAGCTCGTCGCTCAGCGCCTCATCCTTCAGGATGATTTCGAGCTCGCGGCGGAAGGTGGCGTTGTCCAGCAGGTTGGATTTGAGGTCGCGCAGCAGGTTGCGCATGGCCAGCATGGCCCGCAGTTGCGGGATTTGACGCGCCACCTGTTCCGGCTCGAAGTCTTTCATGGCACTGAAGCTGAGGTTGACGGCGGTGTCGCCGTGGTTATCGGACAGGGTATCGGGCACGGAGAGGGCGAGCTTAGGGTTGAATTCGGCCAACACGCTGTCGAAGTTATTTTTATTGACGCCGATTTTTTCGCGCTCAGACAGCGGGCGGTATTCTTGCCCATTGCTGTAATCGCCCATCGCCAGCAGTTTGAGCGGCAGCTCGACGCTTTTCTGTGCGCCGCCGGTGTGCAGGTCGAGTTTTATGTTAACGCGCGCTTTCGGCAATTCATTTTGGTAGGAATTGGACATGGGTCTCCCTGTTCAATTAAGACAATAAAAGAACGGTCTGCCCCTGGGGGATCAATAAGAATGGCTAACCCTGCCAAACAACAACTTCCTTTTTACATCATCGGATGCAGACGAAAAAGAGGGTCACAAGCCAGCACATTCCTTACGGGACAATGGCAGAGCGCTGTGTAAATAAGGTTTATCTGAATAAAGAAAGGATCCGGATAAAACTCACCGCAGGCAGTGTAGAAACCTTAATCAGATTAGTGAAACTCCGCAATGTAACTAAATATTACAAAGAAATCATCATCTGACATCCCTCATCACAATGATTATTAAGAATGTTCCAAAACAACATCACTAGCGCCTATCCGGCAAGGGATGGCGCGGAACAGTGAGTCGCTCAGCAACCGATTCACGTAGAGGAAACACGGTTGAAAAAGGCATTTATTGCCCAATAACTTTTATAAGGGCGGTAGGGTCAGCGGATGTCATAATTATAAAAAGCGTCTATCACACACAAATACATTCACCGAATGAATGCATTCTGCTTTTTTAAGCTAAGCGTGATTTATTTCTGACGTTAACCATCTGGTGGATGTTCTTCGTTTGCTCAGTCCCGTCCTTCTCTAAATATTAACGCTGTTGCCAGTACCGTGACGCTCGCCATTGACTGCTGGAGTTGTATCTTTGTGCTGATGATACCTCACGTTCAAAGATCGTTTCCCACCGTGAACGCAGCCTGCAATGGGTGGAGTTAAAAACCGTGTACCGTGGGTGATAGCATCGATTTAACATCAAGGGGAAATTTTCTTCAGTAAGCACATGTTCTCTTCGCTGGAATTATTCGACATGCTATTAAAAAAACTGTCTGCCCCATACTGCTTTTTCTGTTTGCTATAAACGCCAACGCCGAAAAAATTAATGGCGTGGGAGTGAAGAAACTGGATGTGACAGACTCTGTTGAACAACGCACAATGGATGCGGTGGTATTTTTTCCTAGCGCTGAACCTACAGAGACCATCAGCATAGGTCCCTACCAGATTGGGGCATTCCGATCGGAAAAAACCGTTATCCATTGATACTTCTATCGCATAGGAGTATGGGTAGCATGTGGGGTCACCATGACCTCGCCTCCCCTCTTTCACGACAGGGATAGAGGATCCTGCACATGCTGATTGCGGGTAGATTATAATTTTTCTATATCTGTCAGCAGGTTTTGCGCGTGCTGAACAATATCGTCATGCTCCTGTGGTGAGAATTTTTTTATCTGGTGATACACCATCGACAAACGGGGATTATGCGCCAGGCGCGACTGATGCTGAATAAAAAAATGCCAGTAAAGTGCATTGAAGGGGCAGGCATTCTCCCCCGTGCGCGTGCGCGGGTTATATTCACACTGTGAACAGTAATTGCTCATTTTGTTGATATAGGCCGCACTGGAGACATAGGGCTTGCTGGCCAGCAGCCCGCCATCTGTAAACTGGCTCATCCCAAGCGTATTGGGCAATTCAACCCATTCAAAGGCATCGATATAAATACCCAGATACCATTGGTGAACCTCGGCAGGCGTAAGCCCCGTGAGTAACGCAACATTGCCGACAATCATCAACCGCTGGATATGATGGGCATAAGCGTGCTCCAGCGACTGTCCGATAGCCTGCGCCACGCAGTGCATTCTTGTGTTGGCACTCCAGAACCAGGCAGGAAGCGGTCTCTGGTGATTGAAGAAATTGTTATCGCGATAGCCGGGCATTTTTGCCCAATAGACGCCTCTCACATACTCACGCCAGCCCAAGACCTGCCGGATAAACCCCTCGGCGCTGGCAAGAGGAACTTCACCGTTTTGCCAGGCCATCTGCACCCTGGCGACAACTTCACGTGGAGACAACATTTTGGTGTTGAGGGCAAAGGAGATCAGGGAATGAAACAGGTGCCAAGAATCGGTGTGCATCGCATCCTGCCACTGGCCAAAGTGACGGAGGTCATTACGGACAAAGTGTTCCAGTAACACCAGCGCTTCTTTTCGATCCAATGGCCAGCGGAAATCCCCCGCATGTGGCTCGCCAAAGCTCGGCACGTCAAGCCCGACGAGGGTACTCCAGAGTGCGGTATGATCGTGTACGGGCCGACGATCGTCTGGAGGCGCAGGCTCGCCTTTCCAGGGCTTGCGGTTCTCTGCGTCGTAATTCAATACTCCTCCTTCTGGCGTACCGTCCGGGCGCATCAGTACCTGCTCGCGGCGACGCATCGCGTGATAAAAATGCTCCATACGCCAGGTTTTACGCTGGCCAAAAAAGTTTGCTACCTGATGACGTTCACAAAAAAAGTGCTCGCTGTCCACGGTGACGGTCTCCACCCCGCAGGTTGCAGACCAGCGTTTTAACTGTTCGTCCAGACGCCACTCATCGGGGAGTTGCCAACAGAATGTCACTGCCTGATAGTAAGCAATAAGCGCATCAAGGTTGTCCGTCAGCGCCCCACGATTCGACGGGTCATCCAGTTGGACATAGCGTACCCGATGGCCTTGCAGGCGCAGTTGGCGAGCAAATTCGCGCATGGCGGCAAAGAGGGCAATAATCTTCTGTGCGTGATGGAGGACATACCGCGTTTCCTGCTGCAGCTCAAGCATCACGTAGACAACATGGTCTGAGCGCTGCTTGAACCAAGAGTGATCGGGGTTAAGTTGGTCCCCTAAAATAAGCCTGAGTTCCGTCATATTTCCCCTGATAACATCACGGTAAGCCATTTGCGGCTGCGTTGGTGATCTCGCGTTCTCGGCGCGGAAACGCGTTTAGTTGAGCCAGTAAATTGATGCATTCAAGATCGTGGCAAATCCAATCCATAGCGCGTAGGGAATAAACAGCCATGAAGCCATTTTGTCGTATTTTTTCGCCTGGATAATAAAAAGCAGCACCGTCATCAGCAGCAGCGTGATAATAATCAGCGCCTTACCCGGTTGATGCGCCAGGAAGAATACCGGGGACCACAGCCAGTTCAATACCATTTGCATGCCCCATAAAGCCATGACAAGGCTCTTGGGTGCCAATCGCCAGATCCGCCAGCCAGCCATTGCAATCATGATATAGAGTAACGCCCAGACGGGCGCAAATACGGCATTGGGCGGGTTAAAGGAGGGTTTCACCAGATTGGCATACCAACCATCAGGGGTGACTAAAAAGCCAAGCATAAATCCCATGCCAACAACCCCAACAAGAAAATAAATCAGTACGAGAAGATCGGTCGAACGTTTTCTCGAGCCTTTTGCTGCAGGCATCATGTCATCAATCCCTATTTGGAGAACGTACAAAAAGCCACAGGATATATCAACGTATTGCAGGATGCGTTCAATGGCTCGGTATATCAAGCATAGTACGGCTTTCAGCCAGAACCTGAGCATGCGGGTGAATTTTCAGACGCAACCAGCGGCTAACCGATCGCTATGTGTCCGCTCATGCCAGATCTGCATCATGTCGATAACCTAACCAACACCGGTTAAACCTGTTTCAAAAGCAAAGCGAAATAAATCGGCATCCCTTGAGATTTGAAGTTTACGCATCGCGCTGGTTTTCTGTGAACTGACTGTTTGTTTAGTGCGCTTTAACTGACTCGCGATATCGTTTACAGACATTCCCGATACATACAGCCTGATAACTTCAGCCTCTCGTCTTGTCAGTTTATGGTTAGCGGTTCGTGAAGCCATATTCCCCCCCAAGTCCTGCGCCACTGATTTGAAGTGAGGAGAAATATAAGTCGCTCCAGCATAGACAGCATGTATAGCAGAGATAAGGTGACCAGTATCCTCAGCCTTATTCAACACTGAACCCACACCTAACTTGAGTATTTCAGTAACAATTGCGGGGTTATCTATAATCGTGAAAACGATAATCTTTAATTCTGGGTGATGCCGTCTTAAGAAAGAAAGCATTGCCATACCATCTCCCGCAATACCTCCTGGCATAACATAATCAGTTATCAGAACATCACAATTAACCTGGTTTAATACATCAAGAACCTCTGTCGAGTCTCGCCCCTTTCCGACAATATTTAACGTACGAATTGTCGATAACTCATATGAAATACCCGAGAGTATTGCAGGGTGATCGTCAGCAATAACAATATTAATATTCATAATTCATCCAATTAATAATAACTATATCCTTAGCACTTTATTAAATTTGATAAAGTACTATCACATCGTTCTATACGCCAAATGCCAATAATGTCAGGTAGAGAAAGCCGCAGAGCCAACCCCGAAGAGCTGACTCCAACCATCGTTCAGATAGGCGAAAACACCCACCACCGCTTCAGATATGAAAGGCATATCCCCATCACTTTTGCAAATTGCAGGAAGTCGCCCTCCTCCTGCAACACAAAACACATTAGGAAAATTTCACGAAGTTCATCACTCAGATTTGCTCATATCATTCATTAACCAGTGACTTAACATTCCTGTACTTCCATAAGCTTTTATTACGGCCAGATAGCTGTCAAAACGGTATGAAACTTCATTGACACGATTATTGTTGTAATCACTTTCGGCAATCAGAACATCAAGCAGTGTGCGACGACCAAGGTGATACCACTGATCAAAAAATGCCTCCTTCACTCTTTCAGTTTCTTTAATCAGGCCAACATAAAGATCCGCCCTTGCCAGCAACGTATTGGCATCTTGCACTGCAGCACGAGCTTCAAACTCAAGATCCATTTGCTGCTGCTCTTTATTCTCCAGTTCAGCCTCTGCTCTCAACAACGCAGCCTCCCGAGCCGCTGTCGCTGAACCACCGCGGAAAATAGGCCAACTGACGGTTACCATGGTCTGCCAAGGATCTTGTCGACCAAAATCATCCCTACCCGTTGATTTAGTCACAACCCAATTGATCTGTGGTTTCTCAGCCGCGCGTAATGACTCAGCATGAAGCCTTGATGCCTTCGCCTCAGCTTCAGCCTGCAATAAGGCAGGATGATTTTGGGCCGATGACAGCAATTTATTCAGCTCAATATCTGGCAACGTAAATTTAATATTCTGCGGCATTCTGACCGGTTTATTACCAATCAGCTTGCGCAGTTTTATTTCAGCATCGCGCTCACGGGCCAGCCACGTATCTCGGCTGGCTTCGGCATCCATCAATCTCGCACGCGCCTGGACAAGCTCACTGGCCCGCCCTGCATCCGTAACTACTATGTCACCCAACATATCAACCAATCGCTTCATACGTTCGACGTATTGCTGGTTGATAATGCTTATCCGGCTCGCCTTCTCTTTTTCAAGAATAGTGCTGGCGACGTCCTGGGCCAGTACTTCCACGTTGGCCATATATTTCTGGACCGCTGCCGTTCCAAGCTCTTTTCGGCTATCGATGGTTTTCTCCGTGCGCCCCCAGTCATACAAGGTAGTCGTCATATTCAGATTGACCGCCTGGGTGGCTGGATTAGTACTCCGTCCCAATGATTTTGAACGAGTGTTAGCACTCACATCAATTTGTGGCCAGCGCTGCCCTTCCGCTTCACGCACATCAGCATTTGCCGCACCCAGTTCTGCACTGGCCTGTTTTAACGCGGGGCTGCGTTCAATCGCCTGTTTTAAAGCCCCGGCCAAAATAGCTTTAAGTACGTTGCTACCCACTGCACCACGCTCGCCGTTTTGACGATCGGTCTTTGTTTGACGCGCTGCATAAGTCCGGGTAGAGGAAGACTCTGCCGGCTTAATGGTTTCTTTAACTGCTACTTTCTTCGCAGGTGATAACTGCTGAGCTTGTTCCGCAATTTGACGGTATTCACCAAATGTGCCACGAAATTCAGCACTCTTGGGTTTTTCCGCAGATGAGAACAAACTCCATGATGAAACCTTGCGAGGTTCATCTTCCGCCGCCAACAATGGAATATCCTGTGTATTAGGTTGAGCATGCAGAATAGATGAGTAAATCATCCCAGAACACAGCAGAAGCTGCATTGAGGCATTCCACACTAATACACGAGCCTTTTTAGGCATATATTTTCTTTTACTTGGCTTCATTATGCATTATCTCTCGCGGAAAGCTTCTCTAGCTTTAAATACTGGCTTAAGTAAATAGTCCAAAATAGTTTTCTCACCCGTACGTATTTCTACCGTAGCCGTCATACCGGGAATAATTGGCAGTCTCTTACCACCAGACTCAAGCCAACTGGTATCAGTGAGTATTTGAACCCGATAATAAATAGCATCTGGGCGACCTGCGGCTAATTTCTTTTCATCTTGTAAAGTATCAGGGCTTATGAGGACCACCTTTCCTTTAAGGCCACCATAAATACCGTAGTCATAAGCAGACACTTTTACGGTAGCTGGGAGTCCTGGGCGCAGGAATGCAACATCCTGTGGCTTAATCTGCCCCTCAACAATCAGTTGATCTTCCAATGGAACAATTTCCATGATATCCGCACCCGGTTGAATAACACCGCCAATCGTACTGATGCTGACATTTTTAACCGTGCCATAAACCGGGGCATAAATAGTGGTACGCTCCAGCACATCTTTACGCCCTACCAGGCTTTCTGTCAGCTGTGCAACTTCAAGCTCAGACTTGGTCAATTCAGCGTTGGCCTCGCCCTGGTAACGGTTACGGCGCTCTACAATCTGGATCTCCAAATCATTGGCCTGACGCCTCATACGCAGCAACTCAACTTCGGAGATCAGGCCACGAGCGGCCAATGGCGCGGTCATGGATAACTCTTTCAAAATAAGGTCACGACTGCGCTCTAATGCACTCAAGCTATCATCAAGAGACTTTTTCCGTGATTCATATGCTTTGGTTTCCTGCGCAATCAACGAAGGATATTTCTGTAGTTCCTCTGGGAATTTCAACGGCGTCTGATAAGCTTCGGCCTCTAACCGCGCTATCATTGCTTTTAATCCCATTAATTTGGCATTCATTTCCTGATAGGTGGAACTCGCTCGCGTTGGGTTTATTTTGAGTAACGGCTGCCCCTTCTCAACAATATCACCTTCACGCACTAACATTTCATCGATAATACCAGCCTCTAGGCTCTCTATTACCTGCTCACGGCTTTTTGAAATAATCTTTCCTTCGCCTTGAGTAATTTCTTCTACATTCGCATAGTGTGCCCAGACAATCCCTGTAAATAGAATAATAACGATAATATATAAAACAGAGCGTGAGCCAGGTGCCGATTGAATAAGTAATGACTCACGCAAGTCACTCATAAAAGCCGCATCCCCCGCCTTTAACGGTGCAGACTTAGGCGTGCGCTTTAAACGGCGCAGAATTTTATTGAACATTTCTAAATCCCTTACGGTGTTTAACCAGGCTGATTCTCAGCCTGAATAATTTAGCTGGCAGCAGAAGAAGCTTTTACCGCCGGGTTTTGCTGAGTTGAAGGCTTTTTCCCCGCCGATTCACGATCGCTAGTTGCGCTCAACGCGGCAATAATTTCATTTTTTGGCCCGTCGGCGACGATACGCCCTTCATCAACTACCAGGATCCTGTCGACCAGGTTAAGTAACGATGTCCGGTGGGTGACCAATATCAACGTCTGGTCTTTAGTCGCATTATTCAGACGCGCCATAAAAATGGCCTCAGTCTGCGTATCCATAGCACTCGTTGGTTCGTCCAGTAACAGTATTTGTGGCCGTGCCAGCAAACTGCGCGCTAAAGAAACCAGTTGACGCTGCCCTCCAGACAATCCTTCCCCCATCTCACCGATAGGAAGGTTGATCCCCATAGGGTGTTTTTGTGCAATCAGGTCCAACCCCGTCAGTTGCAAAACGCGCAGCAATTCATCTGTAGAGGCTTCTGGACGACCGATCATAATGTTCTCGCGCAGCGTGCCGTAGAACAGACGAGCTTCCTGACCCACGTACCCCACGGTGCTACGCCAATCCGCCGGGTCAACCTGTGCAACATCAATACCCCCGATCAACATCTGCCCCGCTGTTGGTTGGTACAGGCGAGCAATCAGACGCAGTAACGTCGACTTACCGCTGCCTATTTTGCCCAATATTGCTACTCGTTCGTTGGGAGCGATGGAAACATTGATATTCTCGAGTACTGGCTGATTCGGTTTATCCGGTGGTGCTGGATAAGCGAATTTAATGCCTTTAAGTTCCAACTTTCCTTGAAGTGAAGGTAACGGCAAATATTTTTTATTAACTTCACGATCAAGCGGCATATCCATCAGGCGATTCAACGATGTCAATGCTGCTTTGGCCTGCTGGAAACGTACCGCCAATCCTGCAACCTGCGTCAAAGGAGCGGTTGCTCGCCCGGCCAGCATCACGGTGCCTATCAGGGCCCCTTGGGATAAAGAACCATTGCCTATTAAGTAAACGCCGAGCACGACAATAATTACCGTCTGCAACTGCTGCAGGAAAGTCACCAGATTCAGCGCGGTGCTGGTCAGCTGGCGCGATTTCATCGAAGTACTGGCAGCGGCCGCACTGAAAGCTTCCCAACGGCGCGTCATATAGCCTTCGCCGCCCACGGACTTGAGTGTCTCCATGCCTTCGATAGACTCCAGCAGCACGCCTTGTTTCAGCGAGGATTCCCGCAAGTTTTCACGCATAGTTCGCGCCAATGGCCACTGGATAAGCACGCTGATCAGTACGATGCAAGGTATCATCAACAGGGGAACCCACCCCAGCGAACCGCCAATCACAAAAATCACGCCAACAAACAGCAACACAAACGGCAGATCGGACAGGGCTGCTAAGGTTGCCGAAGTAAAGAAGTCTCGTACCGATTCAAATTCACGCAGTTGGTTGGCAAAGGCGCCGGCAGAAGGCGGCTTGTGCTCCATGCGCACCCCCAGCGCCTGTCGGAATAACCGAGATCCCAACACCAAATCGGCTTTTTTAGCCGCCATATCCAACAGACTGGCACGGGTATAACGTGTTATCGCTTCAAAACACATGGCAATCGCCACACCGATAGCGAGAGACCAAAGCGTCACGTAAGCCTGGTTTGGCACCACTCGGTCATAGACGTTCATGGTGAAAAATATGCTGGCCAGCGCCAGAATGTTGACAATAACCGCGGCAAGGGCCGCGCTGCGGTAGTAGCTGCGATAACGCCACAATGTGCTGAACAGCCAATGCCCGGCTGAGTGCGGGGTCTCTTCACCTGCACGTACATCGATCTGAGCACTGGGCTTAACCAGAATGGCATGCTCTGAATACCAGCTTGACAGCTCCTGTTGATCGATCTCTACCGGTGAGTCGAGCCCAATCTCAGGCAGAATGATCTGGAAACGCAGCTTACCTTCTTCATCACGTCGAGAAGCCAAGAGAATCGCCGCACCACGATCTTTGCGGAGCAATATGATAGGCATCAGATGTGAAGAAAACTCATGCGCACGGCGGCGAACCATGCTCGCAGTAAGATTTGCATTACTTAATGCACTCATAGCCTGAGACGGAGTCAGTTGATTACCTTTAGGTAACCCTGCACATAGGCTTTCAACACTCCTTGGAGATCCCTGGTATTCACACATCCACTGCGTGCACTCAAGTAGCGTATCCACAATCCGTTCTGGTGGTGGAAGAGTAAATGAGTTTTCGCTCTGATCCGGATGATCTTTTTCTGACAACATGATTCATAATCCTTTGGCGTCTTAATCGACCCAAGCTTTGGTAACGTTTGATTAATCAGACATAACCTTTTCGCTATGCCTATAAGAATCAGGGGGAAAAGGAATCAGGAAACACCAGTGTCTCCCTCTCGCTTTCTATGGAGCACACTTTAAATTCCAACGACTTCTATGTCTGTCAGGCGTGTTCGAATTTAAATGAAAGAGTGTAGGACCAGTACTAAATGGGGATTCTTACTTTTTTTATCCTGGGATGGATAGCTGGCTCCGAGTCTTGATATTAACCATGCGTAATGCAATGTTAATAATACTCATTAGGTTATTTTCATTAAATAAATTAATATAAGACTGAAATGCAATGTGTTGGCGCAGTCGAGTAACTATTGCCGAGGGACGCAAGATAATGGTCAATAACGATATCTGCCAAAAACATTTAATACCACAGCATCATTATCTGCAACCTTAGGCAATAAAGATGAATGCCACTCTCTAAAGTAAATTTATAGGACTTTGAAAATATCTTTATTTATATTATCAAAGAAATGATTAATATTATCTAAACCAACCTTTGACAGGGCACTCCTTTTATAATGAGATATTGTCTTATCCGACAGTCTGTTCTGTTTTGCCAGTTTAATATTAGACTCACCATTAAGAAGGTTTATAATTACATTCTTTTCCATACTAGATAATAGTTCTATCTTGCTCCCGCTCTCGTATCCCTTGCGAATCATCGCACGGGCCCCTATAAACGTTTTTATCCTCACACTCTGATAGCCAAAGTTTGAGCAAAGCTTCATAACGTTATGATTCTTTGATACAAACACCACATCATTATTCATTCTTTCAAAAAATAGTAATGTTTTAAAATTAGACACCATATCATCAAGACATACAATAAACAGTACTGACTTATCGTAACGCAATGTTTTAAATAAAGAGTTGAATGACAACCTTGATATTTCAGCATCAGGAAAGTCACTCATCAGTTTAGACACTCCCAGGTAAAAATAACTGTCATTCGTGACTATAAAAAACTCCCTCTTCATTCTCCCTCCGCAAAATTTATTTTTTTAAATATAAAAAAGGATTATATCCTCCACTTTTTATCACGGAGGATACTTTGATACTCACGCTGAGACTTGTTGTAATACGCAGGCAAGAATAACGAACGCGATTATCATTCAGCTAATACTAAGCGCTGCGAGGCTATTAAAGTTTAAATTACACATTTTAATCGCTTACCAGTCCAATTATTTGCAGATCAAAACGGCGGCCCGTGAAACGGCATGTTTTTGTTCACGGGTATACTTTAACTCTTGCTCAGCTTCAGCACGCGTTACAGAAACAGGCGCTGATTTGCCATCATTAGAAACTTTTATAAAATAGGTTTTTCCAGCCTCTAGCTTAACACGATAAAGCTCCTCCGTTTTGCCACGATATAATGGCGCATCGTGCCGATAAGCCCCTAAGGTATGCTCACCTGGGACAAGACAAAAATTGGAAAAACCACCGGGTAATAGGGATGTATGATAATGCCCATCAACATAGACATTGGCGCCGGATGATCTCTGCTCCCCAGAAACTGTACGGTAATAAATGACACGTGCTTTGTCAGAGGCAGTGGCTGGCAACGTATGATACTGCTCACCGAATACCGTCAGCTTAGGCATCTGCTGAACTGTCTGGCTAAAAACGTTAGGAACCAGCGCTAGCGATAACAAAACGGTCAAAATGACTTTTGTGTTCTTACGATACATTTTAAAAATTTTCCTTGATAATCCTGCTTGAGTTTACGCCCCTCGAAAGGGCGTAAACGATTGATATCTGAATATTGAAGGGGCCGACTGGCAGCCCCTTGCGTTAATGTTACGAGTACTGGACGGTAACCCCCTGCTGTACCAGGATTTCTGCATCCAGCCCGGTGTGATGATAAACATCGTAAGAGACACCTGCAGAAATCACCTCACCGAGGTTTTCCCAATCACCTACGTCCATGCCGTTAGGCAGCAGATCGCTCAACATCACCACGTCGCCCGCATTACCCTTGACCGCCATCTGTACGCTGTCGTCGTTGATGAATGCGCCACGGAAGCCCTGATCCAACACATCGCCCAGAGAAATCTTCAACGTGTTGTTGCCAGAACCGGTGATGTCGATCACTTCTACCGAACTCAAGCGCCCCGACCAGGCAGACAAATCCAACACCTGATCCGCACCGGTCAGTTTCAGCGTGTCAACGCCGCCGTTACCTTCGATCACCTTGACATTGTTGAGCAAGTTGACATCGTCTACCGTGAAGATGTTATCGCGGTTTTGCCCGTAGACTTCAGACACATCCCCTGTGATTCCCATATTCACGCTCGGTGCTGAACCGCTGGTGCTAGCAAAGCTCGACAGGTTACCGGCCTGATCCACCAGGGCTGCACTGGCACTGCTTACCGAACCCACGTCCAGCGTCACTGACCCGGCGGTGATATCCTGCGCAGTCAGAGTGTGCTCGAAGCGATGAGCACCGCCGTCGGCAACCACGGTAATGCGATCGCCTGCCATAACGTTTGCCGGGTTAAACTCAACCAGCAGATTTCCCCCTTCCAGATGGACCGCACTAGGCGCTCTCAGTGCGACAGCATCAAGCACCACCGCCTGCGACATGACAAAGCCACTGTTACCAGACTGATCAACCACACGGGTCTGGATAGCCCAGTTAGCTGCATGCTCACTCAAATCCTGAGCAGCCCACTTCGTGCCTTCCACCAGTGCGTCAAACCAGGTGCGACCACCGTCAGTAGACACTTGCAGAGTCTGCCCAGCGACCAACTCCCCACTCAACGTACCGTACATCAAACGCCCTACATTGCCGTTGTCGGTAACAAAGTCATTACCGTCAAAGCCGGAGTCCTTGCCCATTTCCGATAGGCGAGCTACCTGAGTTGGACCGTTTCCGGTATAGACGATCAGATCAAACGCATCAGAAGCGGTACTACTGTTACCTGCAACATTCACTGCAACTGCGGTGAAGCTGTATTCACCATCGTTCAGATCGCGGGTTGGCGTCACGCTCCAACGTCCCTGGCTGTCCGATTGAGTGCGGCCAATTTCGACACCAGCGCCATCATAAATAATCACCGTCATATCAGGTTCACTGCTGCCTGAGATTTGAGGACGACGATCATCGGTGACATCGCCGGAGGTCAACTTTCCTGTCAGTGGACCAACATCGTCCATCACTGATTCAATAACCGGTGTTTCTGGCAAATGAACGATAATCGTGGTCGGCCATGCCTGAGAGATACCAGACTGATTACCCACCGCGTCGGTCGCTCGTGCGGTAAAGCTGTGCTGACCTTCTAACAGTTCGCTTGCCGGTGTAAATGTCCAATTACCACTGGCATCGGCGTTAGTCTCACCAATCTTGGTGTTGTTATCGTAAATCTCAACCTTGGCGCCCGCTTCCGCTTTGCCTTTCAGCGTCGGCATCGTATCGTCGGTGATGTCACCTGGCTCAAGAATGCCCGTTTTTTCGCCCACATCGTCATAGAGGCTGTCAATGGTTGGCGCATCCGGTGGCGTGGTGTCCACAGTCACTACCCACGGATCGGACGGCTTGGATTGGTTACCGGCCTTGTCTTCGATGATCACTGCAAGCTCGTGCTCACCTTCGCTCAACGCCGTTTCCGGCGTAAAGGTCCAATTACCGTTTTGATCCACGGTGGTTTCACCGATCTTGGTACCGTTGTCGGTAACAATAATGGTGTCACCCGGCTCGCCTTTACCGTTCAGGGTTGGCTTGGTGTCATCGGTGCTGCCGCCATTGGCGATCGGCCCCTGTACCGTACCCTGATCGTCAAGCACTTCGCTGATCCCCGGGCCATTGCCATCAACCCCTGGCTGGTCTGGAGGAGTAATGTCAATCACCAGATCCCACGGTTGGGACGGCGCGGAAACGTTGCCAGCCGCATCGGTAGCACGGACGGTAAAGCTGTGATCGCCTTCTGCCAGTGCGCTTGCCGGTGTAAATGTCCAGTTACCGTTGGCATCAGCAGTGGTTTCACCGATCTTGGTGACGTTGTCGTAGATCGCAACCTTCGCACCAGCTTCTGCCTGGCCTTTCAGCGTCGGCGTGGTATCGTCGGTCACGTCACCCGGCTGCAGTTCCCCGGTCTTGCTGCCCGCGTCGTCATAGAGGCTGCCAATGGTTGGTGCATCTGGCGGCGTCGTATCCACAATCACCACCCACGGATCGGACGGTTTAGACTGATTACCGGCCTTGTCTTCGATGATCACCGCGATGTCATGTTGACCTTCGCTCAGATCGGTTTCCGGCGTAAAGGTCCAATTACCGTCTTGGTCCACGGTGGTTTCACCGATCTTGGTACCGTTGTCGGTAACAATGATGGTGTCACCCGGCTCGCCTTTACCGTTCAGGGTTGGCTTGGTGTCGTCGGTGCTGCCGCCATTGGCGATCGGCCCTTGTACCGCACCCTGATCGTCGATCACGTCGCTGATCCCTGGGCCATTGCCATCAACCCCTGGCTGGTCTGGTGGAGTAATGTCAATCACCAGATCCCACGGTTGGGACGGCGCGGAAACGTTGCCAGCCGCATCGGTAGCACGGACGGTAAAGCTGTGATCGCCTTCTGCCAGTGCGCTTGCCGGTGTAAATGTCCAGTTACCGTTGGCATCAGCAGTGGTTTCACCGATCTTGGTAACGTTGTCGTAGATCGCAACTTTCGCACCGGCTTCTGCCTGGCCTTTCAGCGTCGGCGTGGTGTCGTCGGTCACGTCACCCGGTTGCAGTTCCCCGGTTTTGCTGCCCGCGTCGTCATAGATGCTGCCAATGGTTGGCGCAACTGGTGGCGTGGTGTCTACAATCACGACCCACGGCTCGGATGGCTTCGACGGGTTACCGGCCTTGTCTTCGATGATCACTGCAAGCTCGTGCTCACCTTCGCTCAACGCAGTTTCCGGCGTAAAGGTCCAATTACCGTTTTCATCCACGGTGGTTTCACCGATCTTGCTACCTTTGTCGGTAACAATGATGGTGTCACCCGGTTCGCCTTTACCGTTCAGGGTTGGCTTGGTGTCGTCGGTGCTGCCGCCATTGGCGATCGGCCCCTGTACCGTACCCTGATCGTCGACTACGCTGCTGATCCCCGGGCCATTGCCATCAATCCCTGGCTGGTCTGGTGGAGTAATATCAATCACCAGCTCCCACGGTTGGGACGGCGCGGAAACGTTGCCAGCCGCATCGGTAGCACGGATGGTAAAGCTGTGATCGCCTTCTGCCAGTGCGCTTGCCGGTGTAAATGTCCAGTTACCGTTGGCATCAGCAGTGGTTTCACCGATCTTGGTGACGCTGTCGTAGATCTCAACCTTCGCACCGGCTTCCGCCTGGCCTTTCAGGGTTGGCGTGGTGTCGTCGGTCACGTCACCCGATTGCAGTTCCCCGGTTTTGCTGCCCGCGTCGTCATAGATGCTGCCAATGGTTGGCGCAACCGGTGGCGTGGTATCCACAATCACGACCCACGGCTCGGATGGCTTAGACAAGTTACCGGCCTTGTCTTCGATGATCACTGCAAGCTCGTGCTCACCTTCACTCAGCGCGGTTTCCGGCGTAAAGGTCCAATTACCGTTTTCATCCACAGTGGTTTCACCGATCTTGGTACCGTTGTCAGTAACAATAATGGTGTCACCCGGTTCGCCTTTACCGTTCAGGGTTGGCTTGGTGTCGTCGGTGCTGCCGCCATTGGCGATCGGCCCCTGTACCGTACCCTGATCGTCGATCACGTCGCTGATCCCTGGGCCATTGCCATCAACACCTGGCTGGTCTGGTGGAGTAATGTCAATCACCAGATCCCACGGTTGGGACGGCGCGGAAACGTTGCCAGCCGCATCGGTAGCACGGATGGTAAAGCTGTGATCGCCTTCCGCCAGTGCGCTTACCGGTGTAAATGTCCAGTTACCGTTGGCATCAGCTGTGGTTTCACCGATCTTGGTGACGTTGTCGTAGATCGCAACTTTCGCACCGGCTTCTGCCTGGCCTTTCAGCGTCGGCGTGGTGTCGTCGGTCACGTCACCCGATTGCAGTTCCCCGGTCTTGATACCCGCATCGTCAGAGATGCTGCCAATAGTCGGTGCATCTGGCGGCGTGGTATCGACAGTCACCACCCACGGTTCGGATGGATCAGACAAGTTGCCTGCCTGAT
The DNA here is from genome assembly GCF_057180605.1 of Serratia sp. HNCC26DJ206. NCBI lineage: Bacteria > Pseudomonadati > Pseudomonadota > Gammaproteobacteria > Enterobacterales > Yersiniaceae > Serratia > Serratia sp. HNCC26DJ206. The sequence goes on from NZ_JBXUGP010000006.1 coordinate 33,491, forward strand.
TTAGCGTTACAAAGGTCAAATCATGCTTGCCATCGACCAGCGGGGTGTCAGGAGTGAAACTCCAATTCCCAGACGCGTCTGCCGGTACTCGAGCAATTTCCTGACCATTGTCGTAAATAATTACCGTAGAGTTCGGCGTTGCGGTACCTGCAATACTCGGGGTCGCATCGTCAGTAACATCACCCGACGCGAGGTTATGCACGATATCGCCATAATCGTCGTAGACTGAATCGACGATAGGCGCGTCAGGTGCACCAAGTACAACATTGATGACCCATGGGGCTGATGCCTCGGAAACGTTACCTACAAGATCGGTTGCCGTTACGGTCAAACTGTGTGAACCCGTATCGATTGGCGTCGCAGGAGTAAAGCTCCAGTTGCCTGATGCATCGGCTTGAACTTCACCAATCTTGTTACCATGGTCATAAATCGTGACCTTGCTACCGGCTTCAGCACGCCCTTTCAGCGTTGGCGTATTATCATCCGTGGCGGCACCATTCAATACCGGCCCCGTTACCGCGCCCACGTCATCAAGCACTTCGATAATCTGAGGTTGGGCTGGTGGCAAAGTATCAATGGTAAAAATGAACTTGGCGGAAGACAGACCGGTGTTGCCAGAGAAGTCGATACCCACAGCCCTGAATTGATATTGACCATCAAGCAGTGGAGAAATCGGCGTAAAGCCCCAGATACCGGCCTGATCGGCATAAGTCGTACCTACCAGTGCGTTACCGTTATAAATAGCAATCAGACAGTTAGCTTCACCTTTCCCGGTAAGCGTCGGCGTATTATCGTTGGTATAGCCGTTTTTGCTGATCGCCGCCGCCGTACCTGTGTTATCGGCAACTACGCTGGAAATTTCAGAGCGTGAAGGAGCCACCGTATCGATGATCAAGACGATGTTACTGGAGGTTTGATTGCTCGCTGCATCGCGAACATAGAGAAGCTGACCACCTTCCTGCAGTGGTACAGAGGGGGTAAATGACCAGTTGCCCGCCATGTCGACGTTAGTGAAGCCGATTGACTCACCGTTCTGGAAAACTTCCAGCTGTGCGCCAGGCTGCCCATTGCCTTCAAGCTTTGGTGTTTTATCGTCGGTAACGCTGCCACTCACTAAAGATCCCTGCTTGCTACCAATCTGATCATAAACAGCGGTGATTGATGGTTTTACAGCGGGTACCGCATCTTCTAACAGGTTTGCAGACAACAAAGGCATTACATTGGCATTCATTGGAGCAGGTGGTGCCGCATCCATTGGCTCTAATGCCATATTCATCAGCGCTGGTGCAGCACTCGTTGGCTCTGCTGCCACATTGATTGGCTCTGGCGTTACGCCGCTGGTTGGGTTCAGCGATTCACCCAGGTTTTCCATGGTTTGCAAAATGGTTGCATGCTGGATCACCTTCAAAGAGACCGCTTCAGCCTGCTCCTGCTGTGTCCCCAGATAAATGCTGGTCAAGGCTACCGGCCCTTGAGCTGGAAGATCCTCGGCGAAAACATGCTGGCGATATTCGCCATTATTGGTCAAGCTGAAAACTTTGCCGTTAGTCAGGGCAAAATCCTTGATGACAACGGTAGAAGGCGTCTGTGAGTCTGCATAAAACTTCAGATGCAGATCGTTATCAACCCGTTCTGCTGTCAGGTTTTCGTTAATATTAACACCGTCTCTCTCAGTAATAATATAGCGAGCACCCTCCATAGATTGGATAGGTAAATATAAACTCTCAACCTCATTTACAGGATAGAAAAATAAAGTTTCATCATCAGTTAAAAAAGCAAAGTTCATTGCGTTATTATCCGTATACGTATATCTATTTAAAGGTAAAGCAAGCCTAAAAAATATAAAAAGGTTTACTTCGGTAATATTTAAAACTAAGCGCGCGAGCCTCTTAGCTCTAACTCAGATGTTCTCTTCCTGACAAAGCATTCATAACCTCTGATGTCTCAACTCAGCAAATCTCTCATCGACTTACTGGATAAATCATGAAGTCTTTAGCCATACCCATAAGGGTGTAGGGTAAAACAGGTAAATGAGTTTCTCCTTCACGTTTGTCATTAGAGCACTACTTTAAATCCCAGCGGCTTATGTGTCTGTCATGCACGTTCGAATTCAAATGATGGGAACTAGGACTGGTACTAAATTAATTTCAGCATCTCCGCATACAAGCAGACAGAGTCTCATCGGCTTGTAAGGGGCATGGCATGATTCAAAATAGTTCGAGTTGCTTGTTGGCACGTCGCACAGAAGCAACTTGAAGTATCGCGGGTAGATTGATTTAAAGATAAAGCGGGCGTAAGCCCTGTAAGGCAAAGCCCGCTTTATTACTGACTTGGTCAGATGTTTTTAACTATTAATGCATTTGTACATCAACGCCTTGCTGGATCAGGATTTCTGCTTCCAGCCCGGTGTGATGATAAACATCGTAAGAGACACCTGCAGAAATCACCTCACCGAGGTTTTCCCAATCACCCACGTCCATGCCATTTGGCAGCAGATCGCTCAACATCACCACGTCGCCCGCATTACCCTTGACCGCCAACTGCACGCTGTCGTCGTTAACAAACGCGCCACGGAAGCCCTGGTCCAACACATCGCCCAGAGATATCTTCAGCGTGTTATTGCCAGAACCGGTGATGTCGATCACTTCGACTGAACTCAAACGCCCTGCCCAGGCAGACAAATCCAACACCTGATCAGACCCGGTCAATTTCAACGTATCGATGCCATCATTACCTTCGATCACCTTGACATTGTTGAGTAAGTTAACATCGTCTACCGTGAAGATGTTATCGCGGTTTTGCCCATAGATTTCAGACACATCACCCGTTACGTTCATATTTACGCCCGGTGCTGAACCGCTGGTGTTAACATAGCTCGACAGGTTACCGGCCAGATCAACCAGGGCAACACTGGCACTGGTTACCGAACCCACGTCCAGCGTCACTGACCCAGCTGCGATATCCTGTGCGCTTAACGTATGCTCAAAGCGCTGAGCACCGCCGTCGGCAACGACAGTAATACGCTCACCTTCTACAACGTTTGTCGGGTCAAACTCAACCAGCAGATTGTTCCCTTCCAGACGCACGCTGCCAGGCGCTCGCGGTGCTGTGATGTCAAGAGCCACCGCCTGCGACATGACAAAGCCGCTGTTTCCAGACTGATCTATCACACGGGTCTGGATAGTCCAGCTCCCTGCGTGCTGGCTCAAATCCTGAGCAGCCCAATTCGTGCCTTCCACCAGGGCATTGAACCAGGTGGCGCCATCATCGGTAGACACTTGCAGCGTCTGCCCGGCAACCAGCCCCGCACTCAACGTACCGTACATCAAACGCCCTACATTGCCGTTGTCGGTGACAAAATCCTTACCGTCATAGCCGGAGTCCTTGCCCATCTGCTCAAGGCGGGCAACTTGAGTTGGGCCATTGCCGGTGTAGACGATCAGGTCAAACGCATCGGAAGCAACGCTGGTGCTACCCGTAACGTTCTGAGCCACTGCGGTGAAGCGGTATTCGCCATCGCTCAGATCGCTCTCTGGCGTCACGCTCCAGCGCCCCTGACCGTCCGCTTGGGCACGACCGATTTCAACACCGCGGTCATAAACAATGACCGTAGTACCCGGCTCACTGTGGCCTGAAATTTCTGGGCGACGATCGTCGGTAACGTCACCAGAAAGTAGTTCACCCGTTACTGGGCCAACATCATCAATCGCCGCATCGATCACTGGCTTCGCTGGCTGTTCTACAGGCGTAGAGTCGATGACCAGACCCCATGCTGGTGACAGTGCTGAAGCATTGCCCGCTGCGTCGATAGCACGGGTGGTAAAGCTGTGATCGCCTAGCGGCAGCGCGCTTTCCGGTGTAAATGTCCAGTTACCGTTAGCATCGGCAGTGGTTTCACCAATCTTGATGCTGTTGTCGTAGATCTCAACTTTCGCCCCGGCTTCCGCCTGGCCTTTCAGCGTTGGCGTAGCGTCGTCAGTCACGTCACCCGGTTGCAGTTCCCCGGTCTTGCTGCCCACATCGTCATAGATGCTGCCAATGGTTGGCGCATCCGGCGGCGTGGTATCCACAATCACCACCCACGGATCGGACGGCTTAGACTGATTACCGGCCTTGTCTTCGATGATCATCGCGATGTCATGTTGACCTTCGCTCAGATCGGTTTCCGGCGTAAAGGTCCAATTACCGTCTTGGTCCACGGTGGTTTCACCGATCTTGGTACCGTTATCAGTAACAATGATGGTGTCACCCGGCTCGCCTTTACCGTTCAGGGTTGGCTTGGTGTCGTCGGTGCTGCCGCCATTGGCGATTGGCCCCTGTACCGCACCCTGGTCATCGACTACGCCGCTGATCCCTGGGCCATTGCCATCAATCCCTGGCTGGTCTGGTGGAGTAATATCAATCACCAGTTCCCACGGTTGGGACGGCGCGGAAACGTTGCCTGCCGCATCGGTAGCACGGATGGTAAAGCTATGATCGCCTTCTGCCAGTGCGCTTGCCGGTGTAAATGTCCAGTTACCGTTGGCATCGGCAGTGGTTTCACCGATCTTGGTGACGTTGTCGTAGATCGCAACCTTCGCACCGGCTTCCGCCTGGCCTTTCAGCGTTGGCGTGGTGTCGTCGGTCACGTCACCCGGTTGCAGTTCCCCGGTTTTGCTGCCTGCGTCATCATAGATGCTGCCAATGGTCGGTGCCGTCGGCGGCGTGGTATCCACAATCACCACCCACGGATCGGACGGTTCAGACTGGTTACCGGCGGGATCTTCGATGACCACGCTGATTTCATGTTCACCCTCAACCAATGGTGGCGGCGTGAAAGTCCAGGTGCCGTCAGGCTGAACCTGAACGCTACCCAACGGTTGATCATTGTCAAAGATACGTATGGTATCTCCCGGCTCACCTTTACCGTTAAATGTCGGCGTAGTGTCATCCGTTGTTCCACCATTGGCGATTGGCCCTTGTACGGACCCGACATCATCGATAACGCTGCCGATCCCGCTTTCCCCATCGTTTCCTGGTTTAGCTGGCGGAGTGCCATCGATATTAAAATCAAATACCGGTGTTGCCTGGCTCTCGCCACCCGCAGCAGTGATCACCGTTGCTGTGACGGCATGGTTCCCTTCCACCAGAGGCGTTTGCGGCGTAAAGCTCCACTTGCCTGAAGCATCACTGGTCACTGAACCCAGCGCAACGCCTTTGTCGTAGATCACAACCGTTGAATCAGGTAACGCACGGCCAGTAAAGGTTGGCGTGGCATCATCTGTCACCCCACCTTTGCTGATTGGGCCTTGTTTAACACCAAAATCGTCCACAACCGCATCAATAGACACCTCAACCAAACGGGTATCAACGGTAAAGGTGATAGGATCGCTGACTGTACTCTCGTTCCCAGCCCGATCGATCACCTGAGCCGTCAAACTGTGTGCACCATCAGCTAACGCCTGATCCGGTGTAAAACTCCAATCGCCGTTACCATCAGCGACAACTCGCCCGATCTCTGCACCTTTGTCAGAAATGACCACGGTTGCACCGGGTTCCGCCTTGCCATTGAAGGTTGGCTGAGCATCATCAGTGGTGCTGCCGTTAACGATCGCGCCCTGGATGTTGCCGACGTTGTCCAGTAATTCACCAGACTCAATGGTGGCTGGCGGTGTGGTGTCAATGATCAGTGGATAATCACCGGTTTGTGGGCTGACATTACCCGCAGCATCCGCAGCCAAAGCCGTCAGATTATTTACCCCTTCAGGCAAATCACTTGCTGGTGTGAAACGCCATTGCCCTGAAGCATCAGTGGCAACGCTGCCTAACAACTCGCCATTGCTATAAATGCTCACAATCGTACCCGGCTCTGAGGTCCCTGCCACGGTAGGGCGTGCATCATCAGTCACCGCATTCTTCTGCAGAGGCCCCTGGATGCTGCCAACATCGTCAAGCACAGCAATAATCGCCGGAGCGCTTGGCGCATTTGCCGGAATCAGTGAAAAATCGAAAGCTGATGAAGGCTGGCTCACATTGCCCGCAGCGTCGATCGCTTTCACGGTAATGGCATGGTTACCAATATCGAGCGCTGTATTTGGCGTGAAGCTCCAGTTACCCGCTGCATCAGCCGTGGTTTCACCGATCTTTTTGTCATTATCATAAATCTCAACTGTAGAGCCTGCTTCAGCTCTACCATTCATGACAGGACGGTCGTCATCAGTGACATCACCGGATTTAATCGCCCCGGTTTTGTTGCCTGCGTTGTCATAAATGCTATCGATCAATGGCGCAACCGGCGGCGTGGTATCCACAATCACTACCCACGGATCGGACGGCTTAGACTGATTGCCCGCCTTGTCTTCGATGATCACCGCGATCTCGTGCTCGCCTTCGCTCAGATCGGTTTCCGGCGTAAAGGTCCAACTACCGTCTTGGCCAACGGTGGTTTCACCGATCTTGGTACCGTTGTCGGTAACAATGATGGTGTCACCCGGCTCGCCTTTACCGTTCAGGGTTGGCTTGGTGTCATCAGTCGTTTCCCCGCTGATGATCGGCCCCTGTACCGGCCCTTGGTCATCGATAACTGCGTTGATACCCGGCCCATTACCGTCAATCCCCGGCTGGTCTGGTGGAGTAATATCAATCACCAGTTCCCACGGTTGGGACGGCGCGGAAACGTTGCCTGCCGCATCGATGGCACGGGTGGTAAAACTGTGATCGCCTTCCGCCAGTGCGCTTTCCGGTGTAAATGTCCAGTTACCGTTGGCATCAGCTGTGGTTTCACCAATCTTGGTAACGTTGTCGTAGATCTCAACTTTCGCACCGGCTTCCGCCTGGCCCTTCAGGGTCGGCGTAGTGTCGTCGGTCACGTCACCCGGTTGCAGTTCCCCGGTCTTGCTGCCTGCGTCGTCATAAATGCTGCCAATGGCTGGCGCATTCGGCGGCGTGGTATCCACAATCACCACCACCGGCTCGGATGGCTTAGACTGATTACCCTCTTTGTCTTCGACGATCACCGCGATCTCATGCTCGCCTTCGCCCAGTTCGGTTTCCGGCGTAAAGGTCCAGTCGCCGTTTTCATCCACGGTGGTTTCACCGATCTTGCTGCCGTTGTCGGTAATGATGACGGTGTCACCCGGTTGCCCTTTGCCGTTCAGAGTCGGCGTGGTGTCATCCGTGCTGCCGCCATTGGCAATTGGCCCTTGTACCGGTCCCTCATTGTCGATGATCTCGCCGATAACCGGCACATCAAGGTCAGGAGCCTGCTGAATGTCAGAGATGACCAGGTCCCAAGGTTGTGACATGCCAGAAGCATTACCCGCGGCATCAATCGCACGCGTGGTAAAGCTGTGATCGCCATTCGCCAACTCATTGCTTGGCGTGAATGACCAATCGCCATTTGCATTGGCAGTGGTTTCGCCAATCTTGTTACCGTTATCGTAGATCTCAACCTTTGCACCGGCTTCGGCCTTACCGACCAACGTCGGCTGTGTATCGTCGGTGGTCGCCCCAAACGCCAGCGCACCGGTTTCAGCGCCAACATCGTCAAAAATGCCTGCAATCGATGGATCTGCTGGCGACACAGTGTCAATAACAAATTCGAACGCATCCGACGGAGCACTCACTTTACCGTCAGCATTCTGTTCAACCATAGTGACGCTATGAGCGCCATCACCTAATGCATCACCGGGCGTGAATGACCAACGGCCATCCTGACCCACCGTGGTTTCCCCTATTTTCTTGCCGTTGTCGTAGAAAATAATGGTGTTTCCAGGCGTGCCGTTGCTACCCAAAAAGGTTGGGGTATTATCATCAGTTGCAGAGCCAGCAGTAATAGCCCCTTGCAGAGCGCCTTTATTGTCGATCACCTGACCCAGTTTTGGGGTAATGGCGTCTGGCGCGGCAGGCTGCTGCACTTCCGGAGATTGAGGGGCATCATTATGACTACCGCCGCTGTGCTTGCCAGGCCGGCCCTGGCTTACCATGGCACCAATCGCGCCTAATCCTAATGCCAATACGCCCAGCGCACCCAGTAGGGAATAGTTGTCGCTGGCAGGCAGTGCTTCCCCCCCCAGAACCAGAGGTGAACTTTCGCCATCAAGCAGCATAGCCGCAACGGCATTATGATCATCACCATCGGAAGAGATATATGGGTAGTAAACACCACCTTCAGCCATACCGATAAGTTCGGCATTCTGCAGGAAGAAATCCTCAATAATGAAGGTTGGCTGATCCAGTGAATCCCCTTCAAGACTGACATGCAGGTCTTTACCCACACGTTTAACCGTAATGTTTTCTGGAGCAAGACCCGTTTCTTTATCTGCCAGGATAAATTTACCATTGGCAATGGCTTTTATCTTTTGGGGTGAGCCAGCATTTTTGGAATGCAAAGAGATTTCTTGCTTTACTTCTTTGCCTTCAACTAATACCAGTTTTGTTGGCCGCGTTACCATATATTCTTCCTAATTAATTTCAATTTTCTAACAGTACAACCGTTACATAAACATCTTTATATAGAGAAATGTAACAATCCTGATGGTGTCTATAATGATGCTAAACATGGGGTCTGGGAGGCGGCTAAATTTCATCTAGGATAAGCTCGTTCCCATTGAAGCTATATTGAACAGATTTCTCGGGAAAGAGTCTTTCTGATTGGTATGAATTCTTGAGGTTTACCCGCGGTCATGTACGAAAAAGGGGAAAGCGCATTGATTAATGCGACTTAATCAAGTTTATGCGTTGTGGTTATGCGAGGTCGTCGGTTTGCTTTCTGGCCTCAGTCACAGAGTTAGCTATGTTCAAGTGCTTCCTGCCTTGCAGAAACTCCAAGCATCCGGGAACAATCAGAGTGCAAGCACAAACCAGGTAGACCAGAAAAACAAGAGAAATTAATATATTTCCAGCACACCATAAAAAAACTCAAGTTGCCTGAGAAAAACGCAATGCGTTTTTGAACAGCACTTCGGGCGAGCCAATCAGCCAACACCCAGGCAACTTGAAGGAAAAGCTAAGGGTATAACATTACCGTAACCTGGTCAGAATGCACTCCAGGCCGCGTACACACAGGCTGCACCAATTTCTTTAAATCTTCAAGCGTAAGGGGCGTAACAGGCAGAATTTCGAACTGGTCAGGTATTTATTTCCTGTTCCTACCCTTATTCTATCCATCGCGTTAATTCGCGACGTTTTCTAAGTAACTACGGCATAGACATATCTTGGGAAGACCACGGTTTTATACTTGGTATTAATGCTGGAAGTTGTGCTATTGCTGAAACCAGCGCTGGCTCAACTCATCGTTTGTGCTTGTTTTCTTAGAACTCCCTCATTAATTACCTGATGATTTAAATTTAAATGAAAAATATTACTGATAGCTCTATCCGTTTCTCAGTCATCACTGAAGGAGCATTAATACAAGCCGGTTATCTGGACGCATCTTTGAATGAGCCAACACAATATATCCCGTATATTCCGGGTAATACTTATGTGGTGCAAGACATTGAATCTGCGTCAATCGAGGATGTATTAGTTGCCGAACGTTCAGGTGAAGATCTGATTCTAACTTTGCGTAACCAGGAAAGCAGCCAGCCACATCTGGTTCTCGAAAACTTTTTCACCCACAACGGCCAATTGCACCAGATTACACCAGACGGTGAGTTTATCCGTACCCTGTCTGCCGAGGATAACCCCCAGCAGGACCCAGCCACATTTAACGCTGAGTCATTAGGCCACGTAGAACAGCAACCACAACATCTGGCGTTGAGCATTCTTAATGAAACGCCTGTCGCCGAACCCAACGACGCGTTGCCTCAAAACACCGAAGCGGCACCCGCTATGCCAAAACCGGCTATGCTGAGTATGGCCGCGTTGACGCCGGATGTAGCACCAACCATCACCCAAGCTCTCGATCAGTTGGGTGCGCGCCAAGGCGCCCTGAAATCAGGCAACGTGACTGACGATCAGTGGGCAGTATTACAAGGTACGGGTACTCCTGGTGCCACCCTTGAAATCACTGATAATGGCCTGGTGATCGGTGAAGTGCTGGTCGCTGCCAATGGCCAATGGAGCTTCGCGCCTGAAGAGAAATACAGTGAAAGTGGCCACGTTCTGGTTGCTCGTGACAAAACCAGTGGTCTGTCATCCGACACCTTCGCGTTGATCGTCGACTCTGTTGCTCCTTCACGCGCTGTGATCGACAGCATCAGCAGCGATAACAACGGCAGTACGCTGATCGCGAAAAATGGCTACACCAACGACAATACCCCATTAATCAAAGGCCATGCTGAAGCATTCAGCGTTGTAGGCATCTACAACGGCAAAAACATGATCGGTACCGCTCTGGCCGATGCGACGGGTGCCTGGGAGTTCTCTTCCGCTTTCACCTTCCCTGATGGCGCGTACACGATCTCTGCCAAGGCCGTCGACTTTGCCGGTAACACCGGGCTGGCGTCATTGGCCTACCCAATCACCATCGACACCATCCCACCTGCAGTACCCACCATCCTGCAGGCGTCTGATAACTTTGGTGCACAACAGGGTACCCTAAACTCCGGTGATTTGACGGATGACCGCACTCCTACGCTGTCCGGTAAAGCCGAAGCAGGCGTGACGGTGTTTATCAATGAAAATGGCAAACTGCTGGGCACCACCCTGGCAGACGCCAATGGCAACTGGTCTTTCACGCCTGCGGCACCATTAACAGACGGCGAACACAACTTCACCACCTCTGCCCGTGACAAGGCGGGTAATAACAGCAATGCCGAGAGCGATGCCTTTACTCTGGTAATGGGCGAAGACCGCGCGTCAACCCCGACCATTGAGAGCCCGACTGACGATGTGGGCAGTATTCAGGGGTTGTTGAAGCAAGGGGACTATACCGACGACGCCACACCGACTTTGCATGGTAAAGCGCAGGCAGGCGATACGGTAAAAATCTTTGATAACGGCGTTCTGATTGGTCAGACCAAGGCTAATGCTCAAGGCAACTGGAACTTTACGCCTGCGACCGCTCTGAAAGAAGGCCAGCATGCTTTCCAGGCACAGGCGAGTAATGCCACTCATTCACCCAGCCAACTTTCTCCTGCATTCGAGATCGTGCTGGATATGACTCCGCCTGATGCATCGAATTTAGCCATTACCGGCGTCTATGATGATGTTGGCACCATTACGGGCAACGTCGTTAACGGTGGCCGTACCGATGACCAAAAACCAACCCTCAGCGGTACTGGCCCTGCGGGCGAAACCGTGATTGTTTATGTCGCCGATGCAGATGGGCAGCGTGAAATTGGCCGTGCAAAAGTCAGCAACAACGGCACCTGGACACTTGGAGTGAATGAAACCTTAAGCCTGGGTACCCAAACCTTTAGCGCGGTCGCCATTGACGCTGCGGGTAACGCCACACCGAACAGCAACGGTTACAAAGTGACCGTTACTACCAACGATACCGTTGGTGGCTTCGACCTCAACGGCAGCGAGACATCGGGTGGCGCGATCAACACCACGGTCTATGGCAATCAGGCCAACCCACAGGTAACCAAACTGGCCAACGGCAATCTGGTGGTCGTCTGGCAGGGGGATAACGGTGGATATGATGTCTATATGCAGCTAATGGATCCTACCGGTACGCAAAAAATTGGCCGGGAGCAGTTGGTCAACCAGCGTCAGGCCAATAACCAGGACACCCCACAGGTGGTGGCGCTGGCCGATGGTGGCTTCTTGGTGGTGTTTGAGTCCTACCAGTCAAGCTCCCTGGACAACAGCGGTGACGGCGTCTTCGCCCGTAAATACAGCGCCAGTGGCGCTGCCCAGACCGATGAGTTCCTGGTCAACCAGACGATAGTTGGCGGTCAGCGTGTAGCCAGTGCTTTAGCCTTACCTGATGGCGGCTACATTGTTTCCTGGTACAGCGAGCAAAGCGGCGGTTCGATCGTACAGCGTATCTATGATGCGCATAACCAGCCGGTAAGTAATGAACTGGTGATTAAAAGTGGCGGAGCCGCTGGTGCCTATGGCGGCCCAGAAATGGTGCTGTTCGAAGACGGACCACACGCAGGCTGGTATCTGACCGTCTGGGCGGGTGCTGACAGTAATGGTACCGGCGTTCTGGGGCAACTGCGGAAAACTGACGGTTCAACCGCAGGCCCAGTCCTGACCTTGAATACCACGCAGGATGGTCTCCAGCAATATCCGGATGTTATCACACTGAAGGATGGCAGCTTTGTGGTGTTCTGGGACACCAACGACAGCAAAGCCGTGGGCAGTGACATCCGCGCCGCCCACTATAGCTTCAACCCTGTCACTGGGGCTACCACACTGATCGGTAACGGCGACTTTATCGTTAACCAATATCAGGTAGGCAAGCAGTACAAACCGGTGGGCGTGGCGCTGGACGACGGTGGTTATATGCTGATCTGGGGTTCAGAAGGCGGTGACGGCGATGGTTCAGCCATTTTTGCCCAGCGTTTTGATGCCAACAGCAACAAGATTGGCCATGAGTTCCTAGTTAACCCGACCACTTGGGGCAACCAGGGTTCTGGCTGGGATGATGTCGATCTGACGCATATCCTTGACGCTACGCTGATGGATAACGGTAATATTTACGTTACCTGGCACAGCGACAAGATCGACCCGAATGGTTATGGGATCGAAGGGGTGGTTATTGATACTGACGCCGGTTTCTATTCAGAATTCCAAGTCAATAGAGTCATCGCTAACAACCAGATAAAATCCTCGACTACTGCGCTGCACGATGGCAACTTCATGGTGGTCTGGATTTCGTATGAGGCAGGTAATTCAGACGTCAAGGGGCAGCTGTTTAATGAGCAGGGTATGCCAATTGGCCCGGAGATGCTGTTTAGCCAAGATACGAAGGCATACAATCAGTTAAACCCTACGATCACTACGCTGGCTGACGGCACCTTTGTCGTTGCGTGGGCAAGCGCCGAGGCAGGGAACTGTATCCGCACGGCTCATTACGGCTATAAGTATGATACGAATGGGCAAGTGATTGGTACCGTGCAAATTGGCACAGAGCATGTGGTCACCCCAACGCCTGGTGGAACCTATACCGATGCTCCACATATTACGGCATTAGATGATGGCGGTTATCTGGTGACCTGGCGCAAGGGCAACAGCTCTATGGTATCACGCCAGTATGATGCTAATGACCAACCGGTGACGGGTGAAGTATTAATTGGCGGCGCTTTACAAGATGGTTCGGGCACGGTATTAACCACGTTAGCCAATGGTCAGGTCGCGGTCGCTTATTCAACCCAGCAGGGGGTGGGCAGTACCGATCTCGACATCATGGTCAAGATTTACGATCCAGTGACGCACACTTACAGCCAAGGCTTTATCGCTAACCAAACTCTACCGGGTCTTCAAGGCTCCCCGAGTATCACCGCCTTGGCCAACGGTAATTTTGTTGTGGCATGGGATAATGATAATACCAGTGGGTTGGATCAGAATGCTTTTAGCGTTTATGGCCGTATTTATTCTGCCTCGGGCCTGGCACTGAGCAACGAATTTATCGTCAATACCTTTACGCCATATTCTCAACAGAAACCGGTGCTGAAAGCGAATCCGAACGGCGGCTTTGTGGCGGTTTATGAGTCCCAGGCCGATTCTGTGCCAGGTGCCGGGTCATGCGGTATTTACATGCAATTCTTTGACGATAACGGCCACCGTGTTGGTCAGGAAATGCGGATTAACCAGCTCGTGGTAGGAGATCAACGGGAACCGGATATTACCTTCCTGGCTGATGGCCGTCTGTTTGTCAGTTGGACTGACTATGGCGTAGGTGATGGTAGCTCCTCATCCATCAAGGGCCGCATTATCGACATGGATGGCACTTTGGGCGAGGAAATCACTACGCATAGCAGCAACCAAAGCCCTGCAGCACTTTTCGCGTTGGCTGATGATGCCGATCACGGCAGCCTGTGGATGTTGCTTGACGATGGTTCCACCTCTGGTCTGATGCTGAGCGGCGAATCCTTGTCGGCGGTGCGCGGCGGTGCGGGTGATGATGTGATTGGTATTAAAAATACGTCATTTGCTTCCATCCAGGGCGGTGACGGCATCGACACCCTGTTGCTGGACGGCAAAAACATGGCGTTGGATCTCGACGCACTGATCGGCCGCATCACCGGGATTGAGAAGATCGATCTCGGCCAGGGCAGCGCCAACAGCCTGAGCCTGAGTGCCTCGGCGCTCGAAGGGATGGGGCAGACCAATATGGTGATGGCCGACGGCAAGAACCAGTTGGTGATCAACGGCGACGGCTCGAACGCGCTGCAACTGCTGGATACGCAATCCGAGTCGTGGGCAGAAGCAGGTCAGGCCGAAATTGGTGGCGTGGTTTACCACACCTACGTTGCAGGTGCAACGGAGCTGTTGGTCGAGCAGAATATCAACGTGACCGTTATGTAATACCACAAGGGTTATCCTCTAACGGGGATAACCCTTCAGACTGCTGACAAAGCTCGTTATTAGGGGGAGCGTGCCGAAGGGGTCGTAGCGGCGTAAGCCGCCGGAGTGCCCCTCGGTGCGCTAGACCCGGGTATCTCGGGCTAAAAAAACACTTGTCATCAACCACAAGGGTTATCCTCTAACGGGGATAACCCTTTTTTACCCGCTTACCGGCGCTCAGCGAGCGCAGTCAGTAACTGATTTCCCAACCGCGTAATTTCTGCCCCTACTTTTTCTTCAGAACACAACGATGCCAACGTAATAATGCGGGCGATCAACGCCTCGGTTCCGTTATGCTTGCCTGAGGCTACAGTTTCTAAAGCCTGGCAGAATAATGCCAACGCCTGACTGGCTGATTTCACCCCGGAGTTTCTCACCAGATTATCCACATCAGACGCCTGTCTGACCCATTCATTCATTTCAAACACACCGAACGCACCGCTAAGAGAATGCAGTTCACGCAAAATAACCGTGGCATCTTCTGTCACACAGGCTTGTTTGATCGCAGCGAGTGAATCAGCACAGCTTTTCTCAAAAAGACGTTGAACATCCTCAGGCAGCGCCTTGCCATTCAGCAATCCGGATGACACCACCTCCCCCTTAGGCTGAATCTGCACATCATGATAGACGGCATCCAGGCCACACACCGTCAGTAACATCTCTTTCAATTCGTCCAATAACAGCGGCTTGGTCAAGACTCGCACTATTCCCGCCGCCTCACATTCGTCATACTCCTGCTGGGTGGCGTTGGCCGTCACCGCCACCACCGGCATCAAAGGCCATGCCACACGTACCCGCCGTGCCAGCGTATACCCATCCATGCCCGGCATGGACAAATCCGTCAGCAGAATATCAAACTGCTCCCGCTCCAGGCTGGCCAGCGCCTGTTCCCCCTCCTCCACCAGGCTCACCGTGCAGCCCAGCAGCTTCAACTGCTCCTCGAACAGGCGCCGGTTAACCGGATTATCCTCCGCCACCAACACCCGTAGCGCACCAGGCAGCGCCGCCTCCCCCTGCTCACGCGTCGGCAGACGCTCACCTTGCAAAGTGTACCGCAAGGCAAACGCCAACCCTTTCAATCCGTATACCGACGTGCTTAATACCCGCCCGGTAGCCACTGGTATCTCCGCACCGTCGTTGCTGCAGTCAACCACCCAGGCCGCCTCCTCCACCAGGCGATTTTCATCCTCGGGGTGCCAGGTGGCTCTGTCGCCCCACAGCACCAACGTCTCCAGGCTGTCTAACGTCGCGTCGTCAATCTGGACCGGATGCTGGTAGACACTCACTTCCAACCCCCACGCCGTCAATACGTTGCTCAGATACGCCCGAGCGCCCGGCATCGCCGCCAAGACACAAACCCGCTCCCCCTGGAATAACGGACGCTCCGCTGCGCCCACGTCCTGAGAGAGCGGCAGCGACAGTTGAAACACACTGCCTTTACCCGGTTCACTGGTCACCGACAGCTCGCCCCCCATCGCCTGCGCCAGCCGCGTGCACAGCGCCAGCCCCAGGCCCGTGCCGCCGTAGCGCCGGTTGATGGTTTCATCCGCCTGCCTGAATGCACGGAACACCCGTTCCTGCTGTGACAACGACATGCCGATCCCCGTATCCTCTACCTCAATCTTGATTAACGAAGTAGGCTCATCGACGCCGATCCGCAGCACTACCTGCCCTTGTTCGGTAAACTTCAGCGCGTTCGACAGCAGGTTGTTAAGCACCTGCCTCAGGCAGGTGGGGTCACCGCGCATCGGCTGTTTGACGGTATCTCCTAATTCCCCCACCAGTGCCAGCCCCTTGGCCTGCGCCACCGGGGCAAAGATAGCCAGAACGTGGGCCGCCACCTCCACCACATCAAACTCGATATGCTCAAGGTACAGTTCACCGGCTTCAATCTTGGAAAAATCCAGTACGTCACTGATGGTCGCCAACAGGCTGTCTGACGCCTGGCGGATGGTATTCAGCCGTTCACGCTGCCCGTCATGTGCCGAGTGCGCCAGCAGTTCAAGGTTGCCAAGGATGGCGTTGAGGGGGGTGCGGATCTCATGGCTCATCGCCGCCAGGAAGGAGGATTTGGCAGCACTGGCCCTGTCGGCCGCCTCTCTGGCTGCCGTCAGTTGCTGCTCCAGTTGCTTTTGATTGCTGATGTCAATAAAGGCCACCACCAGCGCATCCTCGCCGTGATAACGCACCGGGGCCATGCTGACCGACAGGCTGACCGGCTTGCCACTGTGTGCATCGAACGTCAGTTCCTGGTACAGTTGCTCCCCATCCGGCAGCGCCTGCTGGCGATAGTAGCGTGCCAGCTCGGCAGGCAGGCTGCTCCCTTCGGTATGGAGCCGTTCCTGCATCTTCAACATCGCCGGGCTGCGCAACAGCGGTTCGCCACTGGCCAGCGCCAACAGCCCCAGCCCCAGAGGAGCGGTTTCAATCAGGGTGCGGCTCAGTTGTTCGCTTTCAAAAATCTGTTCAGATTGCTGCACTGCGGGGGCCAAAACTCGCCGCTTAACCAGCAGCAGTAAAAACCAGGTTATCAGGATAATGAAGACTGCGGATAACGCAGACACCAGGATTTGCTGTTTTGTACCCGCAACAATCTCCCCCCATGAGAGGGAATAAACCAGTACCCAACCGCTTGGCCCCAGTTTCCAGCCATTGAGGAACTGCCCATTCTGGTAGAAACTTCTGCGATTCTCACCAAGTCCTTGTTTCTGCGCCTCCTGTGCCAAGTGAAGCAACTTTCCTGCGGAAAGATTGTTACACGGCAACATTAGCCGTCCATTTCGATCCAGGAGCAAACAGTTACCACTAGAACTGGAGGCGGGGAGTAAGGTGGAAAGTGTCTCAACGGGCAGTTCAAACACCATCACACCGAATCTCACGTCTTTAGCCTCCCAGATCGTTGTAGCAACACGGAATGCGGGTTGACCACTTAGCGGGCTTTCATAAGGGGGTAGCCAATGCAAGATCGGTTTTGCTGTACGATGTACTTCGTTATTGGCAGTAATCACCTGCTCTACCGGGCCGCTCAACTGTTCCATAAGCCCTGAATCCCGTTGATACTGTAACTTACGCCAGGTGCTGTCTGTCCACGGTGCTACCGAGGCTAACAAAAAGTTTCTGTCCGCGCTGTAGAGATAAACACTCAGCTTACCCTCATTGCGCTCTTTGACTTTAGTAACAACCGGGGAAATTTGTTGTGCCAAGGAAATATAGGGCCAGGCATATTCCAAATTCTGTACCGACTTATTCGCCATAACAAGAACGGGTTGATAGTCAGGCTTCGCCTGTATCAGTGAACTGGCGCTATTCGCCCAGAATCGCTGTAAAAACACCGGGTCTGGCTGTGTTTGAGAACTCAAAGCCAGTTCGATATTCTGCACACCATTGCGAATGGTAGTGGCGGTACGATTTTCCAGGGCCGATAATTGAGCAACATCCAGCGAGATTTCATCCTGCACCCTGGCCTGGTAGCCTCGTATACTCGCCCAAATCTCCAACCCACTGGCAAGCAATACGGTCAGGGTGATCACCAGCCCACCACCATTAATTAACAGGTAATGATGGCGGCGCAAGCGCCCTAATACACCCTCTTTATAACGACTGATCATAGGCAGGAGACTCTCACGTTTTTTTCAAGATACCTTATCGATGACATCAATAAGGCAGAGAGCAGACTTGTTCATCCAGAGGTTCCACTTGAAGTATGATGAATACCCCCAAGCCCACTCAAAATGATTATGGTGCAGTAATAAACAATTGTCAGGGTCACCCCTGTACTGATTTATTCACTTTCTATTATTGCCGTGTTTCAAAATGCCGGTGGAGGGATTATAGGTTGACGACGATGAAATAATTCCTGCTGGAGCATTTGCAGAAATGGCTCCAAGCGTTCTTCAGCATCGGATGCACCTGATTTGAGAAGTGACTCAATCTCTGCCAGTTTTTTTTCAGCGTCAGAAAAGTGATATACGCCCAGCGCCCCACGGAGCAGGTGTAATTCACGCAAAATCTCTGCCACGTTCCCAATACGTTGAGCCTGGCGAATTTTCTGACAAGACGATAAACAGAGACGCTCAAAACTATCCCAGATATCTTCTGGCAATGAATGGCCACCTAGTAGCACATTGTTTTGCTCTCCAGCCTGTGTCGCTGGCTGGGTATTGGCCATCTCCAGGCCACACACCGCCAGTAACATCTCTTTCAATTCGTCCAATAACAGCGGCTTGGTCAGTACACGCACCATGCCTGCCGCCTCACATTCGTCATACTCCTGCTGGGTGGCGTTGGCCGTCACCGCCACCACCGGCATCGAAGGCCATGCCGCACGTACCCGCCGCGCCAGCGTATACCCATCCATGCCCGGCATGGACAAATCCGTCAGCAGAATATCAAACCGCTCCCGCTCCAGACTGGCCAGCGCCTGTTCTCCCTCCTCCACCAGGCTCACCGTGCAGCCCAGCATCTTCAACTGCTCCTCGAACAGGCGCCGGTTAACCGGGCTATCCTCCGCCACCAACACCCGTAGCGCACCAGGCAGCGCCGCCTCCCCCTGCTCACGCGTCGGCAGAGGCTCACCCAGCAAGATGTACTGCAAGGCAAACGCCAACCCTTTCAATCCGTATACCGACGTGCTTAATACCCGCCCGGTAGCCACCGGTATCTCCGCACCGGCGCAGCTGCACTCCACCACCCAGGCGGCCTCCTCCACCAGGCGATTCTCATCCTCGGGGTGCCAGGTGGCTCTGTCGCCCCACAGCACCAACGTCTCCAGGCTGTCTAACGTCGCGTCGTCAATTTGGGCCGGATGCTGGTAGACACTCACTTCCAACCCCCACGCCGTCAATACGTTGCTCAGATACGCCCGAGCGCCCGGCATCGCCGCCAAGACGCAAACCCGCTCCCCCTGAAACTGTGGGCGCTCCGCCGCGCCCGCGTCCTGAGAGAGCGGCAGTGACAGTTGAAACACACTGCCTTGACCCGGCTCGCTGGTCACCGACAGCTCGCCCCCCATCGCCTGCGCCAGCCGCGTGCACAGCGCCAGTCCCAGGCCCGTGCCGCCGTAGCGCCGGTTGATGGTTTCATCCGCCTGACTAAACGCACGGAACACCCGTTCCTGCTGTGACAACGACATGCCGATCCCCGTATCCTCTACCTCAATCTTGATTAACGAGGTAGGCTCATCGACGCCGATCCGCAGCACTACCTGCCCTTGTTCGGTAAACTTCAGCGCGTTCGACAGCAGGTTGTTAAGCACCTGCCTCAGGCAGGTGGGATCACCGCGCATCGGCTGGCTGACGGCGTCACCTAATTCCCCCACCAGTGTCAGCCCCTTGGCCTGCGCCACCGGGGCAAAGATAGCCAGGACGTGGGCCGCCACCTCCAACACATCAAACTCGATATGCTCCAGGTGCAGTTCACCGGCTTCAATCTTGGAAAAATCCAGTACGTCACTGATGGTCGCCAACAGGCTGTCTGACGCCTGGCGGATGGTATTCAGCCGTTCACGCTGCCCGTCCTGTGCCGAGTGCGCCAGCAGTTCAAGGTTGCCAAGGATGGCATTGAGGGGGGTACGGATCTCATGGCTCATCGCCGCCAGGAAGGAGGATTTGGCAGCACTGGCCCTGTCGGCGGCTTCTCTGGCCACCGTCAGTTGCTGCTCCAGTTGCTTTTGACTGGTGATGTCAATAAAGGCCACCACCAGCGCATCCTCACCACGATAGCATGCCGGAGCCATGCTGACCGACAGACTGACCGGCTGGCCACTGTGCGAGTCAAACGTCAGTTCCTGGTGCAGCGGCCCGCTTTGCGGCAGCGCCTGCTGGCGATAGCAGCGGGCCAGTTCGGCAGGCAGGCTGCTGCTTTGGGAATGAAGCCGCCCCTGCATCTGCAACATCGCCGGGCTGCACAACAGCGGTTCACCATTGGCCAGGGCCAACAGCCCCAGGCCTACCGGAGCGGTTTCAATCAGGGTGCGGCTCAGTTGCTCACTCTCAAAAACCTGTTGGGACCGCCTGATTATCGGACGGAAAATGTAGAATTTAAAATAGATCAGAAAACACCAGACAAACAGCAGCGTTCCAAGGGTAATAAGCGCATCGCCGCCCACCTCAAAAGCAATAGCCGCCGCGATCTCGCGCCATGAACAGTGAAATACCAGAAACCAATCGGTATCCCCCAAAGCTGAAACGAAAGTAATCCCGCGTTCCTGATACGGTGCTGCGGTTTTATCTTCATCATGTAGAACCGATTGCACCACACTCAATCGCTTAGTATCAGGTTGCGCAGCATACTCGCTGATCACATCCCCTTGTTTTGATAACAGCGTATAAGAGCCCAGTTGAGTTTCCTGAGTATGAATTGATATCAGCGTTGGGGGTGAAAATTCCATAACCAGAACCGCAAACGGTACTCTATCCAGCAGGAGCGGTGCTGCAAGACGAAGTACTTTTTTACCTGAATAGGGGTTTGTATAAGGAGGCATCCAATATAAGCGGTTTAAATTCCGGTTGCTTGTTATCTGCCCAGGCGAGAATATACTTTTATCTATATCTTGCGTCAGCAAATTTAAATAATACTTTCGCTCTGATTGAAGCTGCTCACGCGCGGCCGGATCGGGGGCAGGAATAATGCCTATTATTCTGCTTCCCCTGCTGTATAAATAGCTGGATAGAATATCTTCTTCCGTCATCATGCTATCTGCAGACAGAACTCTTGCGATATAGGCAGTCAACCCAAAAAAATGTCGGGCAAGTTTTTCATTCGCCGTGAAATTTTCAGGACTATAGATCCATTGTGAAGCCTTGTCGGGTGTCGACGCTAAAAGCACTTGTTGATGGCTTAGGCGGTATTGGCGCAGAGCAACTTTATCGAGATGAATATCCTCTCGCAAGATCATTTCCGCACCGTTCAGCGCCGTCTGGAAAACGCTTTCTCGCCTGAAAATCTCCTTATCCAATAAGGCAGACTCAGACATAAAGTTTTGATGCAACATCTCAATGCGGTTGAGGACTTTGGTTTTTATCTCCATAAAAAAAATGAGAAAAAGCATAAGGGTGATAAAAGAACCGCAGCCGAAAACCAACCAGCGCTGGTAGCGACGAAAGCGTATGAGTGATTCAGTTTGGAGAATTAACACAACAGCATAAACGAACCAACAAGCAGTTCAACCTCATAAAAAAACGCTATCATGAGGTATATAAAAAAGATCGGAAACAGAAGAGCGGCAAAAACGAACTAGTCTTAGCATAATCAAAGAAATAACAGACAAGGACGAAACTTATCGGCAAAACTCTGCCAAATGACGAAGAAAAGCCTATGCTAGTAATACATACGTCATCATCAAACCCGTACCCTGACTTCGTAAAGGATGTGGCCTAAAACATGAAAATTCGCCTGTTGCTTGCTGATGATCACCCTGCGTTGCTGGCAGGGTTAATGCATGAACTGATTAAACTCCCTACCTTGGAGATCTTAGGTACGGCGTTGGACTCAGATACGCTAGTTGAGCTGTTACACAAAACAGAATGTGATGTGTTAGTAACCGACTACGTTATGCCGGGAGGTAAATACGGTGATGGTATTGGCCTGTTGTCCCATATCAGGCGTGTAAAGCCACAATTGAAAATCGTGGTTTTCACCACCTTGGAAAACCAGGCGCTAACTCAGGAACTGGCTAAGCTTGGGGTAAACGGTGTGTTAGGAAAAACGCAGCATACCAGCCAGTTAATCTCGGCGATCCATGCAGTTTATGCCGGTTCGAACTATTTTCCGACTAAGGATCTGATAACGGGTCATAGCGGAATTATGCAAGATCCCGTTCCACACCTTTCCTTGACCAAACGCGAAATGGAAGTTATCCGTCTTTATGTTTCAGGCCTGTCAGTTAATGAAATTGCCTCACAGTTACATCGCACCAAGCAAACTATTAGCTCTCAGAAAGCCAGCGCCATGCGCAAGTTAGGAATATCGCGTGATGCAGATCTGTTCCGCTTTGCATTTGAATCAGGCATTGCGCCAAACCAATAACTCAGACTCGTAGGCCCGAGAATAGGCTCAAGTACATCATCAAGCCTTCCCACATAGACGCAGGCTGGAATATCTAAGACACCGCTTCGCTGGATAGCTCATACATATCCAGCCCCCCACTCACATCACCTTTAGCCAAAGAACTAAAACATAGCTCTTTAATATATGACTAAGACAGAAAAGAGAATAATCAAAATCTGACATAACAGAATGTGCAATTAACAATCATTTACTGGTTTATTTTTGCACCGTAACTGCATAACATTTAACCACTCGTCAGGATTCCTCGCAGGAGTTCATTCTAGAAACAGTGATTTGAATTTAGTTATGTTGAATATTTTCACTCTATTTATTTTTGTTTTAAACGCTTTATTCGTTTTTTCTGCCACTGCAAGTACCAATACCAAGCAGCTTTTTTTTAACCCATCGCTTGTCAGCAAAAAAACCTCTGATAAATCGGGGTATAATGACACGCAGAGGCTTAAAAAAATCCTTGAACATTATGGTGAATGGGAAGGCGTACGCTATAAATTCGGCGGCAACTCACGTAATGGAATTGATTGTTCTGCCTATATGCAGCGCGTTTTTAAAGATGGATTCTCTTTCAGTTTGCCTAGAACATCGCACGAACAGATCAAACTAGGCTCACGCGTTGCCAAGAACGATCTCACTGCTGGCGACCTGGTTTTTTTTAAAACCTCGGAACAAGAACGTCACGTTGGCGTATACGTCGGGGATGGCAAATTTCTCCATGCCTCTGTCAAAGTAGGTGTCACGGTTTCAGAGCTGGACAATCAATACTGGAAGACAAAGTTCGATCAGGCGCGACGCATCAATCACAACGAGACTTAATAAGTTCACTAACAGCTGGCAACACATCAGTGAATGGATGCGGGCTAGATAGAGGACGTACTTTCAGAACCAGGAAGTGCCCTGAAGCGCGAGATTCATCCAAGGCCTTGTGGTAGGTTCGGATAACGAAGTACCCAACCAGCATGATTCCCACGATAGGCGGAAATACAATGGAGATGATTGAAAATGGAGAAACATCACGCTGTTGCCACCAGGAAATCAATATCCGATATCTGTTAGTGTGAGCGGGAAACTCGACTCATCGGTTTACCTGATCATACTCCCTGAATGGGAGATGACTTTCATTAAAGAAAAATTATTCCTTGATTTTCAATTGCAAGATATATAATACATTATTGCTTTCACCGCATCATCGCATTCCGTATGATTCGTAATCTCAATAACCGGACACGCCAAGCCTTCAAGCCATTTTTTATGCTTGTACGCATTTCTACTTATTTCTACAGAAGTATCATAGGCAGAAGCCCATTCAATAAAGCGTTGAGATTTCTCATAATACTCACCCCCAGGAGAAACGGCTTCGCAGTATCTTGCCAATTCCCTCTTCCTGATACGTTCGATCCTGACATCGTTCTTTACGTACACATAGACGACGAGATCGAAATAAGGGATAAACCTATCCCCCCAGCCACAAAGGGAACCACTCAGTATCCATTGCTTGCTTGCGGTTAATGCAGTCAATAATCGCTGTTGTCTTTCCTGGTATTCACGAGCAACGGTAAAGGGAGGCGTGGTGTTATGCCAGTAAATATCATCCGTATCTATATGCTGATAATTTGTGATTTTGCTCAGCCGCGCGGCAATCGTGCTAGTACCGGAACCAGAGGCCCCCATGATGTGTATTTTATTTATTTGAGACATGAATAAGTCCTCAAAAATGAATGTGACATCACTGATTTAAAAAGGTTAAAAAACAATCCACGGCCTGCGGAATCTGCGTAGGGAAAAGTTGCTGGTGATCGCGCATGCTGACAAAAAGATGCTGCCAGCCGCCTATCTCACCAGATAGAGAACATACCCGTCAATCTTAGCTACCCACCCTCGGCCTTTACCACATAACATTTCAGGGAGGGATTCTGGCGTTACACCGTACTTTGCTGAATCCGCCATGGTTGCTTTATTTTCATTTACACTCAGGCGGATGCAAAACATTTCTGTAACATCTGTAATGCCTGCAACTGTTATAAACATCGAGATACCTTACCTTTCCCTGTTTATGCTCCGAGTGGAAACACATATCTGAATAAAGTAGCAGATTTGACAAGATAGCAAAACGTATGCTGATGGCGTGAGGTATAAAAACGATAGGCATAACTTTATGTGTTGATATACCCAAAATAATTCGAGTTGGCTGTGCTCATTCACCCCAGTAACATAGTTATCTATGCTCCTGGGGATTTTCTCTCTTGCTGCCTTCCTGCAACTTATAGATCAACAGCTAAAAACCTCAGGCTAAGGCTTTAGCCTTAAGCTGCAAGTATTCACTCTCCGTAATCGTCCCCTCATCCCACAGTTTTTTGGCATCTGCAATTTGCTCAGCGGGCGATTTCCCGGCAACTTCGCGAATATACTCATTGGTCGCCGAGACATTTTTCTGCACCAGCGCACGATGCCGCTCAGCCATACCTTTACCACGCGTAATCAGGTAAACCAGCGAAGTTAACAGCGGGATGAACAGCAGGAAAATAATCCATACGGCCTTATAAAAACCGCTTAGCTCATGATCTCGAAAAAGATCAGACACGACTTGGAACAGAATAAACAGGTAGGCAATAAAAAAGAATAGCGAGAATGTCGTTGCCAGAACATCCCAAATGGTCAGTAAATGTGCGGTCATTAGCGTTCCTTAACATCAAACAAAGCATAAAAAATCTTTTTTAATCCAAGTCATGTCCGCATAATTTTAACAGTGGCTGGATTATCACCACCTCTTCACTTTCCTGTGCCCTTCGTTCTCCTGAGAATTAACGGCATAACATAACCCGGATCGACTTGATAACCACTATAACTATATGTCACGGTTTCATTTTTTCCATGTTGTGCATTAAAAATAGTGCGGGCTCCCTGCATAGCGTTACCGGCAGGGAACCCGTGAATAATTTCCTGACAAGGAATTTTATTGAGGTTTTTGCCCTATTTCCGGTTTGAAGTAACCAATGCCGATAGTTTTACGAAAACGCCATGGCTGCCACCTTGGCCATAACACCTCGGAGATCATGGCGATCGCTATCCAACGA
The DNA here is from genome assembly GCF_057180605.1 of Serratia sp. HNCC26DJ206. Taxonomy (NCBI): domain Bacteria; kingdom Pseudomonadati; phylum Pseudomonadota; class Gammaproteobacteria; order Enterobacterales; family Yersiniaceae; genus Serratia; species Serratia sp. HNCC26DJ206. The sequence continues at coordinate 59,068 of NZ_JBXUGP010000006.1, forward strand.
AACCAGGTGGCAAAGGTATTGCTATACCCCTGAGGCTCTTTATAGCCCTTCACCCAGCCATCATAGCCGCGCTCACCGAGCAGCGTGTCCGGAAAACCGCCATCCGGATTCTGGAAATCCAGCAATTTTGCCAGCATGCCACGCAGCCAGAACTCGATCTCATCGCGCCGGTGTGGGCAACGGGCAACGCCGTGAGCCAGAATATCGATAATATCGACATCAATACAGCCGCTACGAATCGCGATCGGCTGCTCCAGGCAACGACTAATCGACTGGTTGAAATAGGGAATATTTTCATCCAGCGCATAGAAAACGTGGAGATTATGCGTAGCCCCACAGAGCGCAAACAGCAGCGCCTCCTGGCTGAACTGCTGGCCAGGGCCCCAGAAGCCGGAATAAGGCTCACTTTGCTGATTATGCCAGAAGATCATATCATGCAGGCGCTGGGCGGCAGCACCGCTTGGGTTTCTCTGCTGCTCAAGCAGTAAGAAGCTGCCGAGGTTGACGATATTATTCCCTTCCAGCCAGGGATCGCGCATATCGCGCTGGCCTAACCATGCCCAGAAATATTGGGGATCAAGAAACGGGGTTAAAAAAGGCAGTTCTACGCGATCCACTTGCTCTAAAACTTCCAATGCCCCCATGCAATAGTTGGTCGCATGAAAGCGCATATATTGACGAGTTGCTTCAACATCGGGGCGCTTCCAGGTGTCCTCCCAACGTAATCCCGGTAACAGGAAATAGCCCTCTTCCTGCTGATGGCTTAAAATCCAGTCTGCCAGCCGCTTTTTCTCCTCAATATGATCGCCCAACAGCACTCGGGCCATAGTTCCGTCATAAGTGCCGGAAAGCAACATCTGCGGCCACCGTTCCGGCTGATGATATTCGCTAACGCGCAATACACCCGGCACGCCATCAGGCAACTGCATGCTATTCAACCAACGCAGGCTCTGATTTTTAGCCGCCAGAATACGCTCCTGCAACAGGCTATCGGTCAATTTCATCTTATTTCCTTTTAATCGTTAAGTTTCGCCGCAGACATATTGGGGATTAAGAAGTGCATAATGAGGAAGCCAAACAGATAGGCAAAACCGCCCATCAGGAAAATAGACCAATAGCTTCCGGTGGCCTGCAAAATATGCCCCGTGGCCTGGGCAAAAATAATAGAACCGATTGAACCAATTAAGCAGCCGATACCAACCACTGCGCCCACCGCCTGTTTAGGAAACATATCCGATACGCTGGTGTAGAGATTCACCGACCATCCCTGATGAGCCGCAACCGCAATACCGATCAACCCCACCGCCAGCCAAAGATTAGAGACGTTAGAAACCAGCAGAATAGGTAAAACGCAAATGGCGCACAGCAGCAGCGTTAATTTACGTGCCTTATTGACCGCCACGCCACGATTCACCAGCCAGGCAGGAAGATAACCGCCCCCCAGCCCACCCAAGGTTGCCAGAATATTGATTAATACCAGCGGCATGGCCATGTGCGCCATATCAATACCGCGGGCGTCATGCAGCCATTTTGGTAGCCAGAAGAGGAAAAACCAGAAGATCGGATCGGTCAGGAATTTGCACAGCGCAAAAGCCCAGGTCTGGCGATGTTTTAACAGCCCTAACCAACTGATTTTTTGCGGAACCTGCTCAGCCACTTCAGGGGCATCATCCTGATTGATCCAGGCTAACTCCTCCTGATTGACTTTTTTCGTCTTGCCCGGTTTGCCGTATAAAAATAGCCAGAAAGCAATCCAGATAAAGCCCACGGCCCCCGTCACCACAAAGGCTTCACGCCATCCCCATTGCAGCGCGATCCAGGGGATAATAATCGGTGCAAAAATGTTACCGACGTTAGAGCCTGAGTTAAAAATACCGGTGGCGAAAGCACGCTCACGTTTAGGGAACCATTCCGCTGCCACCTTGACCGCAGAAGGGAAGTTGGCGCTTTCCCCCAGGCCCAGAAAGATACGGGCGTAAATAAATCCTACTACCGTACTGGCGGCGCCATGAGCCATTGCCGCCACGCTCCAGATCGCCAGGGCAATCGGCAATACCAGGCGCGCCCCGTACAGATCGACAATCCGGCCACAAATAAATAAACCAACGGCGTAGGCGGCCTGAAACGCAGTAACGATATTGCCGTACTCAATTTCACTCCAACCGATGTCTTTTTGTAACATCGGGGCCAATAGCCCCAAAATAGAACGGTCGAGATTATTAATAGTGACAGAAAAGAACAGTAATGCGCACACGGTCCATCGGTAGCGGCTCATGGTAACGCCCGACTTTACCGCCTGTTCACTGAGCTCGCTTCGTAATTCACTCATCGTATTACCCTCCAGTGCCAGATAGAAACAGCCTAAAATCACGCCATTCCAGTCTATGGGGGCGGATTAAAAACGCAGACGGGCACGAAATAGAATTGAGAACTCAAAAGGCGTCCGATTATTTTTTGTGAGCCACTTCGCGGTTGTCAGACATTATTGTGATGAAGATCACGTCAATAAAAATAACTCTGTGATGAATATCACTCTCCGAATCGGCTGAATTCAGACGTTAATCACAATTTTCTTTTTTCATCATGACTTATTTCCAGGCCATTAGCCTAGACTCCGCAACCGTAAGGCGACAGTGGTTATTCTCCAACAATACTTTAGCGCTGAAGGGAAATACCATGCTTGAAAAGTCTGACCTGGCCGAAAATGCCGTTGAATGCCTGCATAACGAACAATACGATCGCCCCTATAACCGGCAGAATCTTAATCACCACAACCTGCTGTTCTGTGGCGGTCGAGAGCGCGAAAGCCTTGGCGGAAAGTGGCGCTTTACCCTGGATCTGCACGATACCGGGCTGAGACAGAAATGGTTTTTGCTGCAACCGAGCGATGCGGAAACACGCAGAGATCCCTATGACTATGACCCATTCGCCGGGGAAACCATTTCTGTTCCCAGTTGCTGGCAGATGATGAAAGACAAGTGGTTTTATTTTGAAGGCAGCGCCTGGTATACCCGTGAGATTGATTATGTGGTGCGCGATGAGGATGAACGCGTTTTCTTGCGTGTTGGCGCTGCCAACTACGACTGCAAGGTCTTCCTCAACCATCGCTTTATCGGTAATCATTATGGCGGTTCAACACCTTTCTGCGCGGAATTAACCCCGGAACTGCAACCAGGTAATAATATCCTGATGCTGTGCGTGAATAATAACCGCACCACCGACAGACTACCGCTGCGCAATAACGACTGGTTTAACTACGGCGGAATTTATCGCGAAATCGATTTGATCCGCACGCCAGCAAGTTATATACGCGATCTTTTCGTCTATCTGGTTCCTGATGGCGGTTACAACCGCATAGCCGTCAGGATCGCCGTTGAAGGGCAGGCAACGGAGGTTAATTTTACTTTAACTGAGTTGGGTATCAGCCAAAGCTTACCGGTGGTTGAAGGGTTCGCCGAAGCCACCTTCTCCGTGCGGCCGATACTGTGGTCACCCGAGCAACCGAAGCTCTACCAGGTTATGGCATCACTGGGGCGAGATTGGGTGAGCGATCGCGTGGGTTTCCGGCAGATAGAGGTGGTGGGCACCGATATTCGCCTGAATGGCCGCTCGCTCTACCTGCGTGGGGTTAACTGCCATGAAGACGACCTGCTGTTGGGGAAAATGACCAGCGAAGCCGATATTCGCCGCCGCTTTCGCGATGCCAAGGAGTTGAACTGTAATTACCTGCGTCTGGCTCACTATCCGCACCACGAAATGGCCGCACGCATTGCTGATGAAGTGGGCCTGCTGCTGTGGGAGGAGATCCCGAACTATTGGGCTATCGATTTCAGCAACCCGGCCACGCAGCGCGATGCGCATAACCAACTGATGGAGCTGATCATACGTGACCGCAATCGCGCCAGCGTGATTATCTGGTCGGTGGGTAATGAAAACGCCGATACCGACGAGCGACTGCATTTTATGACCACGCTGGTTGAGGCGGCGCGGCAGGCCGATCCCAGCAGGTTGATTTCAGCGGCCTGCCTGGTTAATCACGCCAAAATGAAGATTGAAGATCGCCTGGCGGAACATCTCGATATCATCGGACTGAATGAATACTACGGCTGGTATGAAGAGAACTTTGAGGATCTGATCACGTTGGGGGAAAACTCATCGCCCACTAAACCGGTGGTGATTACCGAAACCGGGGCAGAAGGAGTTCTGGGCGATCACGCGCCACAATCTGGTCCGTTCTCTGAACACTACATGGCGGAAGTCTATCGTAAACAAACCGCCTATCTGCCAAAACTCGGCTACGTGCGCGGCTTCACGCCATGGCTGCTGTACGACTATCGCTCGGAACGGCGGCAGAATCCTTACCAACAGGGGCTTAATTGCAAAGGGTTGATCGCCGCCGACAAACACACCCGCAAAGCGGCTTTTTACATCCTGCGGGATTTCTATCAACAGCTAAAACAGGCTGACTAATCCTGACACAGGCTATCCGCCAGGCTGATGAGCCTGGCGGGATCGAACAGCATCGCCAGATAGTGGGGCTGCTGTTGCTCCTCCTTCTCCAACCATTCATCAATGCGCAGCGCCAACTGCCGCAACTGCGTGATCTGCTGTGCCAGATCAAATGAGAAGATGCCACTCTGGCTGCCATAGCGTTCAAGCATCAACTTCATGGCTACCCCTTTCGCCACGGCATCAAACATATCGGTGTAGTAAGCGACCCGCTCCCAGACCCGTTTGAAGAGCGCGCTCTTTTCCTCAGCAATATCAACACACTGTAATAGCTGATGTAACTGGCTGCGGGAGCTTTGTGCCAGAAAAAGTGCCCGTTGCTTTTCTAGCAGCAATTGCTGGTACTGTTCGCGGCCAGCATCCGGGCTGTCGGTGGGGAAAAGTGACGATGCCCCCAGATACCCCTGCGCATGACGCGCATGCAGTTGCAGCAGTTTCACTGCCTGCGCATAGGTTTCCGGTACTTGGCTGTAGTGATGCAGAACATGGCCCAATATATAGGGGGTTTTCTTCATCCATTCATAGCTGCTGGTATATAACTGATGGAACGCGTTCAGTTCAGCCGTTTCCACTTTATGGTCCAGCATATCGGTTAACCAACTGTGAAACGCCTGTTTTTCTGACAGACACATTTCGCGGCCAAACATCGCCAACCCATGCAGGTTGACGGAATTGACCGAGTTAATCAGCGAACTGTTAGAAATCCATTCCCAACTGAGCCTACCGGTGATGGCCTCCAGGCGATCGCCTGCCACGTTCTCACCCCAACTGAGCCGCCCCTGAATTTCCTCTAGCAGATAACAAGGCAGCAGTGTCCAGCCATACTCCAAGCCCCACATGTCAAACTCGATCCACTTGATGCGACCAGCCAACTGCGTAAGCAACGGGTTATTGGCAAACCCAGGGCGATAGCCGTTCGCCACCGCTTTTAATGACACCCGCACATCCGGCGGCAGCACCTGCAACGCATTGATCAATTGCCAAGGGGCGGCGTCGTCATCCATGTAATCACGCAACACCATTTTCTTACCCAGGCCGCGTAGTGTTTGATAAAGGTAGGGGAGCGTTGATGACCAGTTGGCGCGATAGGCCTGATGCCGGGGCAGATTGACAATCACCCCGTCGATACCGGGTAAATGTTGCAATGCTTCAACCAGCGCCTGCTGATAGAAATTTTTCCAGAACAGTTCATCGGCATGGCTGTTCTCTATCAAGGCATATTCAGGGTACTTTTCCTGTAATTTCCCACCATGAGGAAAAGCTTCACCCTGAAGCCAAACGCCGATACCGGCGAGATTGCAATAACGGGACAAGCGCTGCAGATACAATAGGCGCTCCTGCCGTTCACGCAGCAGGTTCTCACGGCTATGCAGGCAATAAAGAGAGGGCAATACCAGTAAGGCTAACAGATCCTGCTGATGAACAACCAAGCCGTTAAAACGATCCCGCTTCATGACGGCAATCACTTCCTGCAAATGTGGCCAATGCCAGATCAGCGAGGAATTCACTTCCAATAAGCGAAGCGGGATCAGCGTTTGCACGGTTCTAGGTTTTACTCATTCGGTTTACTATTTCGGGCTTAACTCAGCAGCAACCCGTCATCATCGAGCTTTTCGCCGCGCGTTTTTTCAAACATCTCCAGCAGATCGGTCACCTGCATGTTTGCCCGCTGCTTACCGCTGACATCCAGCACCACGCGGCCCTGATGCAGCATTACCGTTCGATGGCCGTGGTCCAGCGCTTGGCGCATCGAGTGTGTCACCATCAGCACCGTCAGCTGCTGCTCGGCAACAATACGGTCGGTCAATGCCAAGACAAAGGCCGCGGTTTTAGGATCGAGCGCTGCCGTATGTTCATCCAGCAGCAGTAACCGGGAAGGCTGTAACGAAGCCATCAGCAGGCTCACCGCCTGCCGCTGTCCACCGGAGAGCAAGCCCATATGATCGCCCAAGCGATTTTCCAACCCCAACTCCAGCGTGGCCAGCTTGTCACGGAACAGCTCGCGCTGTTGGCTTTTTACTGCGCGCTGGAACCCGCGGGCTTGACCACGTTGCAGCGCCAGCGCCAAGTTCTCCTCAATGCTCAAGCCTTCACAGGTCCCCGCCAGCGGATCCTGGAATACCCGAGCCACCATGCCAGCGCGGCGCCAGGCGGGCATTGAGGTGACGTCCTGTTCACCAATAAACAGCTGACCGCTATCGGGGGTAATATCACCGCTGACCGCATTGAGCAGCGTGGACTTTCCTGCCCCGTTGCTGCCAATCACCGTAACAAACTGCCCGGCTTCAATGTTCAGCGACAGGCCGCGCAATACCGGGTTCTCCAATGGAGTTCCGGGATTAAAGGTTTTAAACAACTGCTCGGCACGCATCATGATGATCGCCTTCCTTGCTTGCTTTTGAATTTCTGTTTCAGCTTCGGCAGAACCAGTGCCAGCGTAACCAGTACTGCGGTGATCAAGTTCAGATCCTGGGCCTGAAGACCAATAAAGTCGGCATTCAGCGCCAGCGCGATCATCAGGCGGTATAACAATGCCCCCAGCAAGGTCGCCAGGGTGATCAGATAAAGGCTACGAGCAGGCAACAGCGTCTCACCGATGATGACCGCCGCCAGACCAACCACGATGGTCCCGATCCCCATAGAGATATCGGCACCGCCCTGGGTTTGTACATACAGCGCTCCGGCCAGCGCAATCAGCGCATTAGAGAGCGCCATGCCGATCACCGTCAGCCGATTGGTGGCAATACCCTGAGCGCGCGCCATACGCGGATTCGCGCCGGTCGCACGCAGAGCCAGGCCGATTTCGGATGTCAGGAACGCATCCAGCGCCACCTTAACCAGCAACACCACCACCAGCAGCAGCAACGGCTGGATCAACCAGGCATTATCTTCAACCTGGCTGAGGAAGGGCGTGAACACGCTCGGCAAGCCAATGAGCGCCAAGTTAGGCGCACCCATAATGCGCAGATTGATGGAGTACAGGGCAATCATCACCAGAATACTGGCCAGCAGTTGCAGAATACCGAGCCGCACATGCAGCCAGGCGGTCAGACAACCCGCGCCAGCCCCGGCGATAGCCGCTAACCCACAAGCCAGCCAAGGATTGTAGCCACTGACGATCATGATTGCGGCAACGGCACCGCCTAAGGGGAAACTGCCGTCAGCGGTCAAATCGGGAAAGTTGAGTAAACGAAAGGAAATCAGCACCCCAAGCGCCACCAGCGCAAAGATCAGGCCGATCTCCAAAGCCCCCATCAGGGAAATTAACGACATGCAAACCTCATAAAAAACCTTGGCCCACCAGATCTGGCGGGCCATTCCCTAGAATATACCCTTCATACTTCAAGTTGCTTGGGTGTTGGCCGCGTAACTCGGCCCATACAGGGCCTCGCCCCTTCGGGGCCGCTGCAAGCAGCGGTCAAATCTGCCAAGCAGATTTGTCGTTCACCCTGGTCACATAGTTTATCTATGTTCCCAGGGGTTATGAGCCTCAAAGAGACTCACCCTTCGGGTCAGCGCAAGCGCTGCTCAAATCGGTCTCTGACCGATTTGTCACTCAGTTGCCGCCTACAAGCAACTCGAATTATTTTGGGTATAAACAACTATGCAAATACAGAACATTACTTGATCACTTCCTGCGCTGACTGCACCAGATCCGCAGGCAGGGTAACGCCCTGCTTCTGCGCGGCGGCTGGGTTCACACTCAGGCTGAGCTTGTTGCCTACTTCGGGCGCAATGGTGCCAGGCTTTTCACCCTCTAACAGGCGCACAACGATTTTACCGGTCTGCCGCCCCAGGTCGTAATAGCTCATCCCCAGTGCAGCAGCAGCACCGCGCTTGGCAACGCTGTTGTCGCCCGCGATCAGCGGGATCTTGGCCTGATTAGCTACAGCGACCAGTGACTCGTAGGTGGAGATCACGTTGTTATCGGTGTTGGTGTAGATCACATCAACTTTACCCACCAGGCTTTTCGCCGCCGGGCTCACGTCAACGGTGCGCGCTGCCGGGGCCTCAATCAACGTCATACCGCGCTTGGTTAATTCCTCTTTCAGCTCTTTCACCACCACCGTCGAGTTGACTTCACCAGGGCTGAACACCATGCCAACCCGCTTGGCGTCTGGCTTAACCTTTAAAATCAGATCCACCTGCGGGCCCATGGCAACGCGGTCAGAAACGCCGGTCACGTTGGTGCCGCTTGGCTCCCAGCTTTTGACCAGCTTGGCGGCTACCGGATCCGTTACCGTAGTAAACACCACGGGAATGGTTTTGGTGGCGGCAATCACCGACTGGGCTGCCGGGGTTGAGATCGCCACTATCGCATCGGGCTTGTCACCGATAAATTTACGTGCGATCTGCCCGGCGGTAGCCATATTCCCCTGCGCACTCTGGAATTGAATCTTGACCTTATCCTTGTCATAACCTGCGGCTTTTAACTCATCAATGACGCCGTCACGCGTCGCATCTAACGCCGGATGGTCAACGATCGAGACGATAGCCACCGATTTCGGCGTAGCCGCATAGCTGCTTACTGCAAATAAGGCTGCGGCAACGGCGACAAAAATCTTTCGATTATTTAAAAGCATAGGGGCATCCTTTTAGAGTTATAGTGAGCGCCTGAAATAGCGGCAAATCATCCTAACACAGTGTTTTACCGCCATCCACGAGCCTACATTCCGTTAACATCCAAAATCAGAAGAAATCATTTGAGAAGCTGACTGAGATCGGTGATTCAGCTCACAAATCCCCACGCTTCGGCTCGCCCCTTGCTTAATACCGGTCAGTTAAAGTGGCACTTATTTAAAAATCGCGGTGACCACGTCCTTTTCCCCCGCATAGGCGTAGCCACGGTACATCCCTTCACTGTTAAAGCTGAGGCTGATATTGCCCTGTGCATCAACGGCAATCAGGCCGCCCTCTCCGCCAATCGACGGTAGCTTTTCCATCACCACCTTATCGGTGGCCTGTTCAAGAGATAAGCCCGCATAGCGCATCAGTGCACAAACATCATAGGCGGAGAGCAGGCGCATAAAGGTTTCGCCAGTGCCGGTACAGGAAATAGCGGCGGTGTGATTATCCGCATAGGTTCCCGCGCCAAAAATCGGGCTGTCGCCAACGCGGCCGACCTGCTTATTGGTCATCCCACCGGTGGAGGTCGCCGCGGCCAGATTACCCTGGCTATCGAGCGCCACAGCACCCACGGTGCCAAACTTCTGCTCTTCATTAATCGGCGCGGGTTGTACGGTTAAGGCTTCGCCACTGTGATCGAGCGCGGTGCCCCCCTGATGATCCCGCACCCGATAAAGTTGCTCACGGCGTGCTTCGGTAGAGAAGTAGCTGCTGTCCACCCGTTCCAGACCTTGCTGCTGGGCAAAATCCTCGGCTCCAGCGCCGACAAACAGCACATGCTCGCTGTGCTCCATGATCGCGCGCGCAGCCTTGATCGGGTTCTTGATCTGGCTGACGCAAGAAACCGCACCCGCTTGCAGATCTTCGCCGCGCATGATCGCCGCATCCAGCTCATGGGTTTCCGCATGGGTAAAGACCGCGCCTTTACCGGCGTTGAATAGCGGGCAGTCTTCCAGCAGGGTTACCGCCAGGGTCACCGCATCGACGGCGCTGCCGCCCGCGGTGAGAACCTGCTGGCTCGCCAGCAAAATGTTGCGCAAAGCGGCGTGATATTCCTGCTCTTTTTCTGCGGTAACCGCCTGGCGGCTGATTGTCCCTGCTCCACCATGTATAACGATTACGGGTTTTATGGCATGCATTTGATAACCTTAATAAGTTGCTTAAACAGACTGCTGACAAAGCCCGTTATTAGGGAGAGCGTGCCGAAGGGGTCGTAGCGGCGTAAGCCGCCGGAGTGCCCCTCGGTGCGCTAGGCCCGGGTATCTCGAGCTAAATTAATTAATTCTCTCAACGTGATGGCAAGCCACCCGGGTATCGCCAAAAGCGCGCAACTGCGGCTCATCGTGCTGGCAGCGCTCATCGGCAAACGGGCAGCGCTTATGGAAAGCACAACCAGCAGGCAGATTTAACGGGCTGGGCAACTCCCCTGTGATTTTAATCTTTATTTTCCGATCTTCCGGGTGGATGATCGGCGTCGCCGATAGCAACGCCTTGGTATAGGGGTGCAACGGCTGCGCATACAGCGCAGTTTTGCTGGCGATCTCAACCGCACGCCCCAGATACATCACCATCACGTCGTGCGCTACATGCTCCACCACGGAAAGGTTATGGGAAATAAACACATAGGTGGTATTAAATTCCGCCTGTAGATCCATAAACAGGTTCAGTACCTGCGCCTGAATAGAAACATCCAGCGCCGAAGTAGGTTCATCCGCAATCACAATCTTCGGATTGAGCATCATGGCGCGCGCGATGGCAATCCGCTGCCGCTGCCCGCCGGAAAACATATGCGGATAGCGCTGATAATGTTCCGAGCGTAGCCCCACTTTCGCCATCATTATACGCACCCGCTCTTCTCGCTCTTTGGCATTAAGTGAGGTGTTGATCACCAGCGGATCGCTCAGCTGCGTGCCAATCTTGCTGCGCGGGTTTAACGAAGCATAGGGATTTTGAAACACCATCTGCACTTTGCTGCGCATTGCCTTGCGCTGGGCGGCGTTGGCCCCTACCACGTCCTGCCCGTCCAGCACCAGCGAACCTGAAGTTGGCGCTTCGATCAGGGTTAACTGACGCGCCAGGGTTGATTTACCGCAGCCGGACTCACCGACTACTGCCAGAGTTTTACCGGTTGCCAGCGAAAAACTGACGCCGTTGAGCGCCTTAACGCGCTGGGGTTTGCTCAAGAAACCTTGGCCAACCTGATAATGACGAGTCAGATCGGTGGCCTGCAATATTGTTTTCATCGTTGACCTTCGGCGCTGAGAGGAAAATGACACCTGACGGCATAGTGATCCATCACCCTGAGTTCTGGCCGCTGAATGCGGCATTGATCCTGTACATAAGGGCAGCGCGGAGCCAGCAGACACCCCACCGGGCGATCGAATTGCCCCGGCACGATCCCCGGCAGGGTAAACAGCCGTTCCGTACCTTTGCTGTGCTCAGGGATCGATTTCAACAACGCTTGGGTATAAGGATGATGCGGCTGGCGGAAGATCGCAGGCACCGCAGAGACTTCGGCAACCTGCCCGGCGTACATCACCACCGCTTTATGGGCGATTTCCGCCACCACCGCCAGATCGTGGGTGATCAGGATCAACGCCATGCCCTGCGTTTTCTGCAAGTTCAGCAACAGCTCCATCACCTGTGCCTGAATGGTGACGTCCAAAGCCGTGGTAGGCTCATCGGCGATCAACAGCTTAGGCTTACAGGCGATCGCCATAGCGATCATCACGCGCTGGCTCATGCCCCCCGACAGCTGATGCGGGTAGGCTTCTAAACGACGCGCAGGATCGGGGATCTCCACCAGCGTCATCAGTTCAATGGCACGATCGCGCAGCGCATTGCCCTTCAGGCCGTGGTGCAGCGTCAGCACTTCCATGATTTGCCTGCCCACGGTGTAGCTGGGATTGAGCGAAGACATCGGATCCTGAAAAATCATGGCAATGTCTTTACCAATGATTTTGCGGCGCTCGCGCGGCGACATGTTCAGCATGTCATTGCCGTTAAATTGCAGCATATCGGCAGACACCCGCCCCTGCTTTTCCAGCAGCCCCATCATTGCCATCATGGTGACCGATTTGCCCGAACCGGATTCACCGACGATGCCGACGATCTCCCCCTCTTCAACGGTTAAATTCACATTCTCGACGGCACGAAACGGTTTTGCCCGCGCGCCGAATTCCACAGAAAGATTACGAATCGCTAACAGACTCATGGGTTCACCTTATCCTGCCTGCTTCAGCCGAGGATCTAATGCGTCACGCAGGCCGTCGCCGATCAGGTTGATCGAAACGACGGACAGCAAAATCGTCAGGCCCGGCATGGTGACGATCCACCAGGCGCGCTCCATATATTCACGCGCCGAGGCCAGCATGGTTCCCCATTCAGGTTGCGGTGGCTGAATGCCTAACCCCAAAAAGCCGAGCGCGGCAATTTCTAGAATCGCCGAAGAGAAGCTCATGGTCATATGCACAATCAGCGGAGCCATGCAGTTTGGCAACACGGTGAAAAACATCAGGCGCAGCGTACCGGCACCGCCGACGCGGGCGGCGGTCACATAGTCGCGGTGCAGTTCCATCATCACCGAGGAGCGGGTCAAGCGCACGTAACCGGGCAAGGAGGCAATGGCGATAGCGATCATCGCATTGAGCAAGCCAGGGCCGAGCACCGCCATGATGGCAACCGCCAGCAGCAGGGTAGGCATCGACATCATGATGTCCATTAAACGCATCACGGCAATGCCGATAACACGCGGGTAAAACGCCGCCAGCAGCCCGAGGATCGCCCCCGGGATCAGGGCAAACACCACCGCACAGAAACCAATAAACAGCGATAGCCGCCCGCCGTGCATCAAGCGGGAAAGAATATCGCGCCCCACCTCATCGGTGCCTAAAGGAAAAGCGGCGCTGCCGCCGGTTTGCCACATCGGTGGCTGCATTAAATGATCGCGATATTGGGTAATAGGATCATAAGGCGCGATCCACGGGGCAAAAACAGCGGCAATCAGCACCAACAGCATGAAGAAGAACGCCACGGTCGCGCCACGGTTGGCGAAAAAACTCTGGTAAAACTCTTTCAGCGGCGAAGGGTAGCTGCTGGAGAGATCGTCCGGTTCTGCCGCCGCACCGAGAGTATTCAAAATAGTCTGAGTCATAATCAGGCCCTGTTAAGCGTGGCGAATGCGCGGATTAACCACACCGTATAAAATATCCACCAGCAGGTTGGTGATAATCACCAGCGTCGCCACCAGCAGAATACCGTTCTGCACCACCTGATAATCGCGGCGGCCAATTGCTTCGATCAGCCATTTGCCAATGCCGGGCCAGGAAAAGATGGTCTCCGTCATCACCGCGCCACCCAACAGTGAGCTGACGCTCAAGCCGATAATGGTGAGCACCGGGATCAGCGCATTGCGCAGCGTATGGCCGAAGATCACCCGGAAAGGCGATAACCCTTTGGCATAAGCAGTGCGCACATAGTCTTCACGCAGCACTTCCAGCATTGATGAGCGCGTCATGCGCGAAACAATCGCCAGCGGCACGGTGGCCAGCACGATCGAAGGCAAAATCAGGTGTTTCAGGGCATTCAGGAACGCCCCCTGATTGGCGTCAGGATCCTGATATTGCGCGATCAGCGAGTCGATCAGCATAAATCCGCTGTGCGGCTCAATGTCGAAATCCAGATCGATGCGCCCCGAGACCGGCGTCCAACCTAGCTGTACCGAAAAGAACATGATCAGAATCAGGCTCCACCAGAAGATCGGCATGGAAAAGCCGGTTAACGACAGCCCCATCACTCCATGATCAAAAATAGAGCCGCGCTTTACCGCCGCCAGCACGCCGATCGGAATACCGACGATAATCGCTAGGATCATCGCCAAGGTGGCCAGTTCCAGCGTTGCCGGGAACAGGGTTAAAAACTCATGCAGCACGGTCTCGTTTGAGGTTAACGAGATGCCTAAATCGCCGTGCAACAGGCTGAGCAGATAGTTGAAATACTGCTGCGGCAGCGGCAGGTCCAACCCGAGCTTTTTTAGCATTTCTGCGTGATAGGCAGGATCCAGACCACGCTCGCCCATCATGATCTCCACCGGATCGCCGGGGATCAGGTGCACAAGCATAAACGTGATCAGGGTGATGCCGATAAACGTCGGGATCAGCATCAGTAACCGCTTGATAATAAATTTGATCATTGCAATACCTGCCCGTTACTTACCGCCATCCACCGACAGCGTTTGCCCTGATACCCAGCCCGAATCCGGCGAGGCAAAGAACAGCACAGCATTGGCGATATCCTCTACCTTGCCCAAACGGCGCATGGCGATTTGGCTCAAAATAGCCTGTTGTCTGGCTTCACCAAACTTCTGCCACTGACGTTCGCTGCTAGGGTTGGAACGCACAAACCCCGGCGCAACGCTGTTGACGGTAATGCCGAATGGCCCCAGTTCATGCCCCAACTGGCGGGTCAGGCCAATCTGCGCCGCTTTCGCCGCCGCGTAGGCCTGGATGCCGGTCAGGCTGATACCCAGCCCTGCCCCGCTGGAGATATTGATGATCCGGCCATAGTTGGCAGCTTTCATCGAGGGCGCTACCGCTTGGGCAAACCAGAAGGTGCTATCCACGTTGACCTGAAATAGCGCGTGCCACTGCTGCGCCGTCACGTTTTCCAGCGGGTGGCCTTCCTGGCCGCGCACCCCACCGGCGCAGTTCACCAGCACATCTACCTTACCCACTTCGGCCACAAAGGTGCTGACCTCGGCCTGCACGGTAACGTCAACAACCCGCGCCTGGGTCATCGCCCCGCATTCCTGCTGGGTGATCGCCAAAGTCTCGGCATCAACATCACATACCCATACCTTGCCGCCCAGCGCGGCGAAAGATTTGGCAATCGCCCGGCCAATCCCCTGTGCCGCACCGGTGACCACGATGGTCTGCCCTGAAAAATCGAGATTCATTGGTCACTCCTTTTAAGTAATGCAGCCACCCGATCAAGGTTGGCCCAAGATAGCGCTGCACCCTGTTCGATCTGATGAATACCGGCGATCACCGCCTGCAACAGCGGCGTGGCGATGCCAAGCTGAGCAGCTTCGCGCACGATGACGCCGAGCTGTTGATCGACTTCGGTTTTACGCTTGTGAACGGCTAAATCACGCCAGATGCCGCTGTGGGTTTTGGCTGAACGCCGGTTGAACGCCACCATCGCATCCATTGAGGCATGGCTTTCTGCCAAAGGCGCATTGGCGCTGAACGCCGGGGGATGGAAACCATTAAATCCTTCTAGCGGGATCTTGGCCGCCTCGGCAACCGCGCAAACCTCTTTGCCGATGGCAATCAACACTGCGCGATAGTCAGGATGCGCCAGCACCTCGACGATGGATTCATTGGTTAACGCCGTGCCAAACAGCAGCGCGCCGTAGCCTAACTTGCCCCACAGATAGCTGAAAATCCGCTCCGTTTGCAGCGCGTTCGGTTCAAATACCTGCATCAGTTGCAGAATATCGGCCAACCGTGGCGTTAAAGCACCGTTCAGTTCGCCCACTACCACCGCACCGCGCCCGGCGTAGTGAATGTGGCCGGGCTCCAGAATATCGGCACCAAAGTTGATAAAGCAGCCGATACAGCGTGATTTGCCAACGATCTCGGCGATGATCAGCTCATTTAAGCCGTTTTGTACCGAGATCACTTCGCCCTGCGCCGCGAGATGCGGTACCAGAGCACGGCAGGCGGCTTCGGTATGCTGCGCTTTAGTGCAGAGGAAAATGCGTGGATACTGGTTCGGGATCGCCGCACCCTGCGCATCAACAGAAAAAAGCTGTTCCGGTAACAGCGCTTTGGCAGTAACGACGAACTCTTCTATCGGCCCGCTGATGCGCAGTCCGTGCTGGTTAATCGCCGCCACATGAGCCGGATTGTTGTCCACCAGCAGCACGTTCTTACCGGCACGGATCCAGTAGGCAGCCAGCGTGCCGCCCATGGCACCTGCGCCCCATACAACAATCGGTGAATCACTCATTGCCATGGTCCTTCAAGAATCGCGCGGGTTTCAGCGACTGCGACTTGCCACATAGCTTCCTCCACCTCGGCAGGGCGTTGATAGTAGCCACCAAAGTTGCCGTCACCCAGATAGTCTTTGGCCTCTGCCGCATTCATCACATGGAAACGCTGATAGTCGATTGGCGCTTTGCGCGCATCTGGGCACGGCGCATTGGCTAAACGCGTCCAAGGCAGGTTTTCCATCCAACTGGCGTGAGAAGAGGTAGGGTCCACCGAGCGCACGTTGGCCAAGGTGTTGGGCGCATTCCACCAGTTATAGAAGCGGACTTTAACTTCGGGATGGCTGAGCATCCATTCGGTTGCCGCGCTGTGAGCGGGCTGATTGCCGCCATGGCCGTTGACCAGCACGATACGTTTGAAACCTGAGCGGGCCAGGCTGTCCAGCAGATCGTGGATCACGCGCACGTAGGTTTCGACGCGTAAAGACACGGTGCCGGGGAAAGCGGCAAAATAAGGCGTAACGCCAAACGGTATGGCCGGATAAACCGGAATGCCCAAAGGCTCTGCCGCATCCACCGCCACTTTCTCTGCCAGGATCATATCCACGGCAACGCTTAAATAGGCGTGCTGTTCAACGCTGCCCAATGGCACGACAACGCGATCGTCCTGCTGTAAGTAGCTTTCGATCTGCATCCAGTTCATATCTGCAATTTTCATTATTTCCCCTCATTTTTTTAAAGCTACAACTCATAGTTACCCTAAATAATTCGAGTTGCAGGAAGGCGACAAGCGCGCGAAGCCCCAGGAGCATAGATAACTATGTGACCGGGGTGAGCGCGCGTAGTCAACGCACCTGCGGCTTGAATTATGACGGGTACAGCTTGGTAAATTTCTGCTCCAGATAGTCCAGATACGGCGTGGCATCCAGGCCCTTACCGGTGGCGCGCTGTAATAACTCGTGAGGTAAATAGGTGCGGCCATGTTGCAGAATATTTTCCGTCAGCCACTGCTTGAGCGGAGCGTAATTCCCCTGAGCCAATGCCGTGGCTAATGACGGCTGCTGCTCCAGAGCGGCGGCCATAAACTGTGAGCCCATCACATTGCCAAGGGTGTAGGTCGGGAACGAGCCGATCATGCCTTTTGACCAATGAATATCCTGCAACACCCCCTGGGTATCCGTAGTGGGTTTCACCCCCAGATAGGCCTGGATTTTCTCTGCCCAAAAGCCCGGCAAGTCGCTGACCTTAAGGCTGCCGTCGATCAGCCCCATCTCGATCTCAACCCGCAGCATGACGTGGAAATCGTAAGTCAGCTCGTCGGCTTCCACGCGGATCAGGCTCGGTTCCGAACGGTTAATCGCGCGATGGAACTGCTCGAGCGAAATGTCGTCCAGCACGCCGGGGAAGGTGCTCTGCAAGGTGGCGTAATGGTTTTGCCAGAACGGCAGAGAGCGGCCCACGCGGTTTTCCCACAGGCGTGACTGCGACTCATGCACGCCATAGCTGGCACCGGCCACCGCATACAGGCCAAACAGATCCAGCGTGAGTGCCGTGCCGCTTAAGGCAGGGGAAACATTCTGCTCATAAATGGCGTGGCCCGCTTCATGCAGGGTGCCAAATAACCCAGCGTTGATAAATTGCGGGTTAAAGCGCGTGGTAATGCGCACATCGTCGCGAGTAATAGATATTTCGAACGGATGGGTGGTGGTATCCAGGCGGCCACGTTGGAAATCATAACCAATCATCGCTGCCAGTTGAGTAGAGAGCTCACGCTGCTGCGCCACCGGAAAGTGGCGGTGTAAAAAGGTATTATCGGGTTTAGCTGCCGCATGCACCCGTTTCACCAGCGGTAATAAACGCTCCTGCAACTGGGCAAACAGGGTTTTCAGCGCAGGCACGGTTAAACCGGGCTCATATTCATGCGTCAGCGCTTCGTACGGGTGGTTTTCATAGCCGATGACATCGGCAAAGCGGCGCTTTAAAGCAACAATCTGCTCTAAATAGGGCTGGAACAGGTGGAATTTATTCTGCTCCCGCGCCTCGCGCCAGGCCACTTCGGCGACGGCCACCAGTTGCGCCTGCTCCATTACCAGGCTGGCAGGGACTTTTTTATAATGCGCGATCGCCTGCTCTAACGCCTGATGCGATCGCTGCTGATGCAGGGTTAAACCCGCTAGTTGCTTCTCCTGCGCCAGCGCCGAGGCCAACTCATCGGACAAAATCATATTTTGTGCCAGGCTGCTCAGGGTGGCAATTTGTTGCCCACGATGGATGCTGGCCCCATTTGGCATACCGGTGCTGGCATCCCAGTTTAATAAATTAATCACGTTCAGCAGATCGCCCAGGCGAGTGACCTGCTCTTTTAATGGAGCATGGCTCATGATATTCCTCAAAATAGCGGCCTCATCACCCTTATAAAATAAGGATGATGAGGTTTATCAACAGTGTTAAATAATTACAGCGAAAATTCTCGAATATTATTTAGCAATATCCGCATCGGCATAATTATTTAAGGTTAATGGGCTGGCCACTACCCCGGTGACTTTTTTATTGGTTGCCAGCGCATTAAGCGGATGGAAGAGTGGGATCCAGGGTAAATTATCCTGGAAGATCACCTGTGCGTGTTTATACATTTCCGTGCGCTTGCCAATATCCGATTCTGCCCGAGTATCTTTCAGCAATTGATCGAAGGGTTTATCACACCAGCGCGAGAAATTACTGCCATCTTCCAATCCTGAACAGGAGAGATTGTTTGACAGGAAGTTATCCGGATCGCCGTTATCCGATGCCCAGCCCAATACCACCGAGGTATGTTCGCCGTCACGTGCGCGGCGCAGCAACTCGCCCCACTCGATGGTTTTGATATTGACGTTGACGCCAATTTTCTTGAAGTCGGCCTGCAACATTTCGGCGGTTAATTTAGGATTCGGGTTAGAACCGCTGGTGCCCGGGCGCACCCAAATGTCCATATCAAATCCGTTAGGGTGCCCGGCTTCTGCCAGCAGTTGCTTGGCTTTATCAATATTCAGCTCCAGCGGTTTGATGTCGGTATTATAACTCCACTGCGACGGAGGATAAGGGTTGGTCATTGATGATGCCGCATTGGCGGTAACCACTTTAATCAGGTTAGGACGATCCACCGCCAGGGCTAATGCCTGACGCACCAGCTTATTATCCAACGGCGGCTTCTGAGTATTCACCTGTAAATAAGAGCTGGTCAGCGCCTGGCCTTTAATCAGATTAAATTTACTGTCGGCCTCAAGCGCTGGCCAATCCTGCGGGCTTGGATACAGCATAATATCGCACTCCCCCGCTTTCAGGCGCTGCAAACGCACGGAGGCATCGGGCGCAATACTGAAAATCAGCTGATCGATTTTCGGCTTGCCGCGAAAATAGGTGGGATTGGCCTCATAACGCACCATCTGATCTTTGCTATAGCGTTTAAACACAAATGGCCCGGTGCCAACCGGTTTCACATCCATATCCCGCAGCTTATTTTCTTTTTCTAACTGGGTGGCATATTCACGCGAAAGTATTGAGGTAAAGCCCATGGCTAAATCCGCCAAGAACGGTGCTTCAGGGCGATTTAATTCAATGCGCACGGTAGAGTCATCCACCCTCTCAACGGATTTAATCAACTCTTTAAATCCCATGGCCTGAGCATAAAACCAACCTTGTACGGCGGTTTTGTACCAAGGATTATTCGGGTCAATCTGGCGTTGCAGGCTATAAACCACATCGTCCGCATTCATATTACGCGTGGGTGTAAACCAGGGCGTGGTATGGAACTGCACATCTTTGCGCAGATGGAAGGTATAGGTTTTACCGTCTGGGCTAATCTCCCAGCTTTCTGCCAGCGCAGGCCGGAGTTCAGTGGTGCCGGGTTTAAAATCAATCAGGCGATTATACAGTGCCTCGGAGGAGGCATCTGCCGTGGAGTTGGCATGATATAAGGAGTAGTCAAAGCCATCGGGGCTTGCTTCCGTACAGACTTTCAGGGTTTTTACCGGTTCGGCAGCATTCGCCATGCTCGCCATCAGCAACACCGTGGCACCGACACTCAACGTGAATTTCTTTATCATGATAGCTCCTGAAGAATTAATTAAAATGGCTCACTGAGTTGAACGTTGGCGCGTCTGGCGGCATTTTGCAGATGCAACTCCATTGCCGTCCGCGCTAAATGAGGCTCACCCATTTTTATGGCTAAAAAGATCCGCTTATGCTCCGCCAGCGCCGGTTCCATATCCTCAAAACTGCCGTGCGGCGGGGTTTTACTCTGCTCATAGGGTTGACGGATCAGTTTGATGATCTCTTGCAACAGGCGATTACCCGCAATACGGATGATCTGAGCGTGAAAATCCAGATCGCACAGCTTAACCAGCAGCAGATCGCCCTGTTTTGCCGCCTGATAAGCATCGGCAATCGAGGCTTCCAACAGAGCAATCTCTTCCGCCCCTGCGTTTACGGCAGCATGCGCAGCCGCAAAGCCTTCAAGCTGCTGGCGCATGGTCATCACCTCGGCAAACGAGTAGTTTTCAAACCCCCATTGCCGCTGTTCCGTGGGTAAGCGCGCGGTGACATACACCCCTTTCCCTGGCTTGATACTGACCAACCCTCGCGACTCAAGATGACTGAGCGTTTCTCGCAGTGAAGCGCGGCTGAGTTCCAGCATTTTTGCCAGCTCATGCTGTGAAGGCAGACGCTGCCCCACCGCCCATTCCCCCACGCCAATCCGCGTTTCAATCTCTTGAATGGCTTGTTGCACTACAGACATTTTGGTCGTCACGACAGGATCCTTAGTATTTGGCCTAACAGGTCAGACAGGTTCGACTTGTTAGCATCTAGAAAATGCTGGATAGGATTTTTTTTGTCAATTATTGCTGTGCGTGATTTTTTTACACATTGAAACCCAATTTATTGCATTAAATTCAATAGATTAAATCATAATTGGTTCTTATTGGCTTGGTTAAAAATATGTTAACTACAGAGAGTGATGCTTTTAGACCGGGATAAAACATGATTAATAACCATAGGGAATGAATATTTCAGGATGAGACGGATATCCCCTAAGTCATTTGAGTTGCGGGAAGGCGACAACGCGGATCTAAGTACTCCCAGCAAGAAAATCTGTCAGGCCCCCCAATAGCGCTGGGTGGAGTACTCCACTATTATTTCTTTGATGCTATGAAAGTTCAGAGCACAAGTCAGATACCGACGAAATCATAAGGCAATTCATGAAAAAGCTCCCCAAGTTACAACAAATGCTGGTTTTCCAATCGGTTACAGATATGGGAAGTATACGCGCCGCTGCTGCTGTACTACATTTATCACAACCTGCCTTAACCCGAAGTTTGAGAGAGTTAGAGGAGTTCCTGGGGGTTGATCTGGTTATAAGAGGAACAAATGGAATTACGCTGACGGATATAGGAAAAGTTTTCAAAACCCGAGTACAGCAAATTATTAAAGATGTTGAAAGCAGTATCAAAGAGATTGAACATATTACTCAATTCAATGACAGCACTATTTCCCTCGGATTTTCATCCTCATTGATTTACACGGTCTTACCTGAAGCGGTAAGACGTTTCCAAGAACGTTTTCCTAAAACCAGGATTAAATTGACTGAAGGGCAACTGACAGAGCTGTTGCCTGCGTTACGAACTGGACAATTGGATTTTGCCATCGGCATTATTGCCGACGATATATCAATAAAAGAATTTTCTCTAGATTCACTTTTTACTATCCCATTCTGCATTGTTGCACGTAAAGGACATCCACTAGAGCACTGTACCTCGATTTCTGAGCTGCAAGATGCTCACTGGTGCTTACCATCCGCTCAGTTTGGCTATCAAAAGCAAGTTGAAGCTGTCCTGTTTTCCCAAGGCTGTAATAACCCTGTTTTAAGGGGGGACTCTGGTCAAATCAGAACACATATGGCTGTCAATGCGAATTACCTGACGCTGGCACCAGAGGCTATCTTGAATGACCCATGCATGAATGATTTACTGACAGTTATCAAAGTGCAGGAGAAAATACCTAACGCTCTATATTGCGTGATTTACCAAGACAAATTCCCATTATCCCCAGTATCAAAGTGGTTAATTGACGAATTTAAACGGGATATAAATATATATTGTGTAAATTAACCTGACTATATTTTAATGCTTTGATTTTGATTTATTTTTTATCATCTATCAGCTTTTGTTATCACCGATTGACAAATGTTGTCTTCACATGAATTTAGAAAAATCTTATAGTTCACCTCGTCAGAAAAAATGCTGACAAAGAGGACAGCGATTTTCAATTGCACGCTCCTGAACCTAATTACAGATAATATTGAAATTTTCTGTATAAAAACAACTAACGAGGACGTTTCTTAATGATAAGGACGTCATAACAATTGAAAAAAGGAAATTAATAGTGAAAAAAATCATTTTGTCTGTTATCGCCGCAGCTATTCTGTCTAGCGGCATGGCACAGGCTGCCGATGGTGTAAAAAAAGAAATCACCATCATCGCTACCATTAACGATGCTATCTTTGTTTCCAAGCCAGACGGCAGTACCTGGTATGACAAAGAAGAATTGTTCGCCAAGGATTACACCCAGACCGAATTCGCGTCCAATGACCTGCCAGTCCGTATTTATACTACGGATACTGAAGTTAACGTTTCACTGGTTCAGCCATTGACCATTAGCCGGACCGATGGCGCTCAATTATCTAACGTGACGGTTAACTTTGCAGGTAAGTCTATTGTTCAGGGAACACCGGTTAAAATCACCCAGACAACGACTGCACCCGGTGGTTACAACAACACCTATATTCTGAAGGTGAACGCCAAGGCACCAACCAATGCCACAGGTAGTACCAATGGGCAGTATCAAGGCGATCTAGTCATGATGTTCGAACCAAAAGCCTAAAATGGTTCTGGTTTTGAAAATCTGATCAACAGCTTTTGCATACTCGTCTTACTGCAACTCGAATTATTTAGAGTATATAAATAAAATAGGGTTATTCCCCAATAGCCCTATTAAGTCAGTTATTGATGAAGAGTAATATCTGGGGTTCATTTTTGCCTTATACGACGAGAAATATAAACAGAACAATAGCAGGTTAGCTAATAAATCATTGGCAGTATTATTTATCTTATTTACGGAACGGACTCTCATGGTTAACGTTACTTCAGGATGGGCAACAGGTTTATTATTACTGGTTCCATCAGCTGTTACCTATGCTGAAGGAACTCAGATCGAATATCAGGTGCCCGCCGGGTTTTCCGAGGCTGAACAGGATTCCTCCATGCAATTCCTGACTACCCTCGACAGCACCCCCCTGCCGGGCCCGGTCAGTTGGTCGGCTAAACAAAATCGCCTCTCCTTTGATGAGGCGCTCTATCGGCGGAACGGCGTGTCCGCCGAACAGATAGCGCTACTGAACAAGGTACTGACCCAGATCCCTTATGCGGTCTGCCCCAACGGTTGTGATTATACCGTCAACGGTCAAATCGTCTCGCTGGACAAGGTCAAGCAGTCGCTGACCATATCCGATGGTAACCAGCGTTACGTCCGGCCCCAGACCATGATGGGCTTCATCCACAATCAGTCATTGGATGTGCGTACCGCCTCCAATGAGTACCGTGCCGTCTCGGCTTATGGCCAGGGCTACCTCGGCTTGCCAGCGCAGAGCTATGGTTACCTCAGTTGGTACTACAACGACAGCCAGAACTTCGATACCCGAACCACTGACCAAGGGGTCAGTACCTGGTATCTACAAAAGAACTTTGCCAGCACCTATCTGCGCAGTGGCAGGCAAGATAGCCGCGACAATGCCGCCGGTAGCGTCAGCACCTCGCTCAACCCGAGCTTCGACCAGTTTGTCACCTTGGGCAGTCAGGACAATCTGAAGCGCGATAACCAGTCCGCGGGCAAGATGGTGTTGTTCGCCACCACCGACGGCGACTACGAGTTCTATCGCAATGGGCGGTTGATCCGCCGCTTGCCTGCGGTGATTGGCCGCAACGAGATTGACTACAACCAGTTGCCCGGCGGCTTCTACAGCACCGAGGTACGCTTGGTCAATCGTAGCGGCCAGGTGATCAGCAGCGAAAATCAGCAGATTGCCAATATCAACTACGGTGGCAGCACCGGTTGGTATGTCACGTTGGGTAAAGAGCTTGATACAGAGAAGAACCTCTTTAGTACCGGAGCCAACTTCCAGACCAACTGGTTCGCCGCCAGCAGCGTACTGCTTAAAGGCAGCGGCAAAACTTGGGCAATGGAGCATAACGTCACCCGTCCCATGCAGGTCGCGGACGTGGAAGTAACGCCAACCATGGGCCTGATGGCCGGTGAAAAACGTGTCGGCGGCTATGCCAGCCTGAGCGCGGGTAGCCAGCAACTCGGTTACCTGACCGCCTCGCAGTATCAGAATACGGCAGTATCCGAATTCTACCCGGCAAGCAACAGCACTACGTTTAGCTATAGCCGCCAGTTTGGACCCACCCGATTGGGGTACAACTACAACCGCTATGCCAACAGCGAGCGCCATCAGTGGCAAAGCAGTTGGAACTGGCGTGGCAATGGAGTTTGGGCGGTGATTTCCACCGGAGTGCAAAAAGGTGGCTATAACAACAGCAGCAACAACTACGGGCTGTATCTGAACACCACCATCATGCTGGATCGCAATACCGGCACGCTAAACGCCGCTTACAACAATGGCAAGCTGCACACCGGCGGCAGTTATAGCCGTGAGTTTGAAGACAGCACTGGCACCACCTATGCGGGCGTGGACTTCAGCGAAATCGGCCGCACCAATGCGGTCGGTCTGAACGCCCGCCGCAGTGGTACCCGTGGTGATACTTCTCTGCGTGTGGGAGTGGATGACCATATCACCAGCGGCAGCTTCAACTACAACGGCATGCTCGCCGCCAGTAAAGACGGCATTGCCCTGGGGCGCACCAGCCCAAGCGGCGCGGCGATGTTGGTGACTACCCCAAAACTGGGCGATACCAAATACGGTTTCAAGGTAGAAGGTAACCCGGTCGGAGGGGGCAGCACTTACGCGGTGCCGTTGGCCAGCTACCAGGATGTGATCTTTGCCCAGGCTCAGGCGGTGGATGCCAACATGGACATGAATATCCGCCTACCGGCCAACGTGATACGTGCCCATCCGGGGCAGGTGTACCCGGTGCAAGCCGACATAGAGATGAACCTGCTGTACAGCGGCTTTCTGGTGGACAGCCATGGGGCGCCGGTCAGCGGCACCCTGCAGGAAACCGGCGATCCGGTCTACCCTAACGGCCTGTTCTCGGTGGCCTCTTCGACATTGCTCAAAGAAATCACCGTCACTGGCAAGCAGGGGCGCTATCGCTGTGATCTGAGCCAGCCAAAAGATAAACGATACCTTTGCGTTGCTGACTGAAACAGACAGTAGCAAGCGCTATTTACCCGATTAGAAACAGTGAATACAAACGAGAACGCTATGAAATTGATGATAAACCCACTACGCATTGCTTTGACGCTGGGCCTCCTCGCACTCGGCGAAGGGGCGCGAGCTGATGGTCAGTTGATGGTGATGCCAGCACGCAGCACCGTCGAAGGTCAGCAGACCCGTACCGTACAGGTCAGTAACCTGGGCGACAAGCCGCTGTACTTGAAAGTTGACCTGGTACGAATTGAAAACCCCGGTGAAAACCCAGAACGCAAAACCAACCTTGGTGATATCGCCGTGCCCGAGATGATGGCCAACCCGGCCAAACTGACTCTGGGGCCCGGTCAAAAACGGGATATCAATCTGGTAGCGCTGAAAGTACCAGCCAGGGAGACCCTATACCGACTGTATATCGTTCCGATCTCCAGCATCAAAGTGGTTGGCAATGAGCACAAGGACAAAATCAGCGCCCCACTTACCTTTGGGGTGGCCTATGGCGTACTGGTCCACCATCTGCCGTCCTCTGGATCGCAAGTCCGTAGTTGGGCCCACCAATGTACGGCAAGCGGGCTGCAACTGACTGCAACCGGGAATATGCACACGTTGTTTAATCAATTACAGGTTATCCCGGCAGGCAGTATGCCAGCGGAGCAGAAAGTGTTCCCCGGCACACCGTTGGTGTTCCCGGTGAAAACGCTGAAAGGAAACGCCGATGGCCAACCGTTTGACGTGCACTGCCCATAAGGCCGCAGGATTACTGTTATGCACACTGCCATGGGGAGTGGCGCAGGCACTGATCGATATCAACCCGAAAGTTATGGAAATGAGGGACGACCAGGCAGTGGTCCGGGTCACTAATAACGGCGATGCACCGGAGTTTGTCAACATCACGTTGTATCAAGTCACCAACCCTGGAGTGCCACCAGAAGACGAACAGATGATACCGGTAGGGCTCATTAAAGAGCCTTACCTGTACGCCACCCCTTTCAAACTCTCTCTGGGGCCACGCCAAGAAAAACAAGTGCAATTAACCGCTCTGAAAAGGCCTGAAAAAGAGCGTGTGTACCGCCTGGCGGTGATACCGCAACACAAGGCCAGCATCAGCGGAACCCATAACAATGTGATGTTGGTCAGTCTTGGGTTCAATGGACTGGTACGCCAGTTACCCAGTAAGGCGGTCGCCACCTGGCAACATCGCTGTGAGACAACGGGAATTCGACTGGAGGCCACCGGCACGGTACGGGTGGAGTTCAGCGAACTGAAGCGGAATGGCAATACCGTGGATGACGTTAATGTGTATCCAGACACACCGCATCGGATAGAGGCAAAGAGCCTGAGCGGCAAAGCGGAAGGCAAATCTTTTAGCCTACAGTGCGACACATGAAAAAAGATGATAAAGGGATAAATAATATGACGTTATGGCAACAGGTAACAAGCACAGCCTTGCTGCTATGGGGAGGCGGGATCAATGCAGCCAATCTTCCCCTCGGCGGGGTCCCGGTCAATATTACCCTGACCAATCAGCCGCAAATCACGGTAGAAAAACCGGGCGGTGGCTGGTACGACACCTTGATGCTGAACAACAGTGCGGGCAGTGATACCCGTCGCTATCAGACGCAGGTGCCGGTTCAGGTGAGCATCCGCAATGAACGCCATTTTATGGTATCGCTGGTCAATCCGCTGGTGCTGACGCATGAAACCAATGCGTCACTCACATTTACCACTGAGCATGTTTCTTTCGGTGGTAACACGGCCTCATTGCTCCCCCTGAGCATGATACCAACGGACTTCAGTGCACCGCCCACCAGCGAGGACGTCTCCACAGGCAACTATCTGTTATCAGTCTCTGTGCGGCAACCCATCGGGGAGTGGCGGAATATTTCCGGCAATTACCAGGGGAAACTGGTGTTGCTGTTTGAGGTGAAGGTTTGAAATAAACAACATCAAAATATAACAGCGTTTGGTACGAGTGAAATAGTCGAGTCAATGCTGATTGATTAATTAAAAAGGAAATATATGCAAGCAACATCAACTCTATCCAGATTGCTAACAAGCACTCTATTTTTATTCGTTACCCCGGCCCTCGCCATTCAGTACTCTCCAGGGTTTAGCAATTGCGATATCATCAATATTGGCCCCGACTTATGGCAGGCTAAATTTGATTTGGTCATCAGCAAATGTAGCGATTGTGCAGACTCAACGGATAATACTTTTACCGCTTATGTGCCGGAACTGAATGCACAAGGCAAACCACGGCCAGATACCAGCACCGTTGCAAACTTCAGCCATTTGACAACAGGGTCATCTGTGCGAGGTGGTATTGGTACAAAATCAATCAGATTTGACAGCACCTCGTCAGGGAACAATAAGGTGATCAAAGGAAACTCATCCATTGTTGTCAATTTTAGTACAGCGGGGAACAATGCTTACCCGGCGCTATTTATTCGCTATACGGATATGACTGTAAGTGGTGGGATGTCGTCTTCTCCATTATGGGTATTCCCCAGTTCCTGTTATGAAGGCTCTGCTATCCCCCCAACATTGCCGCCAATTGAAGAAATCAATCCGCCGGAGCCTGCATTTAACATTAAATCTGCTGTCTGGGAAATAAATACGGTAGACGTAGGTGATTTACCTAACGTGTTGGCGAGCGGAACAGGCTATACCGCCTCAATTAAAAATATCGCCAGTAACAATCTATGTGTCAGTTACGTTACCGCAGGGGTTAAAAATAAAGCTTATGCGCTGGGAATAACCAATAGCACCAGTCTGCAAGGAGGACGTGATCTTTTTATGATGCAGGGGGGAACCAGTCAATTATTTTATAACCTGCAGTTGAGCAGTAATGATGGTGTGCCAGGAAATAACTTTGACTTTCCGACAGGAACAGCCAAGTACATTACTCTTTCGCAAACGGCTAGCAGCATAGATAAACGCAGTGAGATGTGTTGGACTCCTAAAATAAACCTTTTTAAGAATGTATCTACTAATGCCGGCATGCATACAGATATGTTAAATTTTGTTATCACCCCAAAAGCATAATGGTGTATTTCACTTGCCATTTCATCAAATAAAATTAAATTATATTATAACTGCATTAAGGAATATGTAATGAGAAAGAAAAAAATTGTATTGCAATGCGATTGCCACTTTATTCGCGCTGGGGTGGAAGGCGTAATAAACAGCCCAGCGTTGTCTAAAAATATTGAAATGATGGCCAGTGTTGATGAGCTTACCCAGTGTGCTGAGCTCTTGTTCGAACTGCACAATATTGACATCGTGATTTTAACGCTGAGTTACAAGAATTATGAGCCTGGGCTCCTGTTAAAGATAATCAGCAATCTCCTACCAAGAGTTCATCCTGGCAGTAAGGTATTAATATTAAACAATCTATTAAATATTGAATCACTGAAGAACTACCTGAGAAAACTAAAAAATGTTCATGCCATTATGGATGTCTCATTATCGATAAATGCACTGCATGAGCAACTTCTAAGCATATCCCAAGATGTCAGTCATTCGGAGCAGAAGACTTCTTGGGTTAGCAATCCACTTTCATCACGTGAATTAGAGATATTACAGCGATTACTCAAAGGAGATGCTGCGCTCCAGATAGCCAGAGACTTACGAATAAACTATAAGACCGTCAGTTGCCATAAACGCTCTGCGTTAACAAAACTCGGTATTCGCTCGCTACAGCCGTTACTGTCACTTCACGCAGGGAGATTATGAATAGGCAGCAAAACATTCCTATCATTATTTTGATTAATCATTACTCATAATATTAATTTAATAATTTTTAATAAAAAATTCTCTAAGGAGAACGGATTAAGTATTTTAAATTAAATGGATAAATCGTACATGATACACTTGCCGAAACCCAATCAGTTACAAATATTCCTTTCGATTATAAAACACGGCAGTTTTCGCGCTGCCGCCAAAGCCCTTAATCAGAGTCAACCAGCATTGACTCGGTCGATGAATGAGCTTGAAAAAATGCTAGGTACCACACTGGTTGTACGTGGTGCTCGTGGGGCACTTCTTACTGAAGCGGGCAAACTTTTCGAACCCCGTATCCAGTTAGTTCTTAAAGAGCTTGAACGGGCAGTTAATGAAGTAGAACAAGTCAGTGATACATCCAAGGGAAGGGTGGCACTAGGGAGTTCATCTCTGCCATCATTTACGATGATACCTGGTGCAATACAGCAATTTCAAAAACGATTTCCGCAGGTCAATATCAATCTCATTGAGGGACAACTCTCTGAACTATTGCCAGCATTACGCATGGGAAAGCTGGACTTCGCCATCGGGGAGAGTTCCGCAGATATTGCACTTAATGAATTTATTGAGGAACCCTTCTTTTCCGCCCCCTTTAGCATACTGGCGCATAGTGAACATGCCTTGGCCCAGTGTACTTCACTAAATGAGTTGAACAATGCCAAATGGTATTTTCCGGCATCAAAATTTGGCTATTATAACCAGCTCAGTAAAATTCTCTTCCCTGAGGGAAAAAGCAATAACAATAGCGATAATATCATCTGGGGAAACACCCTATTTATGGCTCTGCAAATGGTTCTGAATGCAAATTTTTTGACTGCGGCACCCCAGGAAATTTTAAATGCGCCTTATTTAAATGAAAACCTATGCAAGATACCGATTAAAGAATCATTACCGGATATTTCTTATAGTTTTATCTACTCTCAGCGTTTACCGCTGACATTCTTGGCTAAAACACTTATGGATGAATTGCGCTGGGAGCGCAAAAGATACCCAATGGGCCGCTAAAGCAACGACACACAAGAGGCAGAACAGAGAAACTGTACGTCAACAGCAAACCAGCCTTAACATTCGACTCAAATGACCAAGTGCCAAGTCAGCGATAGCCCCCTGTTTACCGTTGAGTGTCACCTCTTTCAATATAGCTGAGGAGAGTAACAGCATTGGCGCCACCGACGCCGTTAAAGTCTACACCGACTATATCGAATCCCCAAGTTCCCGCCGCGTGCCCGCTACAGTACCGATAAAACAGGGCTTAACACTGTTACCGTTACACCAGAAAGCATAACGCCGCACAAAGTTATCACACCATTTCCACCAAGTTATTTACCTCTCCATAGGTTATCAAAAGCAGATACATCATAAATAACCCATATTTATCAAATACATAAAATAAAACATTGTTTCTATTTTAGAAAAACCTGATTAGTCGAACGTTTAAACCCACTTTCCCCTTTTGTGATGTCACTCAATTTACAAAGTTGTATAATAAGTTACTTTGTGTGATATCTGATTGGCTTGTGACATAGTTGGCAACACATTAAAAAACCTACTGATTTGTATGGACGTTAATTGTCTGACGGTCAGCTCACGCCTCAAACAGGCTTATTGAACATGGCTAAATAACGCCGGATCAATATCAGATTAAAAATGATACCTGGGCCACATTTCATCAGGCTTTTGATTCACTGAATCCCCCAGGTTCCTTAGCTCACCTCTGGAGATCTCCCAATGAAACTGTCCAAGACGCTACTCAGCCTTTGCCTCACGTCGGCAACGTTGCTTATGAGCCACTCTTCCATTGCCGCGCAGCAGATCAAAGCCGCAGATGTTCACCCTGCCGGTTACCCGAACGTTGTCGCCGTTCAGCATATGGGTGAGAAGTTAAAACAGGCGACCGACGGCCGCTTGGAAATCAAAACCTTCCCCGGTGGTGTGTTAGGTGATGAAAAGCAGGAAATTGAACAGGCGCAGATCGGTGCGATTGATATCATCCGCGTCTCCATGTCGCCGGTGGCCGCCATTCTGCCAGAGGTCGACGTCTTTACCCTGCCCTATGTCTTCCGCGATGAAGACCACATGCACAAAGTGCTCGACGGCGAAATCGGCCAGGAAATCGGTCAGAAAATTACCGACAACACCAAGTCAAAAATGGTCTTCCTCGGTTGGATGGACGGCGGTACGCGCAACATGATCACCAAAAACCCAATCAACAAGCCGGAAGATCTGCAAGGCATGAAGATCCGCGTTCAGGGTAATCCGGTTGCGCTTGCCACGCTGAAAGCCATGGGTGCCAACGCGGTCAGCATGGGCGTGAGCGAAGTGTTCAGCGGCATGCAGACCGGCGTTATCGACGGTGCTGAAAATAACCCGCCGACCTATGTGGCGCATAACTACATGCCGGTAGCGAAACACTATACCCTGACCGGCCACATGATCATCCCTGAAGTGTTCCTGTACTCCAAAACCAAATGGAACAAACTGTCTGCGGAAGATCAGCAGTTGGTTCTCAAACTGGCGAAAGAAGCACAGGCCGAACAGCGTGAACTGTGGGCCAAATATAACCAGGAATCCCTGGATAAGATGAAGGCAGGCAGCGTAAATATTCAGACCATCGATCGCGATTATTTCTACAAGGCCACTCAACCGGTGCGTGACCAGTTTGGTAAGAATTACCAAGAGCTGATTCAACGTATCGAAGCCGTCAAATAATGGCCTAGGGGTGGAAAAATATACCCAAGCGACTTCAAATTGCAGGTAGGCGGCAACTGAGAGAAGCCCCAGGAGCTTGGTAAACCAAGTGACTGGGGTGAACGAAGGCAGCCAACACCCCTGCGGCTTGAAGGGCGATGGGTATATCCACCCCACTTTTCCTGACTAGGATGTAGGGGATTATCATGTCTCACTCTTATATATCGCTAATGGATTTCCTTTACCGTTGTTCCATCTGGCTTTCTGGCCTTGCTCTGCTGGTCATGACCGCCGTGATCCCCGTCGGTATTTTTGCCCGCTATGTATTGAACGCCGGTCTGTCGTGGCCGGAACCCGTGGCCATTATCTGTATGGTGACCTTTACCTTTATTGGCGCCGCCGTCAGTTACCGTTCCTGCTCGCATATCGCGGTCAGCATGATGACTGATCGCCTTTCAGAGCCGATGAAAAAGGTCTGCTCAGTGCTTACCGATCTGATGATGCTGGCGATCAGCCTGTTTATTCTCTATTACGGCTATAACCTGTGCCTGGAACTGTGGGAACAACCCGTGGCTGAATTCCCGGTGTTAACCGCAGGGGAAACTTACCTGCCGCTGCCAATCGGTTCATTTATCACGCTACTGTTCATTATTGAGCGAATCTTTTTTGGCCCGCAAAATCACCGCCCGGTGGTTATGCTGGGTAATTCCTAAGCGGTCACTAGGAGCCTGTAAATTATGGACGCATTGATTCTGTTGTTAACCCTTGGCGTGATGCTCGCCATTGGTGTCCCCGTGGCCTACGCCGTTGGTATCAGCGCCGTCGCTGGGGCGTTCTGGATCGATCTACCGCTCGAAGCCGTGATGATTCAGATCACCAACGGCGTGAACAAGTTTTCGCTGCTGGCCATTCCGTTCTTTATTCTGGCCGGAGCCATCATGGCGGAAGGTGGTATCGCCCGCCGCCTGGTTAACTTTGCTTATATCTTCGTGGGCTTTATTCGCGGTGGTCTGTCGCTGGTCAACATTGTGGCCTCAACCTTCTTTGGTGCCATTTCCGGTTCGTCGGTGGCGGATACCGCCTCTATCGGCTCGGTGATGATCCCGGAGATGGATAAAAAAGGGTACCCACGCGATTTCGCCGCCGCGGTCACCGCCAGCGGATCGGTACAAGCGATTCTGACACCGCCAAGCCATAACTCGGTGATCTACTCGCTGGCGACCGGCGGCACCGTTTCCATCGCTTCGCTGTTTATCGCCGGGATCCTGCCGGGCATGCTGCTGAGCCTGACGCTGATGGTGATGTGCGTCTGCTTCGCGCACAAGCGTGGTTACCCGAAAGGCGAACGCGTGCCGTTCCGTCAGGCGCTGAAGATCTTCGTTGATACCCTGTGGGGCTTAATGACGGTGGTCATCATCATGGGCGGGATCCTTTCCGGTGTCTTTACCGCTACCGAATCCGCTGCCATCGCCTGCCTGTGGTCATTCTTCGTCACCATGTTCATTTATCGTGACTACAAATGGTCTGAACTGCCCAAGCTGATGTTCCGCACGGTGAAAACCGTCACCATCGTGATGATCCTGATTGGCTTTGCCGCCAGCTTCGGTGCGATCATGACCTACATGCAGCTGCCGACGCGGATCACCGAGTTCTTCACCTCCATCTCCGACAACAAGTATGTGATCCTGATGTGGATCAACATCATGCTGCTGCTGATCGGCACCTTGATGGATATGGCTCCGCTGATCCTGATCCTGACGCCGGTGCTGCTGCCGGTGGCGATCAATCTGGGCATCGATCCGGTGCACTTCGGTATGATCATGCTGGTCAACCTGGGCATCGGCCTGATTACGCCGCCGGTGGGTTCAGTGCTGTTCGTCGCCAGTGCGGTCAGTAAGCAGAAGATAGAACACGTGGTAAAAGCCATGATCCCGTTCTATATCGCCCTGCTTAGCGTGCTGATGCTGGTAACTTATGTTCCGGCGATCTCACTGTTCCTGCCTAAGCTGTTTGGTGTCCATACCGGATAACGATTTCCATTAAGCTGTTAGACTTTGCCCGTTTTTGCCGAAAAACGGGCTTTTTTTGTTTTTAGGCCGCAAAATTTTTAACCCTGTCTCTTTCCATTGAACTGCCCCAGCAACAACCACGGCTTGTTGTTCCTGCTTGCACTGGCTGACGTGAAACAACCAGGTTTGCAGCATCACTACAGCTACATATGACGCAGGGTATTCAGCGTTTCCAAAGCTACTGCCAGAGCATGATCGGCAACCTGAGGGAGGCCCATTAATTCACCAAAATATCCCCGGGCGGCGGGCCCTACCACCAGCAAGCGCGAATTTGCCCTTCCACCGCGATCGATCGCCTGTGAATGTTCGTTAACCAGTAAGCCCAACCCCAGAGGGTCGGGTTGGATAGCCCCGATCTGACTCAGGCTCTGGAATAACTCCTGGCTGGAAGTCAGAGTGCTATGCGCCGGACCGGTGGTTACAATCAGATGTTCTACCTGGCGCTGTAACCGTTTCCCTCCCCGTAGCCCCAACGTCAGCGTGAGGCGGTTTCCATCGGCTGTCGCAGCCAGCAGACGGGCGGCACGGACTTCCAGTTGCCCTTTCTGCCTACGACGATCCAGCATATCAGCCACCTGGGGAGCGATCCGGTAACGATGTACGTCCCACCAACTGCGTAGATGATGCAGAAAA
This sequence comes from Serratia sp. HNCC26DJ206, assembly GCF_057180605.1. Lineage (NCBI taxonomy): Bacteria > Pseudomonadati > Pseudomonadota > Gammaproteobacteria > Enterobacterales > Yersiniaceae > Serratia > Serratia sp. HNCC26DJ206. The sequence continues at coordinate 93,788 of NZ_JBXUGP010000006.1, forward strand.
CGCTGTTGCTGTTCTAAAGGCAAATGTTGCCAGATACTCTGGCCCTGACTGCGTACCTCATCCATGACTTTCTGCCAAGGGATACCTTGCAGAGTCGCTTGGTGAATATCACGCCGGATAAGGCGTAACCACTGACGGATACAGGTAATGTCATGGCGTTGGTAGTCCCCTGACCAGTCCGGGTAATCCCCAGATAAATTAGGGCGCGGCAACAAACCCCGTCGGGAAAAAGCCAGTATTGAGCCATGATGGCCCCGGTCGTCGAGTGAAGCCACCACATCCGCCATCGTCAAACCGCTGCCGATAATCGCTACACTGGCGTCGGGCGCAATATCATCAAAACGCGATACCTGCCACGGATTAGCGATGATGCCCGGATGATCCGCCAGCGGCCCTAACAGCCCAGGTAACGCAGGAGGAGGATGGCTCACCGCCAGCACCACAACGTCTGCCTTCACGTGTTCTCCACTTGCGGTAAGGACTTGCCCCGATGTGATCGCCACAGCCCGATCCTGCAAGTGGCGTAATGTGATGCCGTCTTGCAAGGCCGCCTGTGAGAAGTGCCAAGCCACATAACGGCCAAACAACTCCCGGCGCGGATAGAGCGCCCCATCCGCACTGAGGGCGGCCGGATCTTGATAATACGCCTCCTGCTCACAGTACCAACGCTCAAAATCGCCCTGCTCCGCCCCGCTCAACTGCATACGGGAGGCGGGAACATTAATCCGGTGGGAGGGTTCAGTGGTAGAGTAAGCAACACCCTGCCCGGGAACCGGGCGGGGTTCCACCAGCGTGAGATTCAACGGCCCGGTAGCCAGACGCGCCAGATGGATGGCCAGTGCTGTGCCGCTGAAACCGCCACCAATGACCACCACATGCGCATCACTCATGAGTCAATTCCTTCGTCAATTGTTGTTCAAGCTCCCGCACCAGAGGGATGATTTCACGACCAAAGAATTCAACTTCTTCCTGAAAATGCAGAAATCCCAGTAATAATAGGTCCACTCCGGCTTTTTTGTATTCAATAATGCGCTGGGCAATCTGGAGCGGTGTACCGATCAGGCCCGGTTTGAAGCCATCGTTATACTGCACCAGATCGTCAAATGTCGACTTCGCCCAGTTACCTTCTTTTTCTGGCGAAGCGCCTCCGGCATTCTGGACTTCATGGCGGAAACCTTTAACAGCCTCAATATCCGCGTGATCGAGAATGGCCTGGAGTTCCGCCTGGGCCTCCTGCTCCGTAGGGCGCGCAATGACAAAGGCGTTCATCCCAATTTTCACCTGATGCTGATGCTTGCTGGCTTTCTGGGCGATATCTTCCACCTGCCTGCGTATCTCTTCAACGCTGTTGCCATTGGTAAAGTACCAGTCGGATAAGCGGGCCGCCATATCCCGTGCTGCTCTGGAACTACCCCCCTGGAAGATTTCCGGACGCGGAGCGAGCGGCTTTGGCTTCAGGCTGTAATCGCGGAAGCGGTAAAAATCCCCGGCAAAATTGAAAGAGGGCTCCTGCCAGATCCCTTTAAGGCACTGGATAAACTCCGCAGAGCGTAGGTACCTTTCTTCATGATCCAGCCAGGGTTCGCCTATCGCCTTAAACTCCCCCCTAAACCAACCACTGACGATATTTACCGCAATGCGTGCGCCGGAGAGATGGCTGATGGTGGCGATTTGTTTCGCCGCCAGTACCGGATTCCACGGCCCCGGTAACAGAGCGGCAATGACTTTCAACCGTTTGGTCGCGGCTAGCAGATCCTGAGAAAAACTGACCGATTCATGTTGATTATCGGCACCGTAACCGGCAGTGAAGCGAATTTGCGTCAGGGCATAATCAAAACCAACCTGCTCGGCGATTTGTGCCAACTTTCGGTTATAGGGGGCATCCCACTGGGTGCGCTGGGGGATCTTGCTCACCACCAGACCGCCGGAAACATTGGGTACCCAGTAAGCAAACTGCAACGGACGTTGTTCAGACATATATCCTCCTCAGCTCGCGCTGACCTGTTTAAACGGACGGCGGTCGCCGCCGATGGTTTCCCCGAACGGACCGGTATTCACCGTTTTTTCTCGCTGCGGGTTCTTCCCGGCAAGCGGCAGAAGCGGCATCACCAGTTCCGCAAAGCGGTGGGCTTCTTCCAGATGTGGGTAGCCAGAAAAGATAAAGCTGCTAATTCCCAAAGCCTGATATTCGCGGATACGTTCTGCCACCTGTTGTGGGTTCCCGACCAAGGCAGTGCCAGCCCCACCGCGAACCAAACCAACGCCCGCCCACAAATTAGGTGCGATGCGCAGTTTTTCACGGGAGCCATTGTGTAATGCACTCATCCGCGCTTGCCCGCTGGAATCCATTCGGGAAAAGATCTGCTGCGCCTGGGCAATCGTTTCATCATCCAGGTGGGCAATGAGCCGTTCGGCCGCCGTCCATGCCTCCTCTTCGGTTTCCCGGACGATAACGTGTAAACGAATACCAAACTGTAGCGTTCGGCCACGGGTGGCGGCGCGCTCACGGATGACCGCCAGCTTCTCTGCCACCTGTTCCAACGGCTCTCCCCAGGTAAGATAGGTTTCCACCTGATCGGCAGCGACATCAATGGCGTCCTCAGAAGAGCCGCCAAACCAAAGCGGTGGCCCATTTGGCTGCACCGGTGGAAATAGCACTTCGGCCCCTTCAACATGAATATGTTTTCCCTGGTAATCCACTTTCTCCCCTTTTAATAAACGGGAGTAGACATCGAGGAATTCTCGGGTGACCTCATAGCGTTCTTTGTGGTTGAGGAAGATCCCATCTCCTTTGTTTTCGACCGGATCCCCGCCGGTGACCACGTTGATCAGCAAGCGTCCCTCTGATAAGCGATCCAGAGTAGCGGCCATACGTGCCGCCAGCGTGGGGGGTTGTAATCCAGGTCGAACAGCCACCAGGTAGCGCAGGCGACGGGTAATAGGTGCCAGTGCAGAAGCCACCAGCCAGGAGTCTTCACAACTTTTCCCGGTCGGAATTAACACCCCGTAATAGCCCAGATGGTCTGCGGCCAGTGCCACCTGTTGCAGATAGGAGAGATCGACAGGTCGCCCACCGTGGGAAGTGCCAAGGTAACGTCCATCACCGTGGGTGGGCAAAAACCAGAGTACGTTGATTTTATCGTCAGTGCGTTCAGTCATTATGCAGCCCTTATATAACCATATCTAATATTTGTATTATTAGATTTCCATTTTGGTTATATGATTGTTAGCGAATTGTGTGCCAACTTTGTATTTTTACAATTACTGTTATTTATCAAAGCATTAAATAAACGCTATTCAGTTCTGTTGTTGCAAATGCAGCAGTTTGTCGACAGAAACTGTTGTATTTGCAGCAATAGCCCACGGGTTTGTACGCAGTCATGAGCATGAACAAGGGATACCGTCAAACGGTCAGCCAGGCAGGAGAATATGATGCAAAACGTACAGCCAGCAGACAGCAGCGCTCCGGTACTTATTGATCCGGCGTCAAAAACCTTCCAGAAATTGCTGGACAAGCTCGCCCCAACTGACGCCACCGTGCTGATTGTGGGAGAAACCGGGACCGGTAAAGAGGTGGTGGCACGTTACCTGCACCACCACAGTTCCCGCCGCCATAGGCCATTTCTGGCGGTAAACTGCGGAGCCTTAACGGAAAGCCTCGCCGAAGCGGAACTGTTCGGCCATGAAAGAGGATCGTTTACTGGCGCTACCCAGGCCCAGGCGGGCTGGTTTGAAGCTGCGGAGGGAGGAACGCTGCTACTTGATGAGATTGGTGAGCTGAGCCTTCCATTACAGGTGAAGCTCCTCAGAGTGCTTCAGGAAAGAGAAATCACCCGGGTAGGCTCCCGTAAACCGGTTAAAGTGAATGTACGGGTTATTGCCGCCACCCATGTCGATCTGGTGCAGGCAATTCAAGCTCGGCGCTTTCGGGAAGACCTCTGGTATCGCCTGAATATTGCTGCCGTTGAACTGCCCCCACTACGCCAGCGGCGTCAGGATATTCCTGTCCTTGCCCACCACTTTTTGTCTCTTTACGCGCGTCGTTTGGGGCGCCCGGTCCAGAGACTGACGCCAGAAACAATAGCCACCCTGCTGAATTACAGTTGGCCAGGAAATGTGCGGGAACTGGAAAACACCTTGCACAACGCCGTGCTCCTCAATAATGAAGAACTGATTACGCCGGATCAATTGCGCTTCAATCTGCGCCCGGATCGCCAAGGTATAGTGAAGAATGAAGATGAGATTGAGCAGTTTATTCTGCGGTTACTGACAGCAGGCCAAAGCAAAGTCTATCAGCGGTTGACCGAGACGTTGATCAGTAATGCCCTGACGCTAAGTGAAGGGAACCAAACTCAGGCTGCTACCCTGCTAGGCATCAGCCGTAATACTTTGCGTACTCAACTGGCTAATCTAGGCACGATCCGTGGCCGGCGCAAACCGGCCACCGCAGTGGTTCCCGCCCCACGTCAGGAGCGGGAATTACGGACCGGGAACAGCGGCGAATAGCGGATCGTTTCTACGCCTTGGGGCCGATTGTCGTGGATCACAAAATCAGGCCCCCCTCGTCACTCCTTTCCGTTGATTTTCATATTCGCCTGAGGAAAAACGCTATCCAGGTCAATCCAGCAGGTCGGAGTAATCACCGCGTTGATAATCAGCAAGTTGCTGCCAGGGCAGGCTCTGCGGATCGGCAAACGGGGTCGCCGTCATGCGTTGGATTGATGTGCCGTGGCTGTCGCTCTGCTCAATACTGCGAGCATACTGACCGGCCACGTCCCAGGCCACCTTGGTGGTGCGTTCCCCCTTCTGCAACAAATAGTGCTGGATGCCCTGTTGCTCCGGCCCCTGCTTTTCCATGCGGCTTAAGGCGGCAGGCTCGATCAACCAATACGCCGCAACCCAGGATCCGCCATACCCCACGTTGCCATAATGGGCCAGTTCCACATCAATCACCCGGCGCAGATTGTGCAATACCGTCTGCACGCTCACCTTCCCGGTTTCAGCATCGCGGCGTATCAGCAAGGGCGCGCCCTGCGCTTCGTTATGCGCATGACCAGCATGGGGAGAAGCGCGATCGTCATGCCCATGTGCTTCACTTTCACGCACACCTTGCGGCAGTTCCCGTTCAATCCACACCAGACCGGCACGACGGTACATCAGATCGGTATAGCGGCTATCGCGGATGATGCCGTCATGCCCTATCGAGCGGTTTTCATAGCTCAAGCGCAGATTCACCGCCGGTGCAGCGGCGGGCTGCACCGTGGTCTGAGCCTGCAAAGGCAGAGCCACCGCCATCAGCAACGCCAGGCTGAATATTCCTCGCCAGTGGATCATAAACCAGCCGCCTCTTTCACTTTAAAGAAGACTTTGGTGTTATCCATGGTGCCTTTGAAGATCTGGGAACCAGCACCGCCTGCATATAACATCACATCGCCACCGGCATGGGTTTCTGAACCCGGCGTACCCAGATTGATTCCAACTTCCTGCAGGAAGTTATCCTGCGTGGTATCAACATCGGTCAGATCTTCGCGCTCTGCGCCGCGTGCCGGTGCCACCCAAGGAGCGTTGCCATCTTCCACGTTAACCTGGCTACTGCCGCTGGCGTTAGGACGCCCACCGTTGCCAAACACCAATGCCGTATAGGGTTTACCGTCGGCAGCCTTGGCCAGTTCACCGTTCTGGTAATCGTACACCTTGCCCAGAATCGGGTTACCGATCTTGCCGTAACCGTTGAAGGCGATGGAGTGGTCATGGTCAGCCGTCACCACGATCAACGTGTTCTTCAGCCCAGGATCTTTGGCTTCCATAAACGCCAGCGCGGTTTTGATCGCCTCATCCATCGCCAAGGTATCTTCCAATGCGCGTTTGGCATTGCTGCCGTGCAGGGCATGGTCGATACGCCCGCCTTCCACCATCAGGAAAAACCCTTTGTCATTACGGCTGAGCACTTCTAACGCTTTTTCAGCCATTTCCGCCAGGCTCGGCTGATCCAGATTCTGATTCACCCGATCCAGTTCGTAAGCCATTTCACTTTGAGCGAACAGCCCAAGCAGTTTATTGACGGAGCCGGTATTCAGACTGCGTAATTGCGCACCGCTGTCGACGTAGGTGTAACCCGCGCCCTGCATGGCACTCACCAGATTCTGGTTGTCGCTGCGCTTGCTGCTGGGATTGAGCGATTTCGGCAGATAGTTGCGTTGCCCACCGCCCATCAAAACGTCTACGCCGTCACCTAACTCGTTATTGTAGTTAGGGTTACCCGGCACCGATTGCTCCGCGATGGTGTTGTAGCCATTACGGTTGCAGATATGAGCATAGGTTGCCGCAGGCGTAGCGTGGCCAACCCGCGTGGTTGACACTGCGCCGACCGAACGCCCTGCCGCCTTGGAGAGCTCCAGCAACGTTTTGGCCCGTTGGCCATTATCCGCTTGGCAGGTGCTGTCTTCACCCGAGATATATTGCTCACCGGTCGCGGTGTAGGCCTGCGTATCCGCAGACATTGAGATCACCTCATTGTTTGCCTTCACGCCGGTCATATAAGCGGCCATCGACGGCGCACTGTCGGTGGTTTGAGCATCATTGGAGAAGGTCTTAACGCGTGCCGCATTGCCCAGCGACTGCATGACCAGTTCTGCGCGCTCACTGCTGCTTAGAGAACCCGGCTCAGCCGCCAGCTGCTTCTCGCCTTTATAGATACGGGCAGCCGTCACGGTTACCGGCCCCATGCCGTCGCCGAGGAAAAAGATCACGTTCTTGGCTTCGTTTGCCGCCTGAGCATGGCCGCCCGCCAGCGATAACAGGCTCAACAGGAACAGTGTGCAGCTATTGATCTTGCCGACAAATTGTCTTTTTTTCATGATTTTGCTCATTCTGGAAAGAGGAATTTACGCTTCGCGTGCGGATGTTCACTGCAAGTCAATCGCTTGTTTAATCAGGCTAAATACCCGATCGTTATTCAGCGTTCCGGTGAACTGCTCAGCACCCAGCCCTTGCGCCGCGAGGAAAACATCGCCGCCGCCATGCGTTTCGCTTTTCATTGGAACAACGGATTCCTGCAAGAAATCGGCACTTTCCAGAGCACTTTCGTCGATCGGCCCACGGGTCGCCTGATGAGCCGGGCCATTGCCGAAGCCGATGATGGTATAAGGATTACCGTCCACGTCCGTTGAGTTGGCTCCGCTGACATAACTCTTCACCACTCCCAGCACGCCGGGGTTGCCCTCTTGCGTTTTACCGGTACGCTGCGCATAGCCGTTCATCTGCAACGTGTGATCGTGATCGGCAGTCACCACAATCAAGGTATTTTTCAAACCGGGATCAAGCTGCTGCATTTTGTCTAAGGCCAATTTGATCGCGTCATCGAACGCCACCGTATCCTGTAACGCACGACGAGCGTTGGTGGCATGCAGGGCGTGATCGATACGGCCCCCTTCCACCATCAGGAAGAAGCCCTTGTCTTTGGCGGCCAGCGCATCAATGGCCTTTTCGGTCATTTCTGCCAGGCTCGGTTCCTGCGCCGGATCGCGATCCAGGTCATAGGACATATGATTCGGGGTGAACAGCCCAACCAGCTTGCTGCCATCAACCGGCAGTTGATCAAACTGCTGCTTGTTCGCCGCATAGTGGTAATTGGCCGCCTGTAACTCGGTAATCAGGTTGCGCTGATCGCCACGGGTGCCGCCCGCCGTCGCTGGCGTGAAATAGCTGGTTCCACCGCCGAGGATCACGTCAATACCGTCCCCCAGCTTGGCGTTGAACCCTTGGCCGCCCGGCACCAGCGCGGCGGCAATGGTGTTTTCCCCATCGCGATGGCAGATATGGGCATAGGTCGCCGCCGGTGTCGCATGGGTAATCCGGGTGGTGGTCACTATCCCGGTGCCGTAGTTGGCCGCTTTCATTTGTTCCAACAGCGTTTCAACCGCATGGCCGTTGTCCGGTGGGCAGGTGCTGTCGAAGTTAACCTGATAAGGCTTGCCCTGTGGATTGGTGGCTTTAGTGTCAGGGGACATCGAGATCACTTCGTTATTGGTTTTGATCCCCGTCATATAGGCCGACATGGAAGGCGCACTGTCGGTGACCTGCGCGTCACTCGAATAGGTGTGAACAAACGCCGTCTCCGGCAGGGTATCGATGGTTAAATCACCGTCTTCCCCGACGCTGTAAATACGTGCCGCAGTTAACGTGGCAATCCCCATACCATCCCCTAGAAAGAACAACACGTTCTTGGTGGGGGTTGGTACTGGCGTCGGTGCTGGCGTTGGCGTTTCGCTGTTGGTACTGGTAACAGAATCACTGTCATTACAGCCCGTTGCAGCAAAAACTAAACCGAGAATCATCAGGCAGAGCATATTGCGTTTCATTCAACCTCCCTATTTAAAGCTTCAGGTAAACGTCTTTTTTGTATTAATTGGCAACATATGAAAACGTATAGACATATAAATTAGAGAGGATGTGTGACAGAAAGATGTCAGAAAAAAAGAGTACAAGAAGATTGGCGCACGACAGTTTGCCGATTATTCCATTGCATTGCTAAACCGGTTCTTTTAAATTAGCTAATATTTGATAAAGCAACTATGCCCTAAATAATTCGAGTTGCAGGACAAAAACGCAACGCGTTTTTGAACAGCACTTGTGCTGGCCCCGAAGGGGTGAGGCCCAGCATGGGCCGAGTAACGCGGCGACGCAGAGAAGCCCCAGGAGCATAGGCCACTATGTGACTGGGGTGAGCGAGGAAAGCCAACGCACATGCAACTTGAAGTATGACGGGTATATAAGGGAAGTCATATGGCTAATCGAGTATGGGTGCTGGGTGACGCCGTTGTCGACCTGATCCCAGAAAATTCAGAACGTTACCTCAAATGCCCAGGAGGAGCACCGGCCAATGTGGCGGTGGGTATTGCACGTCTCGGGGGGAGCAGTGCCTTTATTGGCCGAGTAGGTCAAGACAGCTTTGGCACATTTCTGCGCCAAGTGTTGGATGAAGAACGGGTAGATACTCGTTGTATGATACCGGACAGCAATCACCACACCTCTACCGTGTTGGTAGATCTGGACCCACAGGGTGAGCGTTCGTTCACCTTCATGGTCAACCCCAGCGCCGATCTCTTTCTGCAACCCGATGATTTGCCTCTATTCCAGCCTGAAGAATGGCTCCATACCTGCTCGATTGCGCTGTCACGGGAGCCGAGCCGCGGCACCACCTTCACCGCAATGGAAAATATCCGGGCAGCCGGTGGTTGGGTCAGTTTTGATCCCAATATCCGTGAAGATCTCTGGCAGCAACCAGAGGCGCTACGCCCTTGCCTGCATCAGGCTCTGCAACTGGCAGACGTAGTGAAAATCTCTCTTGATGAACTGCATTTCATCAGCGAAATCTCTGAAACAGAGCACGCCATTGACTGGATGATGGATCAATTCCCGCTGCATCTGCTGCTGGTAACCTTGGGCAGCGACGGTGTCTATGTGCATGATCGCCAAAAGCTCCGCCATTTCTCTGCTATGCCGGTTATTCCTATCGACACCACCGGTGCCGGAGACGCCTTCGTTGCCGGTTTGCTGGCCGCGCTGGCAGAACTGGGGCGCCTGCCTTGCGCAGCAGAATGGACCTGCGTTATTGCTCAGGCTCAGGCCTGCGGCGCACTGGCCACCACTGCCAAAGGCGCAATGACCGCGCTACCCCACGCCAATGAGTTAAACGCTTTTCTGCAACGCCACGCCTAATCCCCAACGGTGAGTCTCCCACTCACCGTTCCCCCTATTTCCCAAAGATTTGCGAGCAGGATCACAATGGCTAAATCGGGTTAGCAAACTTGATTGCCAGTGACCTAGCTTCTCGCTTATCTTTTTCTTGAAAAACCGGTTTAGCAATTTAGCAAACAATAATAATTAACCTCTCGGGTGATGGAAAATCATGAAAAAATTTCGCTATCTGGCTGTTACTACAGGATTATTACTCTCAACCCCGGGAGTAGCCCTTGCCGCCCCCAGCGCCAGCATCGAAGCACGCCTTAATTCGCTGGAACAACGCCTGCAACAGGCGGAACAACGGGTACAACAGGCTGAAGCCCGAGCCGCTTCTGCCGAGCAACGCGCACAGTTGCTGGAACAACGTACGGTCAAAACCGAGCAACAAACCGTACAGGTCGCTCAGCGCACCGCCACGCTGGAGAAAACGACCGCTCCTGCCAGCCAGCTAAAACTGAATAACTTTGGCGATCTGAAGCTGTACGGCGATGTCGAGTTCAACCTCGACGGCGCCAGCCGCAGCGGCCAACTCACTTCGCTGAAAAGCTCTAGTCATAAAGACTGGAAACCCGGCGACGGAGAACGCTGGGATATCAATGGCCGCATTCTGATTGGGCTGGACGGTTACCGCCGCAACCAGGACGGTAATTTCTCCGGCTTCAGCGTCCAGCCGCTGGCAGATATGAGAGGTAAAATGAATCTCGATGATGCGGCCTTCTTCTTCGGCAACGAGAAAAACTGGCAGGCAAAAATCGGCCGCTTTGAAGCCTACGATATGTTCCCGCTCAATCATGACACCTTCGTTCAGTATTCCGGCAACACCGCCAACGATCTGTATGCCGACGGCTTTGGCTATATCTACATGATGAAAGAGGGACGAGGCCGCAGCAACAGCGGTGGCAACCTGATGCTCAGCAAGTATGCCGGTAACTGGTACTTTGAACTGAATACGCTGGTCGAAGACGGCACCTCGCTGTTCCAGGATCAGCAATACCACGGTAATGATTTGGAAAATAAAAAGAACGTAGCCTATCTGCGCCCGGTGATCGCCTGGAAGCAGCAGGAATTCAGCGCCGCAGTGGCGATGGAAAGCAACGTGGTAAACAATGCCTACGGCTACCAGAACGCCGAGGGTCAATGGGTTAACCAGTCAAAGCGCAATGGTTATGGCATCACGCTCGGCTGGAACACTATGGCGACGCATCCTGATGATGGTGTCGTCGCCAACCTGAATACCGCCTATCTGGATGCGTCCGGCGAGCAGAACTTCACTACCGGCATTAACGCACTGTGGCGGCGCTTTGAGCTGGGCTATATCTATGCGCACAACGATATCAAAGAGTTCAATACCAGCGGGATCGCGGCAAACATCGATAACCCACTGAGTGAACCAGGTAAATATGATATCCATACCATCCACACTTCGTATCTCATCCCTAATATTATGGATATGAAGAACTTCAATCTCTACCTGGGGGCCTATTTCTCGATGCTTGAAGCCAATGGCGAGAACAAAATCGCCAATGGCGATAACGATCAACGCTACGGCGTGCGTGCCAGATTCAAATACCTCTTTTGATGCAAATTAATCTGTCTCTACCGTGGGCATTTGCGGGCACTGGAACGCTGGCTGCGGACGCCATGCATGCTAGAATGACGCATCCTATGATGAACACAGATGCCGTCAGTGAAAAAAAATAAACGCATAACCATCAGCGATATTGCCGGGCTGGCTGGAGTGTCGAAGTCGACCGCCAGCCTGGTGCTCAACGGCCGCAGCAAGGAATTCCGGGTTGCCAACGAAACCCGCGACCGCATTCTGGCCTTGGCCAATGAACATCACTATCAGCCCAGCTTCCACGCCCGCTCATTGCGTTCCACTCGCAGCCACACGCTCGGTTTAGTCGTGCCGGAAATGACCAACTACGGTTTTGCCGTCATTTCACGTGAGTTGGAAACCCTGTGCCGTGAAGCAGGTTTACAGTTACTGATTGCCTGCACTGACGAAAACCCCGGTCAGGAGATGATGGCCGTGAACAGCCTGGTGCAGCGCCAGGTTGATGGTTTGATCGTCGCCTCCAGCCAGCTCAATGATGTGGAATACCAGAAGATCAACGCTCATCTGCCAGTAGTACAGATGGATCGCTTGATTCCAGGCTCAAACCTGCCCTTGGTAATTACCGATTCCGTTGCGTCAACCGCCACCTTGGTAGAAACCGTTGCGCGCCAGCATCCTGATGAGTTCTATTTTCTTGGTGGGCAACCGCGTATTTCACCGACCCGCGATCGCCTGGAGGGTTTCCAGCTTGGGCTGGAACGCGCAGGTGTCGCCTACCAGCCGGAATGGATCATTAACGGCAATTACCACCCCAGCTCAGGCTACGAAATGATTGCCCAACTTTGCGCTCAGCTCGGTCGCCCGCCTAAAGCGCTCTTCACCGCTGCCTGCGGTTTGCTGGAAGGGGTCCTGCGTTATCTGAATCAGCACGCGCTGATGGAAAGCAAGATTCATCTGTGCAGCTTTGACGATCATTACCTGTTCGACTGTATGACGCTGAAAATCGACACCGTGGCGCAAGACTGCCATGGCCTGGCACAGCACAGTTTCGATCTGGTTACCGCACTGATTGAAGAGCGCCCGGTCGAGCAGAACAGGCTATACCTGCCAGGCCAGATCCACTGGCGCCACGCAGGTTCACAGGCGCTGTTAAAGCAGATATGACCATCAATTTCGCTTGTTGCCAGATAAAGCAAAAGGGGCATTTAGCCCCTGAGGTTGATGACAAAGTCGCTTTCTAGCCCGAGATACCCGGGTCTAGCGCACCGAGGGGCACTCCGACGGCTTACGCCGTTACGACCCCTTCGGCACGCTCCCCCTAATAACCGGCTTGTCAGCCTTCTGTGAGGCATTTAGCCCCTTCGGATTGTTTTAGCAGCGAGGCGGGTTCGCACCATTACCCCCCTATTTAGCCACGCCTTCCATCCCCACCAGCCCCACTTTCAGGTAACCGGATTTACGCAGCGTGTCCATCACGCTCATCAGCGTTTCATAATCGACGCTCTTATCCGCCTGGAAGAAAATGGTGGTTTCTTTATTCGACTGGGTGCGTTGATCCAGCACCGACGTCAGTTGCTCGGCCACCACTGGCTCATCGCCTACATACAGTTGCTTATCAGCCTTCACCGACAGAAACACCGGTTTTTCCGGGCGCGGCTGCGGCTTGGCGGTCGAAGCGGGCAGATCGACACGAATGTCCACCGTGGCCAACGGTGCCGCCACCATAAAGATAATCAACAACACCAGCATGACATCGATAAACGGCGTTACGTTGATTTCATGCAGTTCGCCGCTGTCGTCCAGATCTTCATTCAAGCGCATCGCCATAAATCACCCCACCCGCAGTTGGTGCTGGTGCTGTGCGCGTTTAGCCTCAATCGTAGCCGCCAGATCCAGATCGCGCCCCAACAGCAGCAGCACCTGCGCAGCCATATCACCGACTTCGGCACGATGGCCGCCAATCACTCGGGCAAAAATGTTGTAAATCACCACCGCAGGAATCGCCGCCACCAGACCGAGTGCGGTTGCCAGCAGCGCTTCGGCGATCCCCGGTGCCACCACCGCCAGATTGGTGGTTTGCGATTGTGCGATGCCGATAAAGCTGTTCATGATGCCCCAGACGGTGCCGAACAGGCCAACAAACGGTGAAATCGCACCGATGGTAGCCAGGAAACCGTTGCCACGCCCCAGTTGACGCCCATAGGCTGCCACGCGGCGCTCAAGGCGAAAGCCAGCGCGTTCTTTAATACCGTTGTTATCGTTGGAGGCCGCCGACAGATCCAGCTCGTTCTGCGCATCGTTCAGCAATACCGCACTGATACTTTCTGCGGAAAAGCTTTGGGCCAGTTCGGTAGCATCGTCCAGAGAGAGGACATCGGCCAGTGACTGTTGTTCACGGCGCAGACGGCGTTTGGAGCGAATCAGTTCGCCGCCTTTGGCAAACAGAATGGTCCAGGTGACGATAGAAGCCAGCACCAGGCCGATCATCACGGTTTTGACTACCACGTCCGCATGCTGGTACATCCCCCAGACGGAGAGATCCATGCCACGGGTTTCTGGCGGTTGGATCGTTGGTGCCGGGTTCACTGGCATCATCCTATTTTCCGCCGGAGCCGTTGCGGCGGCCACGCTTTCAGCGATTGCCGGTGCATTGGCAGGAGCCGCCTGCACGCTGCCCGCCAGCCCAGCCACCAATACCAGTGAAGCGATCAGCTTGCGCCCCAGCGCACTCCATTGCCCACGGCCTGCGCCACAGACTTCTTGATTCATTGTTCTGACAGCCGTTTTCACGCTGTGCCTCCACCCATCTCGACATTTACGGAAGAATTCCGCTGGCGATGATATCAAATTAATCCGCAATTGATAGTGGTTATCATTACTATTTACTCAATAGACTTGTCTTATATCAAGCGGTATGTACGTTGGCTGTGCACACAACGATCCCCCCATTTCCTTTCTTAGCAGTTAAAACGTCTGGATGGCTATTAAACGCCATGCTAACGTAAGCGCTATCGCAGGGGAGCAAGGCAAAGGGAAATCAAGCATGACGTCAAAAAATATCGAAACCGCGCTGATCGTGGCCGGACGCAGCAAACGCTATACGCAGGGCTCCGTTAACCCGGTCACCCAACGCGCGTCTTCACTGGTGTTTGAATCGGTTGCCGCCAAAAAGCATGCCACCGCCAAACGTGCCCAAGGTGAACTGTTTTACGGGCGACGCGGCACGCTCACCCATTTTGCCTTTCAGGACGCGATGACCGAACTGGAAGGCGGCGCGGGCTGCGTGCTGTATCCGTGTGGGGCCGCTGCGGTAGCGAATGCCATTCTGTCTTTCGTCGGTGCGGGCGATCATCTGCTGGTAACCGGTTCTGCTTATGAGCCCACGCAGGATTTCTGCACCCATATCCTTGGCCGTATGAATGTGGCCACCACCTATTTTGATCCACTGATCGGTAGCGGGATCGCCGACCTGATCCAGAGCAACACCAAGGTGGTGTTTCTCGAATCCCCCGGCTCTATCACCATGGAAGTGCAGGACATTCCGGCAATCGTCAGCGCCATCCGCGCCGTGAACCCGGAAATTGTCATTATGATCGACAATACCTGGGCGGCTGGCGTGCTGTTCAAAGCGTTGGAGTTTGACATCGATATTTCGATTCAGGCCGGTACCAAATACATCATTGGTCATTCCGACTATATGCTCGGCACGGCGGTGGCCAATGCCCGCTGCTGGGATCAGTTGCGTGAATATTCCTATCTGATGGGCCAGATGGTCGACGCCGATACCGCCTACATGGCCAGCCGCGGCCTGCGCACGCTGAACGTGCGGTTGAAACAGCATGAACAGAGCAGCATCGCGGTGGCACAGTGGCTGGCGCAGCGGCCAGAAGTGGCGGTGGTCAATCACCCGGCCCTGCCAAGCTGTAAAGGCCATGAATTCTATCGCCGTGATTTCAGCGGCTGCAACGGCCTGTTCTCCTTTGTGCTGAAACAGCGGTTGAGCGATCGACAACTGGCCGACTATCTCGACAACTTCAGCCACTTCAGCATGGCCTATTCCTGGGGCGGTTATGAGTCGCTGATCCTGGCCAATCAGCCGGAAGAGTTGGCGGCCATTCGCCCAGCGGGAGGTGTTGATTTCTCCGGCACGCTGGTGCGTCTGCATATCGGGCTGGAAAACGTGCAGGACCTGATCGACGATCTGGCCGCCGGTTTTAAACGCATCGCCTCGTAACGTTAGCGGGCGGCAACTCTGCCGCCCTTTTTTTACGCGTTTTACCCTTCGTAGCACATTTCTACGTTCTGTTTAATGTCCACTTAAGCGAATAGCGGTACACTCAGCACACAATTGAGCATGATTAAAGCATGGTAGCCCGCAAAAAATCAGATCAGGCACCACAGGACAAGAAATGGATGTATTAAGAGAGATTGTTCACGCACTTTGGACGCACGACTTTGCTGCCTTGGCTGAGCCCGGCGTGGTTTGGGTCGTTTACCTGGTACTTTTCGCCACCCTGTTTTTAGAAAACGGATTACTGCCCGCCTCCTTCCTGCCGGGTGACAGCCTGCTGTTATTGGCCGGGGCACTGATAGCCAAAGGCGTAATGGGGTTTCTCCCCGCCCTGATTATCCTGACCGTTGCCGCCAGCCTGGGTTGCTGGCTGAGTTATCTGCAAGGACGATGGTTAGGCCATACTTCGCTGGTAAAAGGCTGGCTGCTACAGCTACCGCTGCAATATCATCAACGAGCCCACGTCCTTTTTAACCGCCACGGCCTGATGGCCCTGCTGATTGGGCGCTTTCTGGCGTTCGTCCGCACGCTATTGCCGACCATGGCGGGGATCTCCGGCCTGAGCAATACACGCTTTCAGATCTTTAACTGGTTGAGTGGCCTGCTTTGGGTCGGTTCCGTGATCACCCTGGGTTACGCCTTCAGCCAGATCCCGCTGGTGAAACGCCATGAAGATCAGGTGATGGCCGGGTTGATGATCCTACCCGTCGCACTGCTGGTCTTCGGCCTGCTCGGTGCGATGTTGGTGATTTGGCGCAAGAAGCGCGCGAGCCGCGCTAGCGCTTAACCCTGCATCATTATCACGTTGTTGTCCCGCAGCCGGGCGAGTTCATCGCTCGGCGTAATGCCAAACAGGCGCTTAAACTCACGGCTGAACTGGGAAGCACTTTCATAACCCACGCGGATCGCCGCCGTGCTGGCTTTCAGCCCATCATGCACCATCAGCAACCGCGCTTTGTGCAGGCGATAGGATTTCACATACTGCAACGGTGACGTATTGGTTACTGCTTTAAAGTTATGGTGGAACGCCGAAATACTCATATTCACCTCGTTGGCCAACTGCTCGACGTTGAGGTTATCGGCGTACTGGCTTTCAATCCGCCGCAGCGCTTTGGCAATCTGGCTGAAGTGAGTATGGCGGTTGACCAACTCCTGCAACGACGCGCCGCAACTGCCGCGCAGCACGTAATACAACAACTCGCGCACAATCTGCGGCCCCAAGACGCGGGCATCGAGCGGTTTTTCCATCACGTCCAGCAGGCGTTCGGTGGCGCACAGCATTTCGTCCGTCAGCGGTGAAAGATTGACGCCGCTGCTTTCGACGCGCGGTTTCATCAGGTAATCATCGTCACCAATGTCGATCAGCAGATCCTGCAACATTTGGATATCAATATTCACCGCCAGGCCCACTAGCGGCTGATCCAGGCTGGCGAAAGTTTCGCATTCAAACGGCAGCGGCACCGTCATCAGCAGATAATTGCGCGGATCGTACTGGAACACCTTGTTGCCACAGTAGCCCACCTTATGCCCCTGAAAGATGATCACAATACCGGGCTCGTACATCACCGGCTGACGCGGGCAATACTCATTGACGTACAGGATATTCACCTTGGGCACTGGCGAAGGGCTGTAACCTTTCACACTGGCAAAACGCATTGCCTGGCGCGCCATGCGGCTGCGCAGCTCATCAAGTTCAGTCATGGAAACCCCTCTTGCACCCAGAACAATCCAGCACAGATAATAGTAAAAAACAGGTTTTTTTCTACAGCATTCAGTAGAAATAGGCAAGACATCGATAGGAATGTGCATTGTGTAGCAGGGCTAAGTTACTGACAATACACTCCAGTTATTTTTGCGCCTTTGGCGCTACCCTGATACCCGAGAGAAATCGATCATGCATAACTTTATTCTCCATACCCCGACCAAAATCCTGTTTGGCAAAGGCCAGATCGCCGAGTTGGCTAAACAGATCCCGGCAGAAGCCCGCATCCTGATCACCTACGGTGGTGGCAGCGTGAAGAAAAATGGCGTGCTGGATCAGGTTTACTCCGCACTGGCGGGCCGCAACGTGCAGGAGTTCTCCGGCATTGAGCCGAACCCGACCTATGAAACGCTGATGAAAGCGGTAGAGATCGTCCGGGCAGAAAATATCGACTTCCTGCTGGCGGTCGGCGGTGGTTCGGTGGTTGATGGCACCAAGTTTATCGCCGCAGCAGCCCACTACACTGCCGATCAAGATCCGTGGCATATCCTGAAGACCGTAGGCAGCGATGTGGCCAGCGCGGTGCCAATGGGCTGTGTACTGACCCTGCCAGCCACCGGTTCTGAATCCAACAGCGGTGCCGTGATCACCCGCAAAAGCAGCGGCGATAAGCAGCACTTCTTCTCGCCACATGTGCAACCCCTGTTTGCCGTACTGGATCCGGTAGTAACCTACTCGCTGCCGCCACGCCAGATCGCCAACGGCGTAGTAGATGCGTTTGTGCATACCCTTGAGCAGTACCTGACTTACCCGGTCGATGCCAAAGTGCAGGATCGCTTCGCCGAAGGCCTGCTGCTGACGCTGCTGGAAGATGGCCCGCGCGCATTAGCTGAGCCGGAAAACTACGCGGTGCGTGCCAATGTGATGTGGAGCGCCACTATGGCGCTGAACGGGCTGATCGGTGCCGGTGTGCCGCAGGACTGGGCAACCCATATGCTCGGCCACGAACTGACCGCTATGCACGGTCTGGATCACGCGCAAACCCTGGCCGTTGTACTGCCAGCGCTGCTGGTGGAGAAAAAGGCGCAGAAACGCGCCAAGCTGTTGCAATACGCCGAGCGCGTCTGGGGCCTGCGCGACGGCTCTGAAGACAGCCGTATTGATGCCGCTATCGCCGCTACCCGCACCTTCTTTGAAAAAATGGGCGTGCCGACCCGTCTGTCTGATTACCAGCTCGATGGCAGTTCAATTCCGGCGCTGATCGACAAGCTGCATCAGCACGGTATGACCGCGCTGGGTGAACACCAGGACATCACGCTGGAAGTCAGCCAGCGGATTTATCAGGCTGCACGTTAAACACACATCACAGTTTCCTGCTAGGCTTTAATCTCTGACCTTCTCTGTGCCCGGCCGATCACCGGGCACAGTTTTGCGCTGCAACTGCGCTTTCGATCGCATCGCATGACATCGTCTCGTTAACCAATGGGAGAATATTATGGCGAACCAATCCGACAATACCATCCATGCCTGGGCTTCCCCCGGTAAGGGAAAGCCCCTTGAGCCTTTCAGTTTCGACGCCGGAGAGTTAGGCGATGATGATATCGAGGTGGCGATCGACTACTGCGGCGTCTGCCACTCCGATTTATCGATGCTGAATAACGAATGGGGCATCACCCGCTATCCGTTCGTTCCAGGGCATGAAGTGGTCGGAAAAGTGGTCAAACTCGGGGTACACGCGCAGAACAAAGGGCTGAAAGTCGGCCAGGCGGTGGGCGTCGGCTGGAATCGCGGCAGCTGTATGCACTGCCACCCTTGCATGTCTGGCGATCAGCATTTATGCCATAAGGTGCAACCGACCATTATTGGCCGCCACGGCGGCTTTGCCGATCGCATCCGCAGCCACTGGGCCTGGGCCATTCCGCTGCCGGAAGGGGTCGATATCACCAGCGCCGGGCCGCTATTCTGCGGTGGGATCACCGTTTTCAACCCGCTGTTGCAGTACAATGTACGCCCGACCCAACGCGTTGGCGTGGTAGGCATCGGCGGTTTGGGGCATATGGCAATCCGCTTTATGCACGCCTGGGGCTGTGAAGTCACCGCCTTTACCTCATCTAACAGCAAACGTGACGAAGCCCTGGCGCTGGGTGCGCACCGGGTTATCGCCAGTAATGACAGCGCAGCCTTGAAAGCCATTGCCAACCAGCTCGATTTTATTCTGGTCACCGCCAGCGCTTCGCTGGACTGGAATGCGTTCCTCGGCACGCTGGCACCCAAAGGCCGCCTGCACTTCGTCGGCGCAGTGCCTGATCCGGTACCCGTTCAGGTGTTCGCGTTTATCAGCAAACAGGCGGAGCTTTCTGCTTCCCCAACCGGTGCTCCTTCGCGGTTGGCGGATATGTTGGCGTTCTGCGCCCGGCATGGCATTGAGCCGCAGGTGGAACATTTCCCACTCAGCAAAGTAAACGATGCTATGGTGCATCTGGAAACAGGTAAAGCACGTTATCGTATCGTACTGGATATGCACGCTTAGACGGTAATCTCAGCAATGCCTGGGGTTGCCAACTAAAATTAATCTTGTCTTGGAAGTTGTTATTTAAGGAGACAACGCATGCAACCCATCATCAAACTCCACGATGGTAATCTGATGCCGCAGTTGGGTCTCGGCGTTTGGCAGGCAAGTATTGCAGAAGCCACCCATGCGGTCACCAAGGCGCTGGAAGTCGGCTATCGCTCCATTGATACTGCTGCGATCTACAAAAACGAGGAAGGGGTTGGCGACGCGCTGCAATCCACCTCGATCCCGCGCAGTGAGCTGTTTATCACCACCAAACTGTGGAACGACGATCAGGGCGATCCGCAAGCAGCATTGGAAACCAGCTTGAAAAAGCTGAAGCTGGACTATGTCGATCTGTATCTGATCCACTGGCCAAAACCAGAGCAGGATCAGTATGTCGACGCCTGGCGCGGCCTGATCAAGCTGCGTGAACAAGGGCTGGCAAAAAGCATCGGGGTATGTAACTTCCACATGCCACACCTGCAACGCCTGCTGGATGAAACCAACACCGCACCGGTGATCAACCAGATCGAACTGCACCCGATGCTGCAACAGCGGCAACTGCGCGCCTGGAACGCCACGCACCACATCGTCACAGAATCCTGGAGCCCGCTGGCGCAGGGTGGTGAAGGCGTTTTCGATCAGCCCATCATCAAGCGATTGGCCGAGAAATACGGCAAGACTCCGGCGCAGATCGTGGTGCGCTGGCACCTGGACAGCGGCCTGGTGGTGATCCCGAAATCGGTCACTCCTGCACGTATCCGTGAAAACTTTGAGGTGTTTGATTTCAAACTGGATAAAGACGAACTGAGCGAGATCGCCACACTGGACGTCGGCAACCGCCTGGGGCCAGATCCCGAGTCACTGTAATGTCAGTCTGAGGTGTATCTCTGCAAGGGCCGATATAAAGTCGGCCCTTTTCAGTTCAGTGCAGATTTGCATCAACCCGCAGCAAGGAGAGTATTAATCGGTGGGTAGCGGTGCAGGGCGATCAGGTTGTGGGCTTCCCAACGATCGTGTGCAGCCTGTAGGTTAATCCAGAAGTCATCATCAAGTTCAAACAGTGCTGCCAATTTGCTCGCCTCTTCTACGCTGAGGCGGCGTGTATTGTTGACAATTTGCCCAATGACCTTACGTGATAATTTCATCGCATCAGCTAATTGTTGCTGGGTAATATTTAATGGCTTCAGGAACTCTTCGTTCAACATTTCACCTACAGTAGTAGGCTCGGCAGTAATCGTGTCCATATTATCCCCCCCATTAGTATTTATGTGGATCCAGATAGACATCGTAGGCCGCACCGTCTCGCCAGCGGAATATAAGCCGCCACTGAATGTTCACCCGTATACTTGACCAGCCTTCCAAGTTGCCCGAAAGTCGCTCATAATTATTACTACGCGGCTGAAACAATGACCGTTCAGTGCTTGCTGCCGCCAACATACTGAGCTTTCGTCGTAATTGGCTTTCAATACTTGCAGGAATCATCCCGCTCCGCTCATTGTATTGGTAAAACCTGCATAATATGCCGGGTTCTCCATCCCTGAAACTTCCTATCATTGGTACACCTGACAGTATCCGTTGATAAGCGTCATTGTATCCTAAAAGGCACTTTATGTATCCATTTTGGCACAAAATGAGTCACAAATGGAACATTTAATGAAGAAATAGGTCTATTGAAAGAATATTGGCCACTCTAGCGAATCTCTAATTTCTGCCTGTTTGGCATCACGGGTTACACTGGCAAACATGTTTAACCGTTTTTATTGCACTACACTGACGTTATCATGCTGTCTCAACGCACCCACTGAAACAACCGCATGGAGCACCATGAAACTCACCCTCTTAGCTCAGTCTCGCCTGATTATGATAAGCCTGGTGCTGCTTCTGGCAGGCTGTGCGGGCGAAAAGCCCCGCAGCAGCTATCACTACGAGCCACGCTCCTATCAAAGCGCGATTGAAGAGGCTGCGGCGCAATACGGTGTCGACAAGAAGCTCATTACCGCGATGATTCAGGTGGAATCGAGCTTTAACCCTGGCGCTGTGAGCAAATCCAACGCCATCGGTCTGATGCAGCTCAAGGCCAGTACCGCTGGCTGCGATGCTTACCGTTTCAAAGGCAAGAGCGGTTGCCCGGATGACGATGACCTGCGGGATCCGCAAATCAATATCGATCTCGGCACTGCCTATCTGGCCTCGCTACAGCGCCAACTCAGCGGCATCGATAATCCGGTCACGCTGCGCTATGCCACCGAAGTGGCCTACGTCAACGGCGCAGGTGCCCTGCTGCGTACTTTCTCCAGCGATCGTCAAAAAGCGGTCAGCATGATCAACAACCTGTCCCCAGAAGCCTTTAACTGGCACGTGCGCCAGCACCATCCTTCACCGCAGGCACCGCACTATATGGCCAAGGTCGAAGCGGCGTATGGGGGTTTGTAGCAGAAAGGGCTGTCTCTACAGTTTGATAAGCTTGAACTACTGGGAAAATCCATAAATTGGATAAGTCGTTGCTGAATCTGTCAGGCGGTTAAGGGCCTAGGCTGTGTGAAAACGTTTTTGATCGCATAAGCGGCCAAAAACAGAGCTGAAAACCGCGCTTGTATGTAAAATTTAACTCTACTAAGCAGTCGTTCAACTTCAGATTTTGCATAGGCGTGCGTACTTCAGTTTTGGTCAGAGTTTTCACACAGCTGCCTGAGCCAAAAGCGGACGGGGTTGAATGCAGATTGAGCTTTGGCTTGCACTTACTTTTTTTTGGTTTATATGCTATAAAATTGCATTAATATTCACTTTAAGGATGTTAACATGTCGGCAGAGTCGCTCGTTAAAGCACAGTTTGAAGCATATAATGCTCGTGATATTGAAGCGTTCCTATCTTGTTTTTCAGATGAGTTTAAAGGATATCGGATGCCAACCGAAAGCCCTTCAACCACAGGAAAAGAATCATTACGTGAATTTTACGTTAACAATCGTTTTAACAATCCGAAACTTAGAGCAGAGCTTATTTCCAGAATCGTACTGGGTGATAAAGTTTTCGACCACGAATTGATATATGGCTTGTCTCCTGACCCTTTGGAGAGCGTAGCAGTTTTCGAAGTTAAAAATGATCTCATTTCAACAGCATGGTTCTACTTCCCGTAACTAAAATTTTTACCGAGAACTCAATAAGGATCAGGTTAAAACGCATTATATCCCAGTAGGTTAGAGCTATGACAGGTCCGCCTCACGCTCATAGCAGCCCTATGACGGATTCGAGCGAGGCAGCTTTACATTGTGGTATGTTAGGTAACACTGAGCAGTTTGATTTGAAAAAACAGGATGTCCTCCCAGTGGAAACTAACAACTGCCTGACCTGCGGTCAGCCAATGAGCAAAATACCAGAAACTCTCAATCTTGATTGTGGAGGAGATTGTTTAAATTGCATGGCCTGGCATGGTGACCCTAACGCAATTGAGGTTATTGAGAGACTTACTGGCGATGAATGTGATGGAATATGTGCTGTAAAGCGAATCTTCGAGACCAAGCTTTGCTATCCACTCATGAAAAATTCTGTTGTATTACCGAGTTGATATATGTTGGCAAGAACCGACGCGTGATTGGAATAAATAGTCTTTATTGTGCAGCTTGCCCAGCTTTATCAATGCGGCAACAAATTCTCTCGTCCCTTTAGTTAACTCGAACTGAACAGGGTCACCGGTCTTCTGTTGCAGCACCGTCGCTCTGCTTGAAACAGAATTACCATATGAAACATCTGACACTTTTAGTTTAACCAGATCACAGCCACGCAGCTTGCTGTCCAAAGCCATGTTGAACAGAGCCAGATCGCGTATTTTACCTTCCAGTTCAAGTCTGATTCTGATTCCCCAGATATGAGATATCTGAAGCGGTCTTTTTTGGCCGATGGTACAATCTTTGTTCCAGGGTGATGTGTTCATACTCAAATCTCCTGCAATATCGGAGATCTGAGTATGGTTGTCCCTAAAGAGCGTGAAGCGGACGTTTAAAAATCAAGTCGAAAAAGATGGCATGCTCAGATTAATAAGTTAAAATAGCCGTGCACGGCAAGGCTATTATCATCTTTTGATACATACAAAAATATAATCATGAATAAAAGTTATTATTTCGAAAATAAATATAAGAAATGGTCCATTACAGCCGTGATATGCATCATTATGGGTGGATGGTTCTGGTATATGTTGTGGGCATCAAGTATCTCCCATAATACCATTTTACAAAAATCGGTACCTGAATGGATAACGTATATTTCTTTTGGCGCATTGATTGGAAGCTTCTCTTTTATACGCGCTTTTTATCTTCGCACTTTTAACAAAACATTAAAGTATCTTTGTAATGCATTTTTTGGCGGTTTTTGCCTGGGATTTGTATTGAGCTTAAACTGTTACGATGTCTATGTTTATCTCTTCCCAGACAAAATAATTGGCTATGAATCTGAATATGAGGTTGTCTTTCCAGGGCCATCGAGAGGTAAGCATGGGCATTGTGAAGCAGGTATCTGGTTAAAAGATCAGAACACCACCAGATGGATACAGCTTTGTACAAACAAAGAATTTCTGCGCAGCCATCGTAAGCAAGGAATGACAGGAGTATGGGTAACAGCTCGTGTAAATAAAATTGGAACTTACATTGTAAAATACGAATTTATTTATATTTAAATGAAAAAAATATTAATATATTACAATTACTTAGATCATTATCTTTTTTTTGCACCTGTGAAAATGAATGATAGCCAACACCTGCTCATCGCTCATAGCTGCCCGAACACCTTGCTATGGCAGCTTCGAGCGAAAAGCGGAAGTTGGCGTATAGGAACTCGGAGCGAGGAGCGGGCATCAGCAATGATCCTCACAACTAACGGAAGCATTACTAACATCACGATGCATTCGTGGTCATAAATGCTACCAAATACCCCGCATTCGTTTTGAGCTATCTCAGTAGGGGATTACTCCGCAACTCTGGGAGCTTAAGGTGTTAGCTCGCGGGGCTAAAGTGTGCCAGGCGATAGGTGCTTCGCTTACCCCGCCAAACTGAATGGGATTGCATTTCCAGAGAGAGTGCGAGTGGTCATAAAAAGCCATTTCCTGGTAAATATTCCTCCCTTATCTGGTAATTTTACTGGATAAATGGACAGGATGGTATATCATTCAGTGAGTTTTGGTTTGATTTTCCTTTGGAGTGGTTTTTTATGATTAACATCACTAAAGATTTATTTGTAGAAGTGATGAATGATGCATTACAGGGAAAGCGTGAAAATCTCGAAATGCGTTTACGCATCATGATAAAGAAACTTAAGAAAGACTCTCCGGAGCTGGCGTCTGAGCTTAGTGATGCACTTTTGAGAAATGCCGATTCTGTCAACGTAATGCGGGGAGCTACGGCAAACCGACAACCAGCGCCTGTTGATGCAGATACAAGGCAAAAATTATTGGTTGAGACTTACCCAGTCAGATTGACAGTTACTCCTCTTTGGCCTGAGCACATTTCTACCTCACTCAACCGTTTTGCGGCTGAATGGGATAAAAGGGATCAGCTTATCGAGAAAGGGTTGTTACCTTCTAAATCACTATTAATGGATGGCCCGCCTGGAGTGGGGAAAACGCTCGCTGCTAAATGGCTTGCAGAAAAAATGAATTTACCGCTTTTGACATTAGATCTTGCAAGTGTTATGAGCAGTTTCCTTGGAAAAACAGGGAACAATATACGAGCGGTGTTAGATTATGCTCGCTCTTTCCCGTGTGTTTTGTTATTGGATGAATTTGATTCAATCGCGAAAAAGAGAGATGATTCTTCCGATGTAGGGGAGCTAAAAAGATTAGTAACTGTATTATTGCAAGCCATTGATGAATGGCCTGCTACTTCAATTTTAGTTGCAGCTACTAACCATGGAGAGTTATTAGACCCTGCCGTGTGGAGACGTTTTGATCGAGTAATCAGTTTTGACTATCCATCACAAGGTCTTATAAAAGAATTTTTGCTTAGGAGCGATTTACCGCCTGGGTTGGCAATGTATATTAGCGAAAGTTTGGTTGGTAAGTCTTTTGCCATTATTGAACGTTCAATTAACCAAGCTAAGCGCAACTCTGTTCTGGAGAACATACCCGTTAATAAAGCTGTCATGGAAGAAGTTTTTGAGGGTAAACCCATCGCGGATTTAATTAGGTCAATGAATGAAAAGGGGCTATCGCAGAGGCAAATATCCGCTGAGCTTGCTATCTCAAGACCGCTGATTAAAAAAATAATTGATGCAGAAGGATTGAGTGATGAATAATAAAAACATGTTATTGGGTTACGGCGAAACTTTGACTGGTGAGGTTAAAGTTAAAAAAGGTAATGGCCCTAAAAATAAGCCATATACATACGAAGAGAACGCCCCCGTAATAATGCGTGAACTACAGGGCGTGTTAAAGAGTATGGATGCACTTCCTGATGAGGTTATGCCAAATGGCGAGGCTGTTGCGAAGATCACGCTGCATCCTGCATTTTTAGCAAAATCATATTTCCCAGTCTTACTTTTTAAAAAATTTGCTTTGCATAGCGTGGGTAGCAAATCAGTAAAAGTAAAACCACGGAAAATAGTTGAGGGGCGAGGCAAACCTAAGGATGAATTTTCTAGCGCTTGTATTTATGTATCTGGGAAAGTTAAAAACTTTTTAGCTCTTTATAATGCCTTAAATAGCGATCGTTTGAACAAGGGCGAAAAGAAAGAAATCATTACTTTCGAAGCTATTTCATTCTTTGATTCGAATGATAAGATAAAAACCATTGAGCCATCGCAGAACACGAGAAAGCTTGAAGTTGCACTGCACACCCCAGAGAGTAATAAAGATGTTTTACGTAGCTTTATTAATTACGCATTATCATGCGGCGCAACCATTAATGAAAATAAAATAATAAACATGAATGGGTTGACGTTCATGCCGATTATTGCCAATGCTCACGAAGCCACAATGGTCGCAGAATTCTCATTTTTAAGGGCTATTCGTGACTTACCTAGTCTGAGAATTAACAACCCCGTTTTTACACGCACATTAACTGAAAATAATGAATTAAAATTACCTACGGAGAAAGCGATTAATGATAATATTAAAGTCGCTATATTTGATGGAGGGATAGGTAACACTGACTTTGAACAATGGGTAGAAGAATACGCATTTAGTCAAAATTCAAAGACAAGTGGACAACTACTTTCACATGGTCAAGATGTTACCTCTACGGTATTGTTTGGTGCAATTGTTGAAGGGCAGAAGGAACTTCCCATTCCTTATACAAAAATAGATCACTATCGTGTTCTAGACAATTCGATTGATGGACAAGATGAAGATTTATTCGATGTCTTGTTAAGAATTAAATCTGTTCTAGATGATGAGGACTATGATTATATCAATCTGAGTCTGGGACCAAGATTCCCTGTTGATGACGATGATGTACATGTGTGGACATCAACATTAGAACAATATCTCTCATCCGGTAAAACATTATGTACTGTAGCTGTTGGTAACGATGGTTGCTTAGGTGATGGATTAAATCGCATTCAACCACCTTCTGACTTAGTAAACGCATTGGCTGTTGGTGCGGCTAACTCTTTGTCTGATAAATGGATGAAAAGTGATTATAGTTGTATTGGCCCAGGGCGAAGCCCCGGATTTGTTAAACCTGACGGTATAGCATTTGGGGGGTCAAAAGAAGAGCCATTTAAGCTTTATAGTCCATTTTTAGGGGGAGTAGTACAAACTGCGGGGACAAGTTTCTCTTCGCCATTAGTTTTACGCCAAGCTATTGGCTTGGCTGCAAGTTTGCAATATGACATCACTCCACTTACGGCTAAAGCACTGTTAATTCATCATGCAGAAAATAACGGTTCAGAACGTAGCCATGTTGGCTGGGGACGATTCCCTCACAACTTAGCTGATGTTATTTACTGTGATGACGATGAAGTAAAGGTTATTTACCAAGGTAAATTAAAACCATCTCAGCATCTGCGGGCTTCCATTCCATTTCCTGATATTCCCGTTAATGGGGGTATCGATTTAAAAGCTACATTCTGTTTTACTACTCCGGTTGATGTCGAGCACCCAGTTAACTACACCAAAAGCGGATTAGTTGTTACAATGAGGAAAACTCCAAAAGACAAAATTGGTGCAACCTTCCCTCTATTTAACAGTAAAAATATTTATGCAACAGAAGAAGAACTTCGTGAAGACTCCCATCGGTGGGAGACCACGTTAAGAAGTGAACATACGTTCAACAAAGACACTCTTAAAGACCCTTGTTTTGATGTGATCTATTATGGTCGTGATTGCGGTATGCCTGTAGAAGTTGAGGATTTACCAGAACTAGCTTATGTTCTAATCGTTTCACTCAAAGCGAAAGATACTCCTGAATTATATAATAATATTCGTCAACGTTATCAAACTTTACAACCAATTCAAATCAAACAACAAATTAGGCTGCGATCTTAATTCAATCGTAAAAATAATGTATTTTCGTGCATAGCAAAAAAATTAGCGTTTTGTCAAAGCTACGCCAGAACTGGCGCGGCTTTGATGCACTTGCATTAAAACTGCCCTATAATGCGGGCAGGTGTGACGGGGATATCAACTTTCGCTCTTGGTGCAAAGGAGAGAAAAATGGAAAGTAGTAGTCGACTTGCAATAACTAGCCTGATTGTATCGATATGCGGTGCCATCATCGCGCTCTGTGCGCTGGGACTTTCAATTTACATGGGCTGGCTACAAAAAAATAATTATGAGGTTTCAGTTCAACCTTACATTACACTTGTGCCAACTATTGATCCGGGAAAGAATGAGTATGGTTTTTATCTTTACAACGCAGGCATGGGAAAAGGGTATATTGAAAATATTGAATATTTTCTCGATGGAAGACAAGTTGAAGGTAGTAATTCAGATGTCCTGATACAGGTCGTTAATTTCTTTGGTTTAAATAAAGACTGTTTTGCTTATGGGAATCCAAGGAAGGGAGATTCGGTATCGCTGGATGAGATGAATATTCTTCTAACACTTGGCACGGGAGTGACTTCATTAGCGCAGTGTAAAAAAACGTATGAAGATTTTTATAAAGTATTAAGGGGCCAAAATAATGCCTTTACGATCAAGCTAAGATATAGATCAATTTACAATATATCTTATCTTTATGATTCCTTCAATAATTCTCAGGGAAAAATATGATGATTGCCATAGGGTTGCACGCTCCCGGGTCGTGATGCCGGTCATCCTCTGGTAGGCTTGTGGTTGAATGAATGTTTACGGCTTGCTTTCGATTTTGATTTTAAATGATAGATGAAACACACTGAATCGCCACGACTTAGGCAGCCATCTTATCGGTTGGCAGATAATCTCTGACTTCCGCTTCTGGCACTTAGCTGAAAGACAAGCTAATGAAGAACAGCCTTACTCCGGGCCAGAATAATCAGTAAGCCCCCTTTGTAGCCTGCCGTGGAGTTTCTGCAAGTTTGTCACTATTGAGCGATAAACATGTGTTGAAAAATCGCTAGGTAAGGATTTTGTTACAGCGTCGATTGCTCTCGGAATGTTTTCGGCAAAATAATGCAAGATCTCCATCATTTGCTCTTCAGGAAAGTGCACCTCTTTTGCCGTCGCCAAAAAGTGGCGGGGATAGAGAGTATTAACCTCGGTTTTCCTTCCCTTGCTCGCTTTCAGGCTCATTGCTAACTTAAGATCACTCATATGCAGACCTTGCCCACCCAGCACAGGAAATGCAGAAATAATATCGTAGAAGGGGGTTAATCTATAACTACCGCCAGCCTGGATAAAAATGGAGAAGTTTTTCGCATGCCCATCTGTTGCACCAAGCAACCATTGAAAAACCTGAAACTTCATAAAATCATATCGGTCTTTTAACGCAGCGCTGGAACCGAGCAAAAAGTCCATAATCCTGGGGATCCCTGGCCCCCCATCTGATTCATACTTGGCTGACGAGGGAAGACCAAATACTTGGCAAAGATCTTCTTGCGGTAATCGAAGCAATACCGATCCGCTCCCGGCCCAACGACGGTCAAACCGTTCAAGGGCCAAAGCCCTGATTGCCTCAGTTCTGATGATTTCTGTATCAGGAACCTCCAATCCCAGCTCACGAGCCAACGCTAAGCATAAATACTCATTATCAACACTCTCACGCAGATCCAGCGTAGCATTAGGCTGCTTTATTTCACCTATCGGCAGTTTAATAATATGAGTCGTCGGCGTAATCCCTCTCGGGATACACCAATCCGCATTGATCTTCAGCAGAGCCGTTTTTTCCTGGGCACCAGCAACCGATATTCTAAAATCATCGTCTTCATCAATCATGCCAAGCGGAATATCTGATTGGTATGCTGTCAGTAACGTTTCCAGTCTCTTTTCATCTAGCCGTTCCCAAGTTAATGCCTGGTTGGTAACACTCTGGCCTGGAAGAAGTAACGTCACCGCACCCACACTATCTCTTCCTATCTCAGCAAGAAGATCAAAGGGTTGCTTAGATTTGGCCTGAAACCTTTTAACAATACGATCCCGAACCTTCGGGCTGTCTGGCAACAGATTATCAAAGTAATTAATCACCGCGTCAGATGTAATGTTTCCATACTGCAAAGGTAGCGATAATGAAAGGGGTCTGGCACGCACATTCCGCATCCAGCTATCATCATATCTGAACGTATGCGCCCCGGTTGTCTGCTTCGTTAGCTCACCGACCAGCTCGTTGTTCATCCACGCAATAAGTTTTGCCATTACCAGTCAAGATCCTGTTGGCTATCCTTTTCACAGGTGGTTGTCACATCATTCTTTTCGAAAACAACTATAGACGTTTCAAGTGATTGCAATATTTTAAACAAGGTAGTCAGTGTTGTCTTTTCTGGGTTGTTTTCGAAGTTAGAAATCGTTGCCTGTTTAATACCAATCCGAGCTGCAAGATCACTTTGTGTCCAATGGTTTCTCTGCCGCACAAGTTTTAGATAGTTTGCCAGTTGGCCTGGACTATAAATCTTGGGTGGATTCATCACATTGCCTCCTCGGTAGCCACCGTTTGTGCAGTGGTGATTAGCCAACCGTATGGTCTGCACTCAGCATAATTATCCCTTTATGGGGATATGAAGGTTATTATACCCTTGTGAGGATAATGTCAATCTGAACCGTAAAGGGCAATGACTGGAGTATTCCCTGTAAGGATAAAAATCTCATTATCCGCACTAAAGGATAATTTATGATTTATACCCTCTAAAGGATAAATCGTGGATTCAAGATTCAATAGGCGGGATGAAGTTCTTTTATTTACGTTATCTCCCACCCGGATCAACCGCGATATGGAGATACATAGTAAGGGGGCTGTAGGCCACCAGCCCCCTCTGAATATTACGCCTTGCCGCTACGCGTTGGTTTACGCACTGGCGGTTTGTTCGATGGCGTGCGCTGGCGGGTGATATCGGTATGCTTGGTCAGCGCCGGGCGCGTATTGCGCTGCAAGCGTCTAGCCTCGCGCTGCTCGTCAAGGCTTGGCGCTGGCACCAGGCATTCACGGCGGCTACCGATCAGGTGTTTCAAGCCCATTTCTTCCAGCGCGCTGCGGATCAACGGCCAGTTGGCCGCATCGTGATAGCGCAGCAACGCCTTATGCAGGCGGCGCTGGCGATCGCCACGCGGGATATACACGTCTTCACTCTTATAACCCACCTTGCCCAACGGGTTTTTACCGCTGTAATACATGGTGGTGGAGTTAGCCATTGGCGAAGGATAGAAGTTCTGCACCTGATCGAGGCGGAAACGGTTTTTCTTCAGCCACAGTGCCATGTTCACCATGTCCTCATCGCTGGTGCCTGGATGCGCAGAAATGAAGTAAGGGATCAGGTACTGCTCTTTACCCGCCTGCTTGGAATACTGATCGAACAGTTGCTTGAAACGATCGTAGCTGCCCATACCCGGCTTCATCATCTTCGATAATGGCCCTTCTTCGGTATGTTCAGGTGCAATCTTCAGGTAGCCGCCCACGTGATGGGTTGCCAATTCTTTGATATAACGTGGATCTTCCACCGCCAGATCGTAACGCACGCCGGAGGCAATCAGGATCTTCTTGATACCGGTTAATTCACGGGCGCGGCGGTAGAGCTTGATGGTCGGCTCGTGGTTGGTATCCATGTAAGTACAGATTTCTGGATACACGCACGACGCACGGCGGCAGGTCTGCTCCGCACGCGGGTTGGTGCAGCGCAGCATATACATGTTGGCGGTAGGGCCGCCCAGATCGGAAATCACCCCGGTAAAGCCCGGCACTTTGTCGCGGATCTCTTCGATCTCGCGCACGATAGAGTCTTCGGAACGGCTCTGAATGATGCGCCCTTCATGCTCGGTGATCGAGCAGAACGAACAGCCGCCGTAGCAGCCGCGCATAATGTTCACCGAGAAGCGGATCATGTCATAGGCTGGAATACGCGCTTCACCATACGAAGGGTGCGGGATACGCTG
This sequence comes from Serratia sp. HNCC26DJ206, assembly GCF_057180605.1. Taxonomy (NCBI): domain Bacteria; kingdom Pseudomonadati; phylum Pseudomonadota; class Gammaproteobacteria; order Enterobacterales; family Yersiniaceae; genus Serratia; species Serratia sp. HNCC26DJ206. Next base: position 126,122 of record NZ_JBXUGP010000006.1, read on the forward strand.
GTAAGGCAGGGCAAAAACGCTGTCCATTTCCGGCGTGGTCAGTGGGATCGCCGGAGGGTTGATCCACACGTAGCGATCGCCATGCTTTTGCATCAGCGCACGGGCACAGCCGGGGTTGGTTTCGTGGTGCAGAATGCGCGAAGCGTGGGCATACAGCACTTTGTCCGCCTTCACCTTTTCAAAGGAAGGCAGCAGCACGTAGGTCTTTTCCCACGGCTTGGGCTTGGCGGCACGCACAACAACCGGTTTAGCCTCTGGCTCCGGCACGCTGCCGTCGGCACAGGGCAAATCTTCACCGTAAGGATTAGGGATCGGCTCAATGCGGCCCGGTTTATCCAGGCGGGTGGAATCCACCCCGCTCCAACCCGGCAGCGGCTGCTTGCGCATCACCGCAGTGTTGCGGATATCATGGATATCCTGAATATTTTCGCCTGCCGCCAGGCGGTGCGCCAATTCCACCAACGGGCGCTCGCCGTTGCCGTAAATCAGGATATCGGCTTTGGAATCCACCAGCACCGAGCGGCGCACGGTATCCGACCAGTAATCATAGTGCGCAATACGGCGCAGGCTGGCTTCGATACCGCCCAACACGATCGGCACGTCTTTATAAGCTTCTTTGCAGCGTTGGCTGTACACCAGCGTGGCACGATCCGGGCGTTTGCCCCCTTCGTTACCCGCCGTATAAGCATCGTCATGGCGCAGTTTGCGATCGGCAGTGTAGCGGTTGATCATCGAATCCATGTTGCCCGCGGTAATACCGTAGAACAGGTTCGGTTTGCCCAGGCGCATAAAGTCGTCTTTACTGTTCCAATCCGGCTGGGCAATGATCCCAACGCGGAACCCCTGCGCTTCCAGCATGCGGCCAATGATCGCCATGCCAAAACTTGGGTGATCAACATAAGCGTCGCCACTGATAATGATCACATCGCAGCTGTCCCAACCCAGTTGGTCCATTTCTTCTCGCGACATCGGTAAGAACGGCGCAGGGCCAAAACATTCCGCCCAATAGGGCTTATAGGAGAACAATTCACGTTCGGGTTGGATCAGGCTGGTGGTGCTCATTGCGGGTACTCTTGTGCAGGTTAATTTATCGCCGGGCGGCGATTATACGCACTCGTTGCCAAAAGAGCATGGTTATTTATCAGTTTGATTAGCTATTGACCTCAAACTCATACACATCGCTGCGGCACAGAGTTTCGCTGAGTTCAAGAACCTCGCCTTGGGCATTGCGACTGGTCTGCACAATCCGCAACAGCGGCATACCGCTGTGTACGTTGAGCAACTCGGCGATCTCGTCAGTGCTGGCAATGGCCTTTAAGCGAAAATGCCGCCCTTCTGGCACAATGCCGCGCGACTGCCACAGCGCATAAAGCGAATGCTCCAATACTTCAGGATCGGGCAGAAAACGCTGTGGGATATAGGTGGTTTCCAGTGAAACCGGGTTACCATCGACCAATCGCAGGCGGCGCAGCTTGATCACTTCGCTGTGATTGACCACTTCCAGCGTTTTGGCCACATCGGCAGGAGCCTCCATGCGGATACGCAGCAACCACTGGTTGCTGACGTTACTGCCATTACGCAGCACCTGAGCGGTAAAGCCGTGATCCTGATTGAGGGAGTAACCGATATGCATCGCCACCCGCGTGCCGATACCCTGCTGGCGCGAGATCAGCGCTTTTTCATCCAGCAACTTCATGGCATTGCTGACCGTCACGCGTGACACGTCCAGCGATTCAGCGATCAGGCGTTCCGGCGGCAGAAAATCCCCGACGGCCAGCACATGCTGTTTAATCGCCGCTTCAATCGTTGTGGCCAACTGGATATAACGTGGTGCCGCCGCAGCCTGCAAAAACTGTTGACGCAGCCAGGTAATAAAATCACTCATTGGATCCGCCTCTGCTGTCTGTACCCCTCTTCCAACCTCATTTTTACCATATTTGCCACCTTCAAGATAACCGCCTGACCTAGGTTTACAGTGGAGTTGGATTGGTATCACAGTTTTCACCAATTGGACTGCAATTGGCTTTATTTCGACTATAATGTCACTGCATTGATGTTCTATATCAATACGCACCAACACCAGGGAACAAAATAATTAAATGATAAATAAAAATAACACCTACCAAGCCATTCTCGGCGCGCTTTATGGGCAGGCCGTAGGTGATGCAATGGGGATGCCGTCTGAACTGTGGCCCTTGCAGCAGGTTCGTCACTATTTTGGTTGGATCACTCAATTTCTGCCAGGTCCAGAAGAGAATATCGCCGCAAACGAATTTACCGCTGGAGAATATACCGACGACACCCAACAGGCGGTAGCGTTGATAGATGCACTGTTAGCCGCCGATGGCCGCGTCGAACCGGAGCTCATCGCCCACCACATTATGTTATGGGCGGAGCGGGTGAATGCCTTTGATAAAAACATCCTTGGCCCGAGCTCCAAAGCCGCGCTGCTGGCAGTGCGTGCCGGTACGCCGGTGATGGAGATCCCCGCCAATGGTGTCACCAACGGCGCGGCGATGCGGGTGGCCCCCATCGGTTGCCTGATGCCCAGCGCCGATCTGCCCAGGTTTATCGATGCGGTACGGCTATCATGCAGCCCGACCCACAAGTCGGACATCGCCGTGGCCGGGGCTTTTACCGTCGCCTGGGCGATTAGCCGAGCCATTGAAGGAGCAGACTGGGCCACCATCAAGCAAGAACTGCCAGAACGGGTAGAACAGGTGCAACAGCAGCAGATCACCACCTTCAGCCCATCGCTCAGCCGCCGCTTGGTCTGGGCGTTGGAATGTGCCACTAAAGCCAGCGCGCTGCCCGATGCCGAAGCGTTGGCAGAGCTGTACCATACCGTCGGTGCCGGGATGGACAATATCGAGTCCATACCAATGACGCTGGCGCTGGTTGAACTGGCCGGAACCGATCCGCAACGTTGCGCGGTGCTGGCCGCCAATCTGGGTGGCGATACCGATACCATAGGTGCTATGGCAACGGCGATTTGCGGCGCACTGCACGGAATTGGCGCCTTCCCAGCGGAATGGATTGACACCATCAACCGTGCCAATCAGATTGATTTTCAGCCTTACGCAGCGGCTCTTACCAGGCTGCGCAACCAAGGATAGTGATAGATGAGTGAAATCAACCGCAATGAGACATGGAAAGTAGAAAGTACCGGGATCGATCGCGTACCTGATGCGGAACAGACCGGTAAACCTATCGAGCTGTTCTGGGTCTGGTCAGCTGCCAACATCGGCATTCTTGGCGTGGTGTATGGGGCGATTATCGTCGCCTTTGGCCTGTCGTTCGTTCAGTCGATCCTGGCTGCTCTGGTTGGCGTCGCCAGCTTTATTCTGGTGGGTTACACCAGCTTCGCCGGCAAACGCGGCCGTACCTCTACCCTGACCTTATCGCGGGTGATTTTTGGTCTGAAAGGCAATATTGCCCCTACCACCTTCAGTTGGGTCAACCTGATGGGCTGGGAGGCGGTCAACGTGATTACCGGCACGCTGACGCTAGCCGCCCTGTTCCAGGCGGCGGGCATGGGTGCCAGCCATTCTCTCACCGCCATCAGCCTGCTGCTGTTTGGCGGCCTGACCATCGTCGTCAGCCTGCTCGGCCAGAATACCGTGGTCTGGATGCAGAGTTGGTTCAGCCGGATTTTCGGCACCATGACGTTGATCGTGGTGTTGTATATCGTCTTTACCACCGAATGGGGCAAGGTGCTGTCGTTGCCTTCCGGCAGTTGGCTGAGCGGCTTCCTGCCAGCGGTTTCGGTGATCGCCGCCGGTACCGGCATCAGTTGGGCCATCGCCGGGGCGGATTACAGCCGCTACCAGAGCCCACAGTCTGCCGATAAAAGCATTTTTGCCGCCGTGGTAGGGGGGGCCTGCCTGCCGCTGATGCTGCTGATGTTCACCGGGATCCTGCTGTCGGTACAACTGCCGGATCTGGCTAGCTCCGCCAACCCGATTGCGCTGATCGGCTCGGTGCTGCCGAAATGGATGGCCATCCCCTATCTGCTGGCCGCCACCGCCGGGATCGTCACTATCGCCGTGCTCAGCCTCTACTCCGCCAGCCTGAACCTGTTAACGCTGGGCGTGAAGGTGAAGCAGTCTTTGGCAGTGTCTATCGATGCAGTGCTGGTGCTCGGCATTGCCATCTACGTGCTGTTTGTCTCTGAAGATTTCCTGGGGCCATTCATCTCGTTCCTGGTGTTCTGCGGCGTCTTCCTCGCGGCCTGGGCGGCGATTTTCATCCTCGATTACACCAAGCTGCGCCGCCACCACGGCTACGATGCCAACGCGCTGTATGGCCTGAACGGCCAGAATTGCGGCGTGCGTAAAGTACCGCTGCTCTGCTGGTTCCTCGGTGCTTTCTGCGGGCTGATGGTGACCAAAACCGGTTTTATCGATGGCCCATTGGCAAAAGGCCTGTTTGCCGACTCCAGCCTTGGGCTGTTCGTTTCCTTCCTGGTCAGCCTGCTCGGTTATGGCCTGTATCTGGCTAAGTGCGGAGCGCGCCAATGAGTGAGTTGTTAGCCGTAAAACCGATTCTGGTGGTCGGGGGAGCAGTGGGTGACCTGGTGCTCACGCTGCCACACTTGCCCAGCAGCGGTGAAGATATTGAAGCAGTGCCACAAGATCGGCAGATTGGTGGCTGTGCCTTTAACGTGGCGCGCGCGCTGCGCCGCCTGAATGTGCCAGTGATCAACGGTATGCCGGTCGGCAACGGAGATTGGGGTTCCACCATTGAAAGCGCGATGCAGGAGCTGGATCTGCCGGTGCTGCTGCGCCACGGTCAGATGGATAACGGCTGGTGCCTGGCATTAGTGGAACCCAACGGTGAACGCACGTTTATCACCATCACCGGCTGTGAGGCACAGTGGAATAAAGCCCAGTTGTCCACGCTGCCTTTAGATCCAGAAACCTTGGTGTATGCCAACGGTTACGAATTGGTGGGTGAACCGGGCGAAGCGTTACGTGACTGGCTGACGCGCCTGCCGTTCGATCAGCAGCGGTTGATCGACCCCGGCCCACGGGTTGGTCAGTTGGGTGCAGAGTTCTTTGCCATGCTCAGCGACAGCCATACCTTGCTGACCCTGAACCGCGACGAAGTGGCTATCTTGTGTGGCGAGGGCGATGCGGTCAGCGCCGCACAGCGCTTTGCCAGCGCACATAATATTACGTTGATCTGCCGTTTGGATCGTGACGGGGCCTGGATTTGCGACGGCCACCAGTCACCTCAGCATGTGCCGATCTATCCGGTTGAGGTGGTTGATACTATCGGTGCGGGCGATGCCCACTGCGCCGGTTTGCTGGCCGGGCTTTCTGCCGGTTGGCCGCTGCCGCAGGCGGTCGATCTCGCCAATCGCGTTGCCGCCTGCGTGGTCGCTAGCCGGGGAGCGGCAGGCGCACCAGACTGGCAACAGCTACAACAGCGCTTTCCTGCCTGATACGCTCATGGCCCGATATCTCGGGCCATGACACCGCTTAATGTGCCTTCTGCATCTCTCCAGCCACCTCTTCTGGCCGATGTTGATAGTTGAACGTCAGCGCGAAGATCACCCCCAGCACCAGCGTATAGGCCGCAAACACCAGCCAGATGCTTTGCCAGTTTTTCACGCCATCTTGGGTAAAGAAGTCCACCACTTCACCGCTGGCGATCGCCCCAACGTAAGCACCCGCACCGTTAACCATGCTCATAAACAGCCCTTGCGCGCTGGCACGAATGCGGTGGTCGGCTTCTTTTTCAACAAAGATCGCACCGGAAATATTAAAGAAATCAAACGCGCAGCCATAAACGATCATCGACAGCAGCAGCAACACAAAACCAAATCCAGCCGGGGTGCCATAGGCCAGGAACAGGAAGCGCAGCGTCCAAGCCGCCATGCTGATCAGCATCACCTGTTTGATACCGTATTTACGCAGGAAGAACGGGATCGTGAGGATGAAAAACACCTCAGAAATTTGCGACAGGGAAAGCAGCACGGAAGGATAACGCACGCTAAAACTGTCCTGATACAGCGGGTTGAGCGAGAAATCGTGCAGGAATGGGTTGCCGAAGGTGTTAGTGATCTGTAGCGCCGCCCCCAGCAGCATGGCAAACAGGAAGAAGACCGCCATGCGCTTTTGTTTGAACAATACAAAGGCATCCAGCCCCAGCAGGCTGACCCAGCTTTGCGAGCGCTTCACATTGTTGGTCGGGCAATGGGGCAACGTCAGCGAATAAGCGGCTAACACCAGCGATACCGCCGCAGCCAGGTACAGCTGCATATTGCTCAGTTCAATTTTGCCAAAACTGATCAGCCACATCGCCAGAATAAAGCCCACGGTTCCATAAACCCGCACCGGTGGGAAGTCTTTTACCGTATCGCAGCCGTGCCTTTCCAGGCAGAAGTAAGAAATGGCGTTGGACAGCGCGATAGTGGGCATATACACCATGGCGTTGAACAGCATCACCCAGAACATCACCATCGGTTGCTCGACCTGCGCCGCGCAGTACAGCGCCACCGCGCCAAGTAAATGGCACAGTCCGTAGAGGTAGTTGGCCTTGATCCAGCGATCGGCAATAATCCCTGCCAAGCTCGGCATAATCAGCGCCGCAATGCCTTTCGAGCTGTAAACCATTCCTACCTGCACCCCGCTGAAATGCAGGGTGTTGATCATGTAAGAACCGAGGGTCACTAACCAAGCCCCCCAGATAAAGAACTGGAGGAAGACCATCACTTTCAATCTGGTTTTTATTGCCATTACCATCACCTTGTTATTCTGATTTAACGATGATTTACGCGGCAAAGTAGGGTTTGCCGCGGGGTATCGGACGGAAATAATATTTACAGCGTTTTGAAGAACTCACGGATCAGGCGCATAAAATCGTCGGCCGCCATGGCGGCACAGCTCAGCGTCTGTTCGTGAGAAAGTGGGGTATCCGATAGCCCTTCGGCGTAGTTAGTCATCGCCGACACCACCAGCACCTTCAGGCTGCAATGGCGGGCAGAAAGCACTTCCGGTACGATCGACATCCCGACCACGTCGCAGCCCAGCGTCTGCATCATGCGGATCTCTGCCGGGGTTTCGAAATTCGGCCCGGTATAGGCAGCAAACACCCCTTCGGCCAGCGGGATCCCGACCTTTTCCGCCACCTGCGCCAACTGCGCACGCAAGTCACGATCGTAGGCATTGGCCAGGCTGAAGAAACGTGGGCCAAAGCGCTCGTCGTTGCTGCCCACTAATGGGGATTCCGGCATAAAGTTGATGTGGTCGGTCAGTGCCACCAGGCTACCCGGCGCAACCGACTTGCGCAGCGAACCGGCGGCGTTGGTCGCCAATAGGAACTCACAGCCCAGCAGTTTGAAGGTGCGTATTGCCGTGGTCATCACCTGCATACCCCGCCCTTCATAGAAATGCCCGCGCCCCTTCATGCACAGCACCGGCACCCCTTCCAGCCAACCGGCCACCAGTTGCCCAGCGTGGCCAACGACGCTGCTTACCGGGAAGCCCGGTAATTCGGTATAGTCGATGGTGACGGTATCCTTCATCACCTCGGCCAGCGCTCCCAGCCCGGATCCCAGAATCAAAGCAGCACGCGGCTGAAAGCCGGGCAGCCGGGTACGCAAAATATCCGCACAGGAAAAAGCATCTTCTTGATTAAACATAGTATTCTCTTCTGTGGAAGGGTGGAGTATTCCCCATAGTAGAGAGCGATTGAGGGCGGCGACCAATACATTATTGCCCGCAGATTTATTCCATTTACCTATAAATACCTGCCGGGAGGCGCACCACTGATGAAACAGCCCATGCCCGACCCAAGCCGGATTAATTTCCGTCTGCTGCATTATTTCCGCGTGGTGGCGGAAGAGATGAATTTCACACAGGCAGCGCGGCGGCTGAATATCTCGCAACCCCCGCTCAGCAAACATATCAAAGAGCTGGAAAGCCAGTTGGGCGTAGAATTATTTAAACGCACCACCCGCTCCATAGCGCTGACGCTGGCAGGCCGCACGCTGTTTCATAACGTTGAAATGCTGTTGGATCAGGCTGGCAACGCGCTCAATCAGGTGCAGCAACTGGGGCGTGGTGAGGCGGGCCATATGGTGATTGGTATGGTGGGCACGTCGGTGTGGGGTGGGCTGATCCCGGCGCTGAAACGTTTTACTGCACAAGCCGACAAGGTGACCTGGGTGCTGAACGAACAGACCCCCAGCCAGCAGATTATTTCACTGCAAAAGCGGCATATTGATATTGGCGTGTGGCGCGAAGCCAAGCAGCAGGCGCTGCCGGGCCTGGCGTGCCAGCTGTTGGCACGGGAGAAAATAGCGGTGGTACTGCCGGTTTCACATCCGTTGGCTGATGGCACGGCGATCCCGCTGCAAGCCTTGCAGCATGACAAATTTATCGTGCTGCCGCCGCACGAGGCCAGTTTGGGGCTGTATCTGCACAATTTGTGCCTGCAACAGGGTTTTGTGCCGGAGATTGCCCATCAGGTCAATGAACCGCAAACGCTGATGGCGCTGGTAGCGGAAGGATATGGTATTACACTGCTGCCGGACAGCTATGGGCGAATCCCATGGCCCGGCGTGCGTTTTTGCCCGCTGCTGGCGGCACCCTCGGCCGATCTGTATGCGATCTATCATGCCGAAAGTGCCACACCGGTCGTACGAGCGTTCCTGAAAATGCTGCGGACGCCGCAGGGTGTTTAAGGTGCCGCTTGCACCACAAACTGGCCGGTAGAACCGCGATCGGCCATTTCCAGCGTTTGGCTGTAGTACAGGAACGGGAAATGCTCTGAGGAAACCTGGTTGAAATACACCAACAGTTCGACATCGCCATCCACCCAAACGGTATCCTTCCAGCCGCGATCTTCCGCCATCGGCTGAGCGCCGTTGACACGTTTCACCAGGAACTGCACGCCCTGGATGTGGAACGCCTGCGGGGTGTCGGCATGGATCGTCCAGCGCTCCCAGGTGCCCTGCTGCGCTTGCACATCAATGCGGTTCATATCCCAGATCACGCCGTTAATTCCGGCCATCTTGTCGCCTAACGTGAACTCACGCGAACGGATTGCGTTCCCCTCCAGCAGTTGATCCGGCAGCAGGCGCGCTGGCAGGTTATCGGTGACCAGCGGCAACAGACCAGTGGGTTTCAAGGTCAGCACCTGGGTGGAAACCAGCAGGTTGGAAGGCTCAAACAGACCACGCAGGCGATCCATCATGCTCGCCGCTTCACCGGCAGTAATGGTCACATCATCACCTTTCGACATGTCGATCAGCACTTCGCGGCGCTCCCCCGGAGCCAAAGAAAGCTGTTGTACCGACACCGGAGCAGGCAGGAAGCCCTGATCGCTGGCGATCACGCTGATCGGCCGACCGTCGCTCAACTGCAACTGGTAACGCCGTGAGTTGGAAGCATTCAGCAAACGCAGCCGCACCCAGCCGCGAGAAACTTCAACATAGGGGTTTTGCACACCGTTCACCAGCAGCGTATCCCCCACAAAGCCCCCGTGTGCGGGCGGATTGTATTCAGGGGTCCCGAAGTTATCCAACCGCTTGTCCTGAATGATCAGCGGGAAATCATCCACACCATAATGGTTTGGCAACGGTAGATTTTTGCCGATCTCATCTTCGACCAACCATAAACCAGCCAGGCCGTTGTAAACGTGCGGTGCCATCCGATTGGGGGTGTTAGCGTGATACCAGCAGGTGGCTGCCGCCTGGCGGATCGGAATCACCGGCGACCAATCTATATTCGGCGACATCATGCGCGCCGCGCCGCCCATTAGAGTGCCTGGCACTTGCAGGCCGCTGATGGTCATCGATACCGGCTCGGTCAGGCGGTTACTGTAGATCAGTTTGACGTCGTCACCGCTGTATACCCGCACCGTTGGCCCCAGGTAGGTGCCGTTAATGCCCCACACCGATGTTTTGCGGTTATCCATAAAGGCCCAGTGGGCGCGTTGCAGCGTTAAAAACAGAGGCTGCCCACGGCGGGATTCCAACAGGGGTGGAATGGGTAACGGGGTCTGCGTTCCGCTCGCCTCAGCCCTCAGCGGCACCGCTCCAGCGCACAGCGCCAAGCCCGATGCCTGAATAAACTGACGTCGACTGAGTGACATATTTTCTCCATGGAAACCAAACTAAACCGTATGAAAAGCCCCGGCTGACCGGGGCATAAGTGTAATGCCTAATATCGCGCGCCCTATGGGTGGGCCGGGGTGAGGGACTTTAGTTCAGTGAATTCCCCTCACCCTAACCCTCTCCCCGAAGGAGAGGGAACTGATTACAGCTGACCCGAGCATAGGTGCAGTGCCCACCGTTCCCCTTTGGGAGAGGGCCGGGGTGAGGGACTTTAGCTCGGTGATATTCCCTTCACCCTAATTCTCTCCCCCGAAGCAAGGGAACTGGCCAGCCTTAAATTATCTTCACTAGCCTGCTGAATGCTTTTATTTTTTTGTGGCATCCAGTTGGGCAACTTCTACATCCAACTGCTCAATTTTCGCCTTCATCAGATCGCGGCAATGGGCCGCCAACTCACGCACCTGCTCTTTGCTGTAAGCACTCGTATCGACCGGTTCCAGCATCTCCACGATCGCATGACCGTTATTCCAGCGATTGAGGTTGATCTTGCCGCTGGTGGTAGAAACGCAAATCGGCACAACCGGCACACCTGCCGCAATTGCCGCATGGAATGCACCGGTTTTGAACGGCAACAATCCACGGCCACGGCTGCGGGTGCCCTCTGGGAACATCCAGACAGAAATGTCTTTTTCCGCCAGTGCTTCAACCACCTGGGCAATAGTGCCGTGCGCTTTGGCACGGTTATTCCGATCGATCAGCAGATTACCGGCCAGCCAATAGAGCGGGCCGAAAAATGGGATCCACGCCAGGCTTTTCTTGCCAACCGTCACGGTGCGCGGCTGCACAATATTGGAAACCGTCACCATGTCGTAGTTATTCTGATGGTTGGCAATATAAATGCACTTGCCGTTATTGGCCGCACTGGCAGGTTTACGCACTTCGACCTTGATACCCAATACCGTCGACAAACGGCCAAACAGGTGGCCAAAAGTCGCCACATGACGAGGGTTACGCGGGCTGAACAAACAGTAAATCGAACCAAAAATACAGACCAGAATACAATATATCGCGACAATAATCGCACGTAATATCAATAACATAACCACCTCATTAGCACACTGCTGGCGCAGCATTTTACGTCCCTGCTGTTTTCGCTATTTTCTCGCCAGCAGACGATCGGCACAATACATTTATGCAGCGAACCCCCACAATTTGGAATCTACCCCACCACTCCAAACATTTAGGGGACACAGGTAAAAAAGCGGGCGCAGCCTGCTACGCCCGAATGATCTCCTGGTACCGGCTTACTCTTCGCTATCGCCCGGCAATACTCGCTCCGGCATATCCAGCTCAACCCGGTCAATGCGTTGCAGGCCGCGCGGCAGCAAGGTGCCTTTACGGCCACGCTCAGCGCGGAATTTCTGCAGGTCCTCCGGCCGCAGCGTCAGTTTGCGCTTGCCTACGTGCAGGGTGACGGAAGTCTGCGGTGGCAGCACGAACAGCCAGATCAGCTTATCTTCACCCGACGCCGCCTGCGCCGACGCTATCGAAACAATCTTGTTGCCCTTACCCTTCGACAACTGCGGCAGATCGGCCACCGGGAACATCAGCATGCGGCCCGCGGCGGTAATCGACAGCAACATGTCATCAGCACCGTGGATCTCCATCGGCGGCAGCGCCTTGGCGTTATCCGGCAGAGTGATCATCACTTTACCAGCACGGTTGCGTGCCACCAGATCGCTAAAGGTACAGACGAAGCCGTAACCGGCATCGGAAGCCATCAGCAGTTTCTGATCGTCAGCCGCCATCAGTACCTGTGAGATCGTCGCACCCGGCGGCGGCGTCAGTTTACCGGTTAACGGTTCACCCTGCCCGCGCGCAGAAGGCAGCGTCAGCGGATCGAGTGCATAGCTGCGCCCGGTGGAGTCGATAAACACCACTGGCTGGTTACTCTTGCCACGCGCGGCGGCACGGAAGCTGTCACCGGCTTTGTAGCTCAACCCCGTTGGATCGATATCATGGCCTTTGGCGCTGCGCACCCAGCCCATTTCAGACAGCACAATGGTCACAGGTTCAGAAGGCACAAAGTCGTGCTCGCTCATCGCCTTGGCTTCTTCACGCTCGGTCAGCGGTGAACGACGATCGTCGCCATAAGCTTGCGCATCAGCCTGAATCTCTTTCTTAATCAGCGTATTCAGTTTGCGCTCGGACGCCAGCAGCGCTTGCAGGTGATCGCGCTCTTTCGCCAGTTCATCCTGTTCACCGCGGATCTTCACTTCTTCCAGCTTGGCCAAGTGGCGCAGTTTCAGTTCGAGGATCGCTTCAGCCTGGGTGTCGGAGATGCCAAAACGCTGCATCAGTACCGGCTTCGGTTCATCTTCACTGCGGATGATGTGGATCACTTCATCGATATTGAGGAACGCAACCAGCAAACCTTCCAGAATGTGCAGGCGTTTCAGCACTTTTTCCAGGCGGTAGTTCAGGCGGCGGCGCACCGTATCGCGGCGGAAAACCAGCCATTCGGTGAGGATCTCCAACAGCCCTTTGACCTGCGGGCGGTTATCCAGGCCGATCATGTTCATGTTGATGCGGTAGCTGCGTTCCAGATCGGTAGTGGCAAACAGGTGGTTCATCACCTGATCCAGATCGATACGGTTGGAACGCGGCACGATCACCAGGCGGGTTGGGTTCTCGTGATCCGACTCATCACGCAGATCTTCCACCATTGGCAGCTTCTTGGCGCGCATCTGGCTGGCGATCTGCTCCAACACCTTGGCACCGGAAACCTGGTGCGGCAGTGCGGTAATCACCGCGCTACCGTCCTCCTTCTTCCAGATGGCACGCATGCGTACCGAGCCACGGCCATTCTGGTAAATTTTGCGGATTTCGTCGCGCGGGGTGATGATTTCTGCTTCGGTCGGGAAGTCTGGCCCTTGTACAAACTCCAGCAGATCCTCAAGCGAGGTATCCGGTTTGTCGATCAGCGCGATAACCGCCGCCGCCACTTCGCGTACGTTGTGCGGTGGGATGTCGGTGGCCATACCGACGGCAATGCCCGTCGTGCCGTTGAGCAGGATGTTCGGCAAGCGCGCCGGTAACATCTTGGGTTCCTGCATGGTGCCATCGAAGTTTGGCACCCAATTGACCGTGCCCTGACCCAGTTCACCCAGCAATACTTCGGCGTATTTCGACAGGCGCGATTCGGTGTAACGCATCGCGGCGAAGGATTTCGGATCATCCGGTGCCCCCCAGTTCCCCTGACCATCCACCAGCGGATAACGGTAAGAGAACGGCTGTGCCATCAGCACCATCGCTTCATAGCAGGCACTGTCACCGTGTGGATGGTATTTACCCAAGACATCGCCCACGGTACGGGCCGATTTTTTGAATTTAGCGTTGTTGCTCAGCCCCAGTTCCGACATGGCATAGATGATACGGCGCTGTACCGGCTTTAAACCATCGCCAATATACGGCAACGCCCGATCCATGATGACGTACATGGAATAGTCCAGATAGGCTTTTTCAGTGAATGTGTGCAGCGGTAAACGCTCAACACCGTCATGAGTCAGTTCACTCATTACTCAAATATCCTCAGACCGTAGTTTGGCTATCCCTGATAATGGGGCGCAGTGTATGGTGCATAACAACAGCGCCCACAATTTAATGGGTTGTCGATTCTGGTCGCGATAGTAACTCATCTGCAGGGTAGCTGTCACAGATGGCGCAGTGATCGCCCAGCGGCATCGATAATTTATCTATTTTATGCAAAACCCTGCCATCGACGGCTCTCTTTATTGACTCACAGTCAACACTGTTGTGCGCCAGTTCGCATTTTTCCCTGAGGTGTAAAAGATTACACTCCGTTTCAGCAATATGGCGACCCTACTAGGCGGTGGTCATAACCTATTCTGATTCTGACAGGGGCAGTGAACCGATGAGCAATATCCTGATTATTAACGCCAAGAAACAATTCGGCCATTCCAACGGCGAACTAAACCAAACTCTGAGCGACGTAGCGGAAAGCTTTCTGCGCGATGGCAAGCACGATGTGCAGGTCACCGTGGTCGATGATGGCTACGACATTGAAGCCGAAGTACAGAAATACCTGTGGGCCGATGCGGTGATCTATCAGATGCCTGGCTGGTGGATGGGTGAGCCCTGGATCCTGAAAAAATACATCGATGAAGTGTTCACCGCTGGCCACGGTAGCCTGTACGCCAGCGATGGCCGCACCCGCGCCGATGCGGCGAAAAAATACGGTTCAGGCGGCCTGATTAAGGGTAAAAAATATATGCTGAGCCTGACCTGGAACGCTCCGCTGCAAGCCTTTACCGATCCGGAGCAGTTCTTCGAAGGCGTGGGTGTTGACGGGGTTTACCTGCACTTCCACAAAGCCAACCAGTTCTTGGGAATGGACGCTCTGCCGACCTTTATCTGTAATGATGTGATTAAGCAGCCGGATATTGCGGGTGATATCGCACGCTTCCGCACGCATCTGGCTGAGGTTTTTGCTTAAGCGTCGCCCCTAACCCTCTCCCACAGGGAGAGGGTTAGGCTTAAAGGTTAGCAGCATGTCCCTATCTCTCACACAGATCTACAGCGTCTGCACATCAAGGTTTGCGCTGACATAATCCAGAAAACAGGTAATGCGTGCGGCCAATTGTGTATTGCGGTAATACACCGCGTTAATCGGTTGGCGCACGTCCAGCGTTTCCTCTTCCAGTAGCACTATCAACCGCCCTTCCCGCTGATCTTCCCGCGTCATAAAATCCGCTAACTGCACGATCCCTACCCCACTTAGTGCCAGTTGCCGCAGCGTTTCACCGCTGGACGCCGACAGCGTTGGGGTAATGGCAAAATGCTCCGCCTGCTGGTTGCGCAACGGCCATAGATTCAGCGATTCTGGCTGGGTGAACCCCAACAGGCAATGCTGATTGAGTTCGTCAACGCTCTGCGGAGCACCGAAGCGGGCAATATATTCCGGGCTGGCGAGAATACGTAACCGGCTAGCCCCAAGAAGGCGCGCGTGGATGGTCGAGTCGCGCAATGTGCCGATGCGAATGGCGATATCGGTGCGCTTCTCCAATAGATCGATAATCTGGTTATCGGTATGCAGTTCCAGATCAATCTGCGGAAAACGTTGGCGAAAACCCGCCACCAACGGCACGATCACGCGATCCATAAAGGGTGCCGCGGCGTTGACCCGCAGCCGACCGGCCGGGATTTGGCGGCGCAACGCCATCTGCTCCTCGGCATTCTCCACCGAGTTGATAATCTCACGTGCGTGCACAAGAAAACTCTGCCCCTCTTCGGTCAGTTCCAGGCGGCGAGTGGTACGGCGTAATAAGGTGGTGTTGAGTTTTTTTTCCAGGCGGCTTAGCGCACGACTGATGCCAGAAGTGGTCTGGCCAAGCTGTTCCGCAGCGGAGGTGATGGAGCCGCTATCGACCACCGAAGTGAACGCGAGCAATTCGTCGAGGGTAATTTTCATGCTTTCCGCCCTGAATATCGGGCGCAGTCTGCCGCGCCTCTACGGGATTGAGGCAGGGGCCGGTATCCCGGCCCCTGGGCATCAGACCGACAGGTCGGCCATGTCACCTTTATCCTGCAGCCAGTTGCGGCGATCTTCCGAACGCTTCTTCGCCAGCAGCATATCCATCAGCGCCATGGTTTGATCCGTATTCTCGTCATCGATGGTTAACTGCACCAGACGGCGAGTGTTGGGATCGAGCGTGGTTTCACGCAGTTGCAGCGGATTCATCTCGCCCAACCCTTTGAAACGCTGAACGTTCGGTTTGCCTTTCTTGCGCTTCAATTGCTCCAGCACACCGGCTTTTTCCTCTTCGTCGAGGGCGTAATAAACCTCTTTACCCAAGTCGATACGGTACAACGGCGGCATCGCTACATAGACGTGCCCACCTTTAACCAGCGCACTGAAGTGGCGCACAAACAGGGCGCACAGCAGTGTGGCGATGTGCAGGCCATCGGAGTCCGCATCCGCCAGGATACAGATTTTGCCGTAACGCAGTTGGCTGAGATCTTCACTGTCTGGATCGATGCCGATCGCCACTGAGATATCATGCACTTCCTGCGAGGCCAACACTTCGTCAGAAGAGACTTCCCAGGTGTTCAGGATCTTCCCTTTCAACGGCATGATCGCCTGATATTCACGATCGCGCGCCTGTTTGGCCGAGCCACCCGCAGAGTCCCCTTCCACCAGGAACAGTTCGGTCATGCTCAGATCCTGCGAGGTGCAATCCGCCAGCTTGCCCGGCAATGCAGGCCCGCTGGTCAGTTTTTTACGCACCACTTTTTTCGCCGCACGCAAACGGCGCTGGGCGCTGGAGATCGCCAGTTCAGCCAGTTGTTCGGCCGCCTGCACGTTCTGGTTCAGCCACAGGCTGAAGGCATCTTTCACTACGCCGGAAACAAACGCCGCACACTGGCGCGACGACAAACGCTCTTTGGTTTGCCCGGCGAATTGTGGATCCTGCATTTTCACCGACAGCACGTAAGCACAGCGATCCCAGATATCTTCGGCAGAAAGCTTCACGCCGCGTGGCAGAATATTGCGGAACTCGCAGAATTCACGCATCGCATCCAGCAAGCCCTGACGCAAACCGTTGACGTGAGTACCGCCCTGCATGGTCGGGATCAGGTTGACGTAGCTCTCCGTCAGCAGTTCCCCGCCTTCTGGCAGCCACAGCAGCGCCCAATCCACCGCCTCGGTGTCACCGGCAAAGTTACCGACAAACGCTTTTTCCGGCAGGGTAATCAGGCCGTTCACCGCCTCCATCAGATAATCGGTGAGGCCATCCTGATAGCACCAGCGCTGCTCGGTGTTATTCAGCTTGTCGATAAAGTAGATTTCAACGCCGGGGCACAGCACCGCTTTAGCTTTCAGCAGGTGCGACAGGCGGGAAACCGAGAAGCGCGGGCTGTCGAAGAACTGCTCGTCAGGCCAGAAGTGAATACTGGTGCCGGTGTTGCGTTTGCCGCAGCTACCGGTCACCGCCAATTCCTGCACCTTGTCGCCGTTCTCAAAAGCGATGCTGTAGACGTTACCGTCGCGCTTAACGCTGACTTCCACCCGTTTGGACAGGGCGTTAACCACCGAGATGCCCACGCCGTGCAGGCCGCCGGAGAACTGGTAGTTTTTATTGGAGAATTTACCGCCCGCGTGCAAACGGCACATGATCAACTCAACCGCCGGTACGCCTTCTTCCGGGTGGATATCCACCGGCATGCCGCGGCCGTCGTCGATCACTTCCAGTGACTGATCGGCGTGCAGAATCACATCGATACGCTTGGCGTGGCCCGCCAACGCTTCATCGACGCTGTTATCAATCACCTCTTGGCCGAGGTGGTTCGGGCGCGTCGTGTCGGTATACATACCGGGACGGCGGCGCACTGGTTCTAGACCGCTGAGTACTTCAATGGCATCAGCGTTATAGCTGGATTGAGTCATCGTTGATTATTTTTCGTGGTTAAGGGGAGGTGCTGGAACCGCCTGCCTCTTCAGTATACCTGCGGCACGTGAAGTTGCAGCGGTGTTATAGCCCTAAAAAATCCACAATCTGGGAGAAGTAGTGTTCGAAACCGACGAAGGCGTGGTTTCCACCAGATTCCACCGTTTGCCGACAGGCGGTGTAATAAGCCACAGCCTGACCGTAATCGAGGATTTCATCGCCCGTTTGTTGTAGCAACCAGATTAAATCCGGCGACTCCAAGGGATCGATCTGCATCACTTTCAGATCGTAAACGTGGCGTGACTCTAACACATATTGTTGGCCGGTGTAGGGGTTCTCGTTTGGCCCGAGATAGTCGAGCAGCAGCTCAAACGGCTTCACCGCCGGGTTAACCACCACCGCTGGCAAAGCAAAACACTGGGACAACCAGGTGGCATAATAGCCCCCTAGTGAAGAGCCCACCACGCCCAGCGTATGGCCAGCACGCTCCATAACCAGATTTTCCAGCATTTCGGCTGCGTCTTCCGGGTAAGGCGGCAGCTGCGGCACCAGCATGTCGATCTCTGGGTGATGTTCAGCCAGCCACGCCTTGAAAGACGTTGCCTTGGCCGAGAGCGGCGAACTGTTAAAACCGTGTAGGTAGAGTAATGTTGAAGGCATCAGTAGCCGTCCGAGTCCATGTCGGGGCGGAAATCGTCGTTCTCCAAGCGGAATACCTGGGTTTCCACGCGGCCATCGGGCAGCAGGTCAAGGTAGCGCCAGCCAGGGGAGACTTCGTCGATAGTAAAATTGGTGCAGTGTGGTTTGAATTGCACACAGGTAGAGGGAGAAGCCAACAGGCGACGCCCATGCCAGTCGAGATCCAGCTCCTGGTGAATATGCCCGCACAACAGGGTGTTCACTTTTGGATAATTCGCCAGCACCGCAGCCAGTTGATGCGAGTTGCGCAGGCTGTGCTGATCGAGCCAGCTACAGCCACAAGGGAATGGATGATGATGCAGCAACAGCAGCGTATAACGCTCTGGGTAAGCCGTGAGGCAACGCTCCATCCATGCCAACTGGTAGTCGCTCAATTCGCCGTGCGGCACGCCGAACACCTGGCTGTCCAACAGCAGCACCTGCCAGCTATCCCCCAGCAAAATATGCTTTGACGGGGTGATCCTGGCAGCCGCCAGTGCGTCAACCATCGCCGGTTGGAAATCGTGATTGCCCGGCAGCCACACGCAGGGAGCTGGCAAGCGAATAATACCCTCAGCAAAATGCCGGTAGGCGGCCAGCGAATGATCCTGCGCCAGATCGCCAGTTGCCACGATCAGATCGCTCTCCCGCTGCTGGGCGATGATCGCATCCAGCACGGCGTGATAGCTGGAATAGGTATTGATGCCCAGCAAGGTCTCATTTTTGCCGGCAAACAGGTGGGTATCTGTTATTTGCAGGATCCTGACCCTGGCCCCACTCGCCACAGGCAGTTTCAACAGGCTTTCCAAATGGTGTCCTTTGTTATTACAGTCTGTCTTTACCTGTCGTCTTTCAAGCTGCAACGTTGTTGACCGCGCTCGTTCACCTCAGTCACTTAGCAATCTAAGCTTCTGAGGACTCACGAGCTTGTCGCCTAGTTGCAACTTGAAATCCATAGGGTATTACATAACCGGAACCGCCACCGCTCCATGCGCTAAACAATAGCGCAACCAATCAGCAAGAAACTGGTTAATTTGATGCTTTTCGTCACGTTGATGCAACTTTTTATTCGGATAATCATAACGCGCTTTAAAGCGGTAGATCTGCTGACTGGAACACACTTCCGCAACCATCGCGTCATAATACAGACGCACCGTCATGGCAGGCAGGCTCCAGTAGCTGACCGCAGGCGCAATCTGCTCAATTTCCACCAGCGAGGTATAACGCGTAGATTCAACAATAGTCAGACGATAACTGGCGCCGTTCACCTGATAAGTCACGATTTCACCCACTTCGTCGTTGCGCGGCAGCAAACGGCGTAATTGTGCGAAATTGGTTTCACACAATCTCATCATTTCCGGAAAATCAGGGGTATAGCGCTTTTGCATTTAGTCGACCCACTCTGCTTTGAGCGATTGATGGTGCAGCGCCAGCCACTGCAATGCAATCACTGATGCGGCGTTGTCAATCGCGCCCTCTTCAACCCAGCGGTAAGCCTGTTCACGGCTAACCACATGGACACGAATGTCTTCATTCTCCTCCTCCAGTCCATGGATCCCTTCCGCCGTCAGGGCATCGACCTCACCCACCATAATCGACAGGCGTTCACTGGTGCCACCGGGGCTAGCCAGGTAACTCAGCACCGGCTTGCAGCGCCCGACCACCACGCCTGCCTCTTCCAACGCTTCGCGGCGGCAGACGTCCTCAACGCTTTCCCCGGTTTCAATAATGCCTGCGACCATTTCCAGCAGCCAAGGGGAAACCGAGGTGTCGATCGCCGCAATACGCAGTTGTTCAATCAATACGACTTCATCACGTACAGGGTCATAGGGTAGCAGCACAGCCGCATGGCCGCGCTCAAAAATCTCGCGTTTTACCTCGCCGCTCATTTCACCATTGAACAAACGGTGACGAAACCGGTATAAATTAAGTGAAAAAAAACCACGATATAGCGTCTCACGTGCAATAATTTCTACATCATTTTCATCAAAAGTAACGGGCGAAGGTTGCAAGCGGTTCATCTGGCGAATTCTCCTGTGTCAGTATGCGGGCAAAATAAACAGTTTCGATGACAGAAACGGCAAGGTCATCTTTCCCGGCTTTGTGATAGATTGTGAACCATGATATCAGGTGATGCATGTGCAAACAGTCAAGCGTAGGTCAACGTAGCGTCCTGAAAGGTAAAAGTTCTGTGAGATGGCACATTAAGCCAACTTAAGCCATCAGCGGACTCTGCTAGAATCGGCAACTATTTCGTCTATCGTCAGCGCTAACATAGCAATATTGCTGCACAACAAGGAATGCAAATGAAGAAACTGCTCCCCCTTCTTATCGGACTGAGCCTGGGTGGCTTCAGTGCCATGAGTCAAGCAGAAAACCTGTTGCAGGTTTACAAACAGGCGCGGGAAAGTAACCCTGATCTGCGTAAAACGGCTGCTGACCGTGATGCGGCGTTCGAAAAGATCAGCGAGGCACGCAGCCCGCTGCTGCCACAGCTTGGATTATCTGCCGGTTACAGCCATAGCAACGGTTTCCGTGATTCAAACGGCGTCAACAGCAATGCCACCAGCGGTTCCTTGGCGCTGACACAGACCATTTTTGATATGTCCAAATGGCGTGCGCTGACGCTGCAAGAAAAAACCGCCGGTATTTCGGATGTCACTTTCCAAACCGCGTCTCAGAAGTTAATCCTTGATACTGCTACCGCCTATTTCAACGTGCTGCAGGCGATTGATTCGCTGTCTTACGTTCAGGCCAACAAACTGGCGGTTTACCGCACTCTGGATCAGACCACCCAACGCTTTAACGTCGGCCTGGTGGCAATTACCGACGTGCAAAACGCCCGTTCCAACTACGATACCGTGCTGGCCAATGAAGTGACCGCACGTAACAATCTGGATAACGCGGTTGAAAGCCTGCGCCAGATCACCGGTACTTTCTACCCGGAACTGGCTTCGCTCAATACTGACAAATTCAGCACTCAGCGCCCGGATGCGGTGAATAACCTGCTGAAAGAAGCCGAGAAGCGCAACCTGAGCCTGCTTTCTGCACGTTTAAGCCAGGATCTGGCCCGTGAGCAGATCAAATCGGCACAAACCGGCTATATGCCGACTATTGATGTGTCTGCATCTACCGGTATTACCAATACCAGAAATAGCGGTTCCAACAACCCTTCACCTAACAGTGATAATGGTCAAAATCAGGTCGGCGTCAGCTTGAATCTGCCACTGTATAACGGCGGTGTGACCAATTCTCGGGTGCAACAGGCGCAGTACAACTTTGTTGGTGCCAGTGAGCAGTTGGAAAGCGCACACCGCAGCGTAGTGCAAACCGTGCGTTCTTCTTTCAACAACGTCTCTGCCTCTGTCAGCAGCATCAACGCTTACAAACAGGCGGTGATCTCTGCCCAGAGTTCACTGGACGCGACCGAAGCCGGTTATGAGGTGGGCACACGTACCATCGTCGACGTGCTGAATGCTACCACCACGCTGTATAACGCCAAGCAACAGCTTTCCAGCGCGCGTTATTCCTATCTGATCAATCAGTTGAACATCAAATCGGCACTCGGTACGCTGAATGAAAACGATCTGATGATGATGAATGGCGTGTTGGGTAAACCTACCTCGACCTCCCCGGATGTCGTAGCACCCGAAACTGCGGCAAAGCCCGCAAGCGGCAATATGACGCGTAACTGATCGTTGTAAGCATCACGGGGCTTGGCCATGCCGGCCCCGTTTTTTATTCCCCTGCCAAAATTGATTGTCTCCCCGTCACCATCAACTAATGGCTTAGCTGTAACACTCCACGCGCGGCATCCAGCATCGCTTTCTGCCCGGTGCGGGTTTTGCTCATGCAATCGTGCATGCCCACCACCATCGGGATCCCCATCGCTTTCGCCAGAATGGCGGAATGCGATAACGCATTGCCACCGCTTAGGCAGATACCGAGTACCATCCGCCGATCGAGCATCACCACATCCGAAGGCATCAACTCATCCATCACCAGAATGGATGGCGCACTGAGAGCGATCGGCAGGATTGGTTGCTGCTGTAAGTGGCTCAACGTGCGGCGCAATATGTCGCGCACATCTTGCTCACGCGCGCGCAGATACTCATCCTCCAGTGCTCGGTATCCAGCAGCAACCTGATCCAGTTCCTGTTGCCACGCCTGTTCGGCACTGCAGCGTTCCTGGGCGATACGGGTATAAGCTGCCTGTTGCAGTTCCGGATCGTCCAGCAACATGCAGTGTGCTCCGAATATGGCCGCCTGCGGTTTACCCACCAGCGTAGCGGTGCGATCCACCAGCTTGTTAAGATCGCTCAACGTGTGCTGCACGGCGCTGCGCAACCGCTGCTGCTCATGCAGTGCATCGTCTGACGCCGCCAGCCGCACGCTCATCTGCGGCCAAAAGCTGAAAACCTGCCAGATCGGGCCGCTGCTGACGCTATCTTCTACCGGGATACCATGCAACGAAGGTTGCTGTTGCTCAGAAATAATCTCGCCAAAATGCTGCTCTGCCAATGCCTTGAAAGCGGCCAGCGCGGCATCCGCCTGCGGGCCATTGGCGATCAGGCGGATGGTGTCGCCCTGATGGATTTGCAACAGTGCTAGCTGATTCAGGCTCAGAGGGCTGGCGCATTGGCCGTGTTTTTCCAATACCAGCTCAGCGTCAAACGGGGCTAATACCTCTGCCAAACGTGCCGCCGGGCGGGCGTGTAGACCATGCGGGTTGCGTATTTTCCAGCTCAGGCTTTTGCCCTCTTTCAATGGCAAATCCACCGGTGTGCTGGCGGGCTTGCCCTCGCCAAGTTGCACCTGCTTGATCTGCAAAGCCCCCTGCGCTTCTGCCAGTACCTGTTCCAAACTGCCACCGGAGTTAGCCGCCACGACCGCCGCCAACGTGCCTTCCACCAGAGGGGCAGAGCACAGCACCACCTTGGCGGCCAGTTCAGGATCCAGCAGATCAAGCGCCGTTTCCGCACTCAACAACGCGCTGCCAAGATCCATCAGCACCAGGATCCCATCCCCCTCGGATACCGACTCGATCGCTGCCATGACTTTGATCGCATCCGTGCCGATCGGGTGATCGGCATCGTCGATCCCCGCAGCCAGTGCCAATTTGCAGCCGTCGCCACGCATCATCTGCCGGGCAAGCTCCTCTACACCACGCGCCAGTTGAGCACTGTGTGAAACGACAACGATATTGATCATC
Source organism: Serratia sp. HNCC26DJ206 (assembly GCF_057180605.1). NCBI lineage: Bacteria > Pseudomonadati > Pseudomonadota > Gammaproteobacteria > Enterobacterales > Yersiniaceae > Serratia > Serratia sp. HNCC26DJ206. Next base: position 149,547 of record NZ_JBXUGP010000006.1, read on the forward strand.
CGGCCTCCTCCACTACCTCAGCCAGCGCTTTTATCATCAACATGACCGAGGTCGCCCCCGGATCCTGGTGACCGATACTGCGCTCGCCCAAGTAGCTGGCCCGCCCTTTACGCGCTTGCATGGGGATCGTGGCCTGCGCGGTTTGTTCGGCACACAAGGCGGCCTGCTGTAGAGCCTGCGCCATACCAAGCTGTTGCTGCACCGACTGGCCTAGACTGGCTAACACCGGCCACCAGACGTCACACAAAGTTTTATCCCCCGGTTCCGCCTTGCCGCGCATCACCACTCCCGCAACACCTTCCTGGATCACCTGTTGCAACTCCGCCAGATCCAGACTTTGCTTGGCATTGGCTGCCTGTGCCGCACGGATAAAAAAAGTGCCGAACAAGGGACCACTGGCACCGCCGACGCTGGAAAGCAGTGTCATACCGGTAGTCTTCAAAATAGAACCGATATCTTGCTCCACCACCGCAGGCAGCTTTTCCACCACTTTGTTAAAACCACGGTTCATATTCAGGCCGTGGTCACCGTCGCCAATGTCGGTATCCAACTGGGTTAAAAAATCACGCTCATGGGTAAAAACCTCGGCGCAACGCAGCAGCCAGTCCACTACCTGTTGTTTGCTTAATGTCATGCTCCCTCCTCAGCCCCAGCGCAGCGCAGGGGTTTTGACCGGTGCGTCCCACAGCGATAGCAATTCGTCATCGACTTGCAGCAAGGTGATAGAAACCCCCTGCATATCCAGCGAAGTGCAGTATGAACCCACCAGATTACGTTCGATGATGATCCCGGCCTCCGCGCAGCGCTCTGCTAGGCGGTGGTAAACACCATACAATTCGGAAAGCGGCGTGGCCCCCAGATTATTCACCAACGCAATGACCCGATCGCCGCGTGCTAGAGCCCGCTTGCTCTGGCTTTCATCGCGCCACTCCCCAGGTTTGCGATCCCAAACGCGGATCTGGCGCTGATAGGGGCCGTGTTCTATCAGGGTATGGAACATATCATCGACGGCCTGGTTGAGAGTCGTGAATGGCCGCCGTTCAATGCCCGGCTCGCCATGGATCCCCACACCAAACTCCATCTCGTTGTCTGCCAGAATAAACGATGGCCTGCCAGCAGCCGGAACGGTACAGGCACCGAGTGCGATACCGATCGAATGCCCCTGGTTGTTGATTTTGTGGCCCAGCGCCACCAGAGCATCCAAGTCATCGCCCCTTACCGCCGCTGCGCCAAGCAGCTTCTCCATCAGCACCGTGTTGGCCACACCACGCCGCCCGGCGGTAAATAGGCTGTCTTTGACCGCCACGTCGTCATCTACCAACACGGTTGCCACCATCATGCCGCTGTCGTGTAACAATTCGGTCGCCGTCTCAAAATTCATTACGTCGCCGGTATAGTTCTTGATGATCAGCAAGACGCCAGCACCGCCGTCGATAGCCTGACCGCATTCGTACATATTATCTGGCGTCGGTGAAGTGAAAATCTCCCCAGGGCAAGCGCCATCCAGCATTCCTTCCCCGACAAAACCACAGTGCATCGGTTCATGGCCACTCCCGCCGCCGGACAGGATCGCCACTTTGCCGGGAATCGGTCCTGCTGCACGGGTCACAAATACCGGCTCCTGATGCACCAGCAGTTCCGGGTGGGCTTCGCCCATGCCCAGCAACTGTTCGTTCAGTACCGACTCAACCTTATTGATCAGCTTTTTCACGATTCACTCCTCTGTGAGATACACCAGGCGTGGCAAGCACGCCCAGGAATTCAGGCTCGTTGCAACCACGCGCTGCCCAGTTTGTCTGCTGTCAGAATAGCGGCCAGAACGCTGTCAGGAGTCACTTTGAATGGCATGTTGTGGATGGTTTCACCTTTGACACAACTGGCCTCGGCTACTTTCCTGATTTTTTCTTTCAGTTCGCCGGTTACGCCCATTTCCGCCAAGGAGATCGGTAACCCGACGCGCTGGCAGAAATCCATCACCGTTTCAATCTGGGCCATCGAGCTGTTTTGCAGCACCAACTGCGCCAGCGTGCCAAACGCCACTTTCTCACCGTGATACAGGTGGTGGCACTCCTCCAGCACGGTGAATCCATTATGAATAGCATGTGCCGCAGCCAAGCCACTGCTTTCGAAGCCGAGACCGCTCAGGTAAGTATTGGCTTCAATGATACGCTCCAGCGCCTCGGTCACGACCCCAGACTCTGCTGCCAGCTTGGCCTTAACGCCTTCTGCCAACAATGTTTCATAGCAAAGACGCGCCAGATTGAGTGCTGCCAGCGTTGATTTACCACCGGCCATGCTGGTGGCTTGAGCATCAAAGCAAGCCTGAGCTTCAAAATAGGTAGAGAGCGCATCCCCCATACCAGCGACCAGCAGCCGCACCGGGGCTTTGGCAATGATCGCGCTGTCCATCACCACCATATTCGGGTTAGTGGGATAGATCAGATACTCTTCAAACTCCCCGCTTTCGCTGTAGATCACCGACAACGCGCTGGTTGGAGCATCCGTCGAGGCAATGGTCGGTATCAGCACCACCGGAACCTGCTGGTAGTAGGCAACCGCTTTGGCGGTGTCCAGCGTTTTGCCCCCGCCAATACCGATCACTCCTTTGCAGCCCTGGTTTTTTAATTCATGCCCGAGGCGATCGATTTCCTTGTGGCAACATTCACCATTGAAGTGGCAAGCGTGGTACTGCACACCCTGCTGCTGCAAGCTACCCATCACGGCATCACCTGCTAGTTTCATCACGAAATCGTCGGCAATCACAAAGTAACGATCGGCAAGTGGCTTAACGTATTCGCCTACAGACGCTAAGGCATTTGCCCCTTGGATGTATTTGTTGGGTGACTGAATGATTCTCAACATAACCGGTTCCTTAATAGGGAATTTGGCGATGGTAACGTTCAGATCTCAGGTGAAAATACGCTCGGTACGATGCCGGTACGTTGTTATTGGCTTTGACTATACGGGCCAAGCACCCGTTGACGAGCAGGAGAAAGGCGCAACATAGCCTGTTCATGATGTTGCATAATGGCACGCAGATAAAGCTTTCTCCCGCCGTAAAGCGAACTGGCGCACATCACAACGTATAGCTGCGTAAAGAGTGGATTCTATGGGTATTTTCGCTTTAATTGTGACCATCTTTCCCCTATCCTTACGGCCTACTACTGGGTAAGGGCGAATACAGCCCAAATGATGGGATTACTAACGATGAAACGGACAAAAAACATCAACCGAGATACATTCCGCAAATCCTGGCGTGTTGCGCCCGTGGCTTTGGCGATCAGCGCAGTCTTTATGCTGGCCGGCTGCGAACAGGCGGATGAAACGGTTTCTCTATATCAGAATGCCGACGACTGTTCGCGCGCCAACCCTTCGATGAGCGAGCAATGCACCACCGCGTACAACAACGCGATGAAAGAAGCCGAAAAAACCGCGCCGAAATACGCCACCCGTGAAGATTGCGTAGCCGAATTCGGTGAAACGCAATGTGCGCAAACTCAGGCTCCTGCCCAGGCAGGTATGGCCGCAGAGTCGCAAAGCAGCGGCAGCATGTGGATGCCACTGATGGCGGGCTACATGATGGGCCGGATGATGGGCGGTTCGGGTTTCGCCCAGCAGCCGCTGTTCACCTCTAAAAATGGTGCCAGTCCGGCAAATGGCAAGTTCGTTGATGCCACCGGCAAGAGCTATGGCCCGGCAACCGCAGGCGGCCGTACCATGACCGTGCCTAAAACCGCCATGGCCCCTAAACCGGCGGTGACTAAAACCATCACCCGTGGTGGTTTCGGTGAAAGCGTTGCCAAACAGACCAGCATGCAGCGCAGCAGCGCCACCTCCAGTTCTAGCTCGCGCAGCATGGGCGGTTAAGGCATGAAACGCGTTGCGATTACCGAGCGCCCGGACTGGCGCGAAAAAGCCACTGAATTTGGTTTCCAGTTCCACACCATGTACGGCGAGCCGTACTGGTGTGAAGACGCCTATTACCAGTTCACCCTGGCACAGATCGAAGAGATCGAAAACGCCACCGCAGAATTGCATCAAATGTGCCTGAAAGCGGTGAAGCGAGTGGTCAACAGCGACGAGTTGATGACCAAGTTCTGTATTCCAAAGCATACCTGGGAGTTTGTTCGCAGTTCCTGGCGCACCAATCAGCCTTCGCTGTATTCGCGCCTCGATCTGGCTTATGACGGTGTGAATCCACCCAAGTTGCTGGAAAACAACGCCGATACGCCCACATCGCTGTATGAAGCGGCCTTTTTCCAATGGCTGTGGCTGGAAGATCAGCTCAACGCCGGCAAGCTGGATCCCGAGTCCGATCAGTACAACAGCCTGCAAGAAAAACTGATCGAACGCTTTGCCGATCTGCAAGCCAATCACGGTTTTAACCTGCTGCATCTGGCCTGCTGCCAGGACAGCGAAGAAGATCGCGGTACGGTGCAATATCTGCAAGATTGTGCGCTGGAAGCCGGTCTGCCGACCGAATTCCTGTTTATGGAAGAGATCGGCCTTGGGGAAAGAGGCCAGTTTACCGATCTGCAAAACCAGGTTATCGGTAACCTGTTCAAGCTTTATCCGTGGGAGTTCATGCTGCGCGAGAACTTTTCTACCAAGCTGGAAGACGCCGGCGTGCGCTGGCTGGAACCGGCCTGGAAGAGCATTATCTCCAACAAGGCGCTGTTGCCGCTGCTGTGGGAAATGTTCCCCAACCATCCCAACCTGTTACCGGCTTACTTTGCGCAAGACGATCATCCGCAGATGGATCACTACGTCACCAAACCGCTGTTCTCACGCGAAGGGGCGAATATCCAGATCGTACAGAACGGCCAGGAAGTGGCGCGTGTTGAAGGGCCATACGGCGAAGAAGGCATGATTGTGCAGCAGTTCCATCCGTTGCCGCAGTTTGAGGGCAGCTATACGCTGATTGGTAGCTGGCTGGTTAACGATCAACCTTGTGGTATCGGCCTGCGGGAAGATCGCGAGTTGATCACTCAGGATCTGTCACGCTTCTATCCGCATATTATTCTTGGCTGATAACCCGTTGTAATAGATTGGGCGTAGCGCTCGGTTACGCCCAATCATCTTATCCTACCTGTACCGACAGCATGCTCAACGCGCCCATTTCGATGCCATCGACCGGGATTGAGATCGGCTCTTTACCGTCCCAACCCCCCAGCACATACAGCAACGGCAGGTAATGTTCCGGCGTCGGGTTCGACAACGCAGCACCTTCATGCTGCATAAAGTTCACCAGTGGATGATTCTCACCCTGATAATTCAGGTTATCGCGCACGTACTGATTGAATGATTCTGCCCATGGGTACGGGCTGGCATTCCCCTGCCATTTCACCATCCGCAGGTTATGCACCACGTTACCGCTAGCAACGATCATGATGCCTTGATCGCGCAACGCTGCCAGCTTGCGACCAAGCTCATAGTGATATTGCGCAGGCTGAGTACCATCAATGCTGAGCTGCACCACCGGGATATCCGCTTGCGGGTACATTTTGATCAGTACGCCCCAAGTGCCGTGATCCAATCCCCATTCACCGGTATCCGCCCCCACCTCGATCGGAGCCAGCAAGGTTTGCAATTGAGCCGCCAGTTCGGGTGAACCGGGTGCCGGATACTGGGTATCAAACAATGCCTGAGGAAAGCCACCAAAATCGTGAATGGTTTTTGGCTGTTCCATCGCCGTCACAGCGGTGCCCCGGGTATACCAGTGGGCAGAAACAGCAACGATCGCTTTCGGACGCGGTAACTGTTCACCCAGCGCACGCCATGCCTGGGTGTAACGGTTCTCTTCCAGCACGTTCATCGGGCTACCGTGACCAAGAAACAGTGCACGCATACGAGAGGTGGTCATAAGTTATCCTTTGGTTAGCGTAATAGGCTTTCTGCTGACTACATTACGCCCTTTGCTTTACGGAGACAGCCGGATAACCATGATAATGATCTTCAATAAATTTGAACGGCTAGCTCAATGGAAGCAATCAGCCAAATCCGCTCGATTTATGCCGTTACTCTGTTAGTATCGGAGCATAAACAATAATCATTAGCGTAAAGGAACCTATCTTGTCAGTACCGCTGATTCTGACCCTGCTGGCCGGTGGCGCAACCTTTGTCGGTGCCCTGTTCGGCATTATTGGCCAGAAGCCATCCAACCGCCTGCTGGCGTTTTCCCTCGGTTTTGCCGCCGGGATTATGTTGCTGATTTCATTGATGGAAATGCTGCCTGCCGCATTGCATACCCCTGGGGTGTCACCCGTGCTCGGCTATGGCATGTTCATGCTCGGGCTGCTGGGCTATTTTGCGCTCGATCGCATGTTGCCACACCAGCATCCACAGGATCTGATGCAAAAGCCGATTAAGCCGCACAACCTGAAGCGCACGGCAGTCCTGCTGACGTTGGGTATCAGCCTGCACAACTTCCCAGAAGGCATCGCCACCTTTGTGACGGCCAGCGCCGATCTAGAGCTGGGCATGGGAATTGCCTTGGCCGTAGCGATCCACAATATTCCCGAAGGGCTAGCGGTCGCCGGGCCGGTGTATGCGGCGACCGGTTCCAAAACCAAGGCGCTGCTGTGGTCAGGGATCTCCGGCTTGGCAGAAATTCTGGGGGGCGTTATGGCCTTCCTGTTGCTGGGCCCGATGATCTCACCGGTAGTGATGGCATCGATTATGGCTGCGGTCGCAGGGATTATGGTGGCACTGTCGGTAGATGAGTTAATGCCGCTGGCGAAAGAGATCGATCCACACAATAACCCAAGTTATGGCGTGTTATGTGGCATGGCAGTGATGGGGTTCAGCCTGACGCTGCTGCAAAGCGGCGGGATTGGTTAAGCTCACTAGGCGTAAAAAAGCCGCTGATAAAGCGGCTTTTTCATACCAATCAACGTATTAACTGGCTTTTTTTTCCTGCGCCTGACGGTAGGCCACCAGATCTTCGATGGTCAATACAACCATTTCGTGTTGTTTGGCAAACGCGATCACTTCCGGCGCATGCGCCATGCTGCCATCATCGTTGGTCAGTTCACACAGCACACCGGCAGGTTTGAAACCGGCCATAGAGACCAGATCGATCGTCGCTTCGGTGTGACCACGGCGGCTCAGTACGCCACCCGGCTGGGCACGCAGTGGGAACACGTGGCCTGGGCGGCTCAAATCGCTCGGCTTGGCATGGTCGGCAATGGCTGCGCGAATGGTGGTCAGGCGATCGGAAGCCGATACGCCGGTAGTCACGCCCTGCGCGGCTTCGATGGTCACGGTGAACGCCGTCTGGAACTGACTGGAGTTGTTGGTGACCATCATCGGCAGCTCAAGCTGCTGGCGGCGATCTTCGGTGATACACAGGCACACAATACCGCTGCCGTGGCGAATGGTCAGCGCCATCTGCTCAACGGTCATGGTTTCTGCGGCGAAGATCATATCGCCTTCGTTTTCACGATTTTCATCATCGAGCACCATCACACCGCGCCCATTGCGCAATGCATCGAGCGCGCGTTCAACGCGTTCCGCTGGCGTGCCGAAATCTGAAAGTAGAGTCTGATTCATGGTAAAAAACCTCATTAAAATTATGGATTACCAGAACCAGGGCTAGCTTGAGGAGTGGCTATAACCATAGCCGAAAAAATAACGCAAGCGGGCATAAGCCCGACAGGTGTCGTTACTCTCTCCCATCCGGACTATAACCGTCGGCCCCGGAATTACACCGGATCTGCTGACCTCTAACCGATTCCTGAGAACAGGTTGAGCGCTCGCGGGCTTTCACCGTAGAAGGTGATTTACCGCCGGTGGGGACTTTCACCCCGCCCTGAGAATAAGCCCTTCGACTATAACGCCATCACCCCCGTCTTTCAAGCCATGACGTTAGATGACGAGTATTGGTTTATCCGGCGGGCAACTCGCATTACACTAGGCATCAGCCACTCAATATCAGAAAGGGAAATGCCATGATTGACCCGAAAAAAATTGAACAGATCGCACGCCAGGTACAAGAATCTCTGCCTAAAGGCGTACGGGAATTCGGGGAAGACGTTGAGAAAAAGGTTCGCCAAGTGTTGCAATCGCAGCTGACCCGTTTGGATCTGGTTAACCGCGAAGAGTTCGACGTGCAGACCCAGGTGTTGCTGCGCACCCGTGAGAAACTGGCATTGCTGGAACAGCGTTTGGCCGAGTTGGAAGGCAAGCTGAATGCCGCGCCAGCCACCAAACCCGCAGACGAATAAGATTGACGAGGGCGCGGTTACGCGCCCTTATTGCTTCCTGACAACCACCTGCGGCTTGCGCGGCAGCACCAGCCAGATCAGCGCCAGCATCACCAACGCATACAGGCTTTTCCAGCCGATAATCACCAGCAGCAACAGACACAGTATTGAACCAATCACCGCCATCAGCCGCGAACGGCCCTGCAAGATCCGGCAGCCCGCCAGCATACACAGCAGATAAATCAGCACGAAAATCCCATTGGCATACACCAGCAGCGTATCGAGCGGCAGATTCAAGGTATAGATCAGCAGGGTGAAAATCAGGCAACAACCGACTACGGCGCTCAAGGCATTCACCGGCACCCGACCTGCGGAAAGTTTGGCCAGCGCGCTTGATGGCCTGGTCTGCGCCTGCGACCACACCAGGCGGGCAAAGCTTTGGGTATAGATATTCACACTGGCAAAACAGGCCAGATAACCGATGATGCAGGCAATCCACAGCGCGCTTTCACCAAACAGCTGTACAACCACGCCGGGCAGTGAAGCGGCGGCGGCCCGATCGGCACCATAGGCATGGAAGTGCAACACCGCCACGGTGCAACCCCAATAGACGGCACCGGCCACCAGCATGCCAATCAGCAGCGCGCGCGGGAAATCCCGCTCAGAGTTGCGGAACTCGGTGGCCAGATGGGCAAAGGCCTCCAGCCCAACAAAGCACCAGAACATCACGGCCAAAGCGTGGAACATATTGGGCGGGGAAATATCGCTGACTAACGGCCAAGGGATCTGTGCAGGCGTAATGGCGCCTTTCCACCAGATCGCCACCACCAGCGCGACAACCAGAACAGCGATCAGCGTCTGAATATTGGCGCTGGAACCGGCGCTGCGCGTGCCGAGCAGCCAGATCACCACCAGCGTGGCGATCTGCACCAGCAGCAAACCGTTGGCGCTCCAGCCAAACGCGGATTGCCAGAAGCCTGCCGCAATTTGCAATGCGGCAGGCAACCCAACGGGGATCACTGAAAGAAACAGCCAGCCGGTCACTTTAGCCATGCGCGGCCCGAAGGCCAAACCGACAAAGTGCGCCGCACCGCCCGCGCTGGGAAAATGGCGGCCTAACGCCGCAAAAGCGATGGCAATGGGGAACACCAGCGCGATCAGGATCGGCCAGGCCCACAGGCTATCATTGCCAGCAACCTGCGCCGCCAGTGCCGGAACGGCAAACACTCCCGTCCCCAGCAGCGAAGTGGACAACAGCCCAACGCCCTGCGCCAAACTCAGATCCTGTTTTAATCCACTCACGCTAAGCCTTATTGAGCGTTAATCACGCCCATCCTTGATGGCCTTGATAATGTTGGTTGTCGACAACCCATCTTCAAAGTTCAGCACTTTCACATCACCGCCGTTGGCCCAGACCTCGGCACTGCCAGCAATGTCCTGCGGCTTGTAGTCACCGCCTTTTACCAGTAAATCGGGCAGGATGTCGGCGATCAGGCGCTGCGGCGTATCTTCTTCAAACGACACCACCCAATCCACGGCCCCTAGGGCCCCCAGCACGATCATGCGGTTTTCCAGCGGGTTGATCGGGCGAGTTTCCCCTTTCAGGCGCTTGGTGGAAGCATCGCTGTTAACCGCGACGATCAGGCGATCGCCCAGCTTGCGGGCATTCGCCAAGTAGGACACGTGGCCAGCGTGCAGAATGTCGAAGATGCCGTTGGTCATTACCACTTTCTCGCCGCGTTGCCGAGCCTGCGCCACCGCATTTTTCAGTTCGGCTTCGGTCATCACGCCAAAACCAATCTCGGCACGGCCGCGAATGGCGTTTTCCAGCTCGATAGGTGAAACAGTCGAGGTTCCCAGCTTGCCCACCACCACGCCTGCGGCAGCGTTCGCCAGGAAACAGGACTCTTCCAGCGAGTTGCCCGCCGCCAGCGCCGCCGCCAGCACGCCAATCACCGTATCACCGGCACCGGTGACATCGAACACTTCCTGCGCCTGGGTCGGCAGATGCAACGGCGCATGGCCTGGCTGCAACAGCGTCATTCCCTGTTCTGAACGAGTGACCAGCAAAGCTGAAAGCGCGTAATCCGCCACCAGCTTCATGCCCCGCTCGACCAGCTCATCGTCATTTTTACAATGACCGACCACCGCTTCGAACTCAGACAGGTTTGGCGTCAGCAGCGTGGCCCCACGGTAACGTTCAAAGTCGGTGCCTTTCGGGTCGATCAGCACCGGCACTTTGGCCGCACGCGCCAAGGCGATCATGCCCTGCACTTTACTCAGCGCACCTTTGCCGTAGTCCGAGAGCACCAGTGCGCCAATCTGCGGCAACGCCTGCTGGATACGTTCCAGCATCGGCTGCGGATCAACGTCGGAGAAGCCCTCTTCGAAATCCAGGCGGATCAACTGCTGGTTGCGGGAAAGCACGCGCAGCTTGGTGATGGTCGGATGCGTCGGCACCGAGACAAAATCACAGCGCACGTTGACTTCGTTCAGCTTGGCGCTCAGCGCACGCGCCGCATCGTCAATACCGGTCAGCCCCACCAGGCGCGAATTGGCACCGAGTGACGCGATATTCATCGCGACGTTAGCCGCACCGCCGGGACGCTCTTCGATAGTATCTACCTTGACCACCGGCACCGGCGCTTCCGGTGAAATACGGCTGGTCGGCCCATACCAATAGCGATCCAACATGACGTCACCAACCACCAACACACCGGCGCGGCGAAAATCAGGCAGTGTAACTTTCATCCGATAACTCCAAACAAGTCATAAAAATAAATTCGGCAGATATTACCATAGGAGCCAGTAATACCGATTAACTTAACCATTTCTTCCAACTGGCACGCACCTGCTCGCGTTCGGCAACAAACAGCGCGTTGCTGACCTTGCTGGAGTGCTCCTGCAGTGCCAGATGGTGAATTTCATCACGCATGGTGACGTAGGCCTGGGTCAGCGCCCGCGCTTCCTGCTCCGGCATGATGTCGTAGTTGGCCATCAGCTCAAAGATGCGCACGTTATCCGACCAACGCGTCAGGCGTGGTTCTTCGCTCGCGTAACGTAAGACCAGATATTGGGCGATAAATTCGATATCGGTGATCCCATCTTCGTCCGCTTTGATATCAAACAGATCGCGCTGTTTATTGCCCAAATGGCTGCGCATTTTCTCGCGCATTTCGCGCACTTCCTGCTGCAATTTTTCTGCCTCACGCACTTTGCACAGGATCTCGTGGCGGATAACGTCAAACTGCCGATGCAATGCCGGATCGCCATACACAATACGTGCGCGCACCAGTGCCTGATGCTCCCAGGTCCAGGCCTCATTGTGCTGATAATCAGCGAAGGCCTCCACGGTGCTGACCAGCATTCCGGCGGCACCGGAAGGGCGCAGGCGCGCATCCACTTCGTAAAGAATGCCGGAAGAGGTGCGGGTGCTGAACAGATGCATCACACGCTGGGCCAAACGCAGATAGAACTGACGGCCATCGATGCAGCGAGCGCCATCGGTCATCACTTCCGGCGGGCAATCGAGCAGGAACACCAAGTCGAGATCGGAGCTGTAACCCAGTTCCCAACCTCCCAGTTTGCCGTAGCCGATCACCGCAAAACCGCGCCCTTCACGTTCATGCAGATGCGTCGGCTGGCCGTAACGCGCCACCATGTCTTTCCACGCCTGCTGCACCACCGCATCAATCATCGCTTCTGCCAGATAGGTTAAGTGATCGCTCACTTTCATCACCGGCAGCGCTTCGGCGATATCCGCAGCGGCAATACGCAGTTGTTGTGCCTGCTTGAACTGCCGCAGCGCTTCCAACTGCTGTTCTTCGTCGTCTTCCGGCACGCGCAGGCGGTATTGGCGCAGTTCACTGCGATAGGCATCCGGGGCCACCGGTTGATACAGCGTGGCGGTATCCAGCAGTTCATCCAGCAGCAACGGATAGCGCGCCAGTTGGCTGGTGACCATCGGCGAAGCCGCGCACAGGCGAATCAAATGGCTGAGGGCGGCGTGATATTCCACCAGCAGTTCAAGATAAGTGGTGCGGGTAACAATGCTCAGCAGCAGTTGGGTTAAGCGCACCAGCGCGGTGGGCGCATCGTTGCGCGGGCAGACTTCTGCCAGCAAGCGCGGCATCAGTTGATCCAGCACATCGCGGCCACGTGGGCCGATGGTGCGTTTGTCCACGTCGCGGCGGAATTCAGCGATCGTACGCAGCATCTGGCGGCGGGGTTCTTCGGTCAGATGTGGCGTCAGCGGAGCGAGTTCGTTTTCTTCCAGCTCATCCTGCCACAGGCTGTGATAGTGCTGATAGTTGGGATCTTCGCCTACGTCAGGGCTGTCGTCGCCAATCAGATCATCAAACACGGCGCGCACATGCTGCATATGCGTTTCCAGCGCCGCCATCAGTGACGGCCAGTCCGGCTGATCCATCCCCCAGGCGAGGCGTGCCTGATCCAACGCATCCTGCGGCAGCGTTTGTGTTTGCTGATCGGCAATGGCCTGCAACAGATTCTCCAGCCGCCGCAGGAACAGATAACTGGCGCTCAGATCCGCCACCTGCTGCGCTGTCAGCAGCCCCAGTTCGCCCACCGCCTGCAACGTGGGCAGCAGTGAACGCCCTTGTAGGCTAGGCTCACGCCCGCCACGAATCAGTTGGAATACCTGGGTGATAAATTCAATTTCCCGAATGCCACCAGCACCCAGCTTGATATTGTCCTTCAGCCCGCGCCGCCGCACTTCACGGGCGATCATGCCTTTCATATTGCGCAGCGACTGGATCACGCTGAAATCAATATAACGGCGGAATACGAACGGCCGCAGGGTGTTACGCAGTTCCTGGCTGTACGGATCTTCATCTCCGCCCATCAGGCGCGCTTTCACCATGGCGTAGCGCTCCCAGTCGCGCCCCTGCTCCTGATAATAGTCCTCCAGCGCGGCAAAGCTCATCACCAGCGGGCCGCTGTCGCCAAACGGCCGCAGGCGCATGTCAACCCGGTAGACAAAACCGTCGATGGTTTGCTGATCCAGCGCTTTGATCAGACGTTGCCCCAAACGGGTAAAGAACTGAGCGTTATCCAGCTCACGCCTGCCGCCTTGCGTCTGGCCGTTTTCCGGGTAGACGAAGATCAGATCGATATCCGAAGAGAAATTCAGCTCACCGCCGCCCAGCTTGCCCATCCCCAGGATCAGCAGCGGCTGCGGCACACCTGCGGCATTGCAGGGGGTGCCCCACTCACGGCAACAGGTCTGGTATAACCAATCGCGAGCGCTAACGATCAGCGTTTCCGCCAGCGCACTCAACTGCTGCAAGGTTTGTTCTGTGGTACAGAGCTGCTGGGCTTGTGCCCAAGCAATCCGCACTAGACTCTCACGGCGAAACAGGCGCAGAACCTGCATTAAGTGCGCTTCGTCGCGCACTTCTTCAAGTTCGTCCTGCAACCAGGCCGCATAGTGCTGCCACTCTTCAGGAACCGGTGGCTGTTGGCGCAACCTTGCCAACCATTCGGGGTGGTTGAGCAACATATCACTGACAAAATCGCTCGACGCCAAAACGCCCTGTTCCGCAGCGCTGAGCAGCATCCCAGCGCCTTGAGTTTCCTGAAATCGCTGCACGATGTTCTGTGCCTGAACCTGTAACGCAGCAGAGAGTGGCAACATAAGTGAGTGACCTATTCTGCGGCCTGCAAGCGAGCAGGCCCGCGGTGTGATTAACGAACTGCGCCGTTTAACCAGAACGGCGCATGGGATAAGGCCTGTTTGCGGCTGCCTTCATACCAGCCCTGACGGCGTTCCGCGACCGCCAGTTGCAGCTCGCGCCAGCTGTCAATGTACGGCCCGGATTCGCTGTCCGGGTAGGCACCGGAAAGCAGCATGAAAGCCAGCACCTGACGCGTCAAACGCGGCAACTGCTCCTGATATTCATCTTCATTTAGGGGGCGCGTAAAGGCTTCTTTCAGCTCGGCAGCGCTGCGCCCCAGCATGATATCGCTGAAACGCTTGAATGAACCATCCAGTTTGGCCTGCGCTTTGGCATCGACAAACGGCCGCCATGCGCCGGTAATCAACCATGATGTGAGCGCCAACTTACATTGCAGATACTCTGCGCTATAACACAGCACCTGCGGCTCGGTGGTTTTATCCTCCAGCAGCGGCTCAAGCGCCGTCAGGCGGGCGCGCAGATCGGCACTGGCCTTGCGCGGCACCAGGCCACCAAAAATCACCAGCGCCTGACGAATCAAGGCGATCGCTTCCATTACCGAGTGGCGTGCGTGCTTATCGCCACGCAGCCACAGCTCTTCGTGATACTGCCAGTGGCTCAGCGCCAGCTCAAAAGCGGCAACCATGCCTTGTTCCACCGTGGATTTGGCGGCCGGCTTCAGCACGGCCAGCGGACGACGCTCACGCTCGGCATTGCCCTGCGCCAGATGATAACCCCGCGCCGCTTTACTCAGGCTGCCCTGACGCAAGCCCCCCTGTTCCGCCAATACCGTTGCCAAGGCTAACAGATCGCTGGCCTGACCCTGTTTCAGTTCCAGCTCAAGCTCACACAGCGTTTCACTCAGTTCACCGGCATGAACTTCGCCCTGATCGAGCGCAATCTCAATCTCGCTTTCACCGTAAGTGACCACCCACTTTTCCCGCACAAAGTCAGTACGGAACAGCGGTTGCAGCGCCTTTTGCAATGGGGCCAGCTTGCAGCCTTCCGGCCAGATATCGGCAGGGAATTTTTTCAATGCCAACACTGGCTTGCTGATGGCAACGTTATATTCTGGCCGCTGATGCAGGCCGCCCACCACCGAACCCGCAGTTTTGATGGTCATTTCATAGCTGTCGTCAAAGCCACGAATACGCAGACCCATATCGTGGTTGCGCAGGAAGTTATCGGCGGTTTCAAAGTAAATATTGGTCAGCTTCTGCGGTGCAGAATGCTGATGCGGCCAAGCGGCCAGCCGAGCCGGGAGTGTGGCGATCGCTTCAGGGGAAACAATAAACTTCAGTTCTATTTCAACGCTCATAATTCTTCTGCACCAATAGGTTAGGCATTCCCGTGGATCTTCACGGCGGCGGAGTCACCGGCCATGAACTGCCCGACAACGCACAATGGCTATTATCTTACCGCGATTCCCCCCGGCTTGACTCTGCCGACTGTAGAAAAAACCTGTTAGGCTATAAAATGCCGCGCAACACAGAGAATCCATGATACTAAGAGTGTTCTTACTTCCGGCTTTAGCGTTGCACCATCTGACTGAACGCTCTACTATCATTCCATTAATTCACCTAAAAACGATTAACTCATGCAGAAATTACGCCTGATTTACCTTGCCGTGCTGAGCTTCAGCATCACTTGGGGCGCACATGCCGAAGATAAGCGCTATATCTCCGATGAATTAAATACTTATGTCCACAGTGGCCCCGGTACGCAATACCGTATTGTTGGCACCTTGAATGCGGGTGAAGAAGTCACGCTGCTGAGCGTGAACGAAAACAACACCTATGGCCAGATCCGTGACTCTAAAGGGCGCACCGTGTGGATCCAACTGGAGCAGTTGAGCCAGACGCCGAGCCTGCGGACTCAAGTGCCGGAACTGGAACAACAGGTGAAAACCCTGACCGACAAGCTGGCCAATATCGATAACAGCTGGAACCAGCGCACCGCCGAAATGCAGCAGAAAGTGGCCGCCAGCGACAGCACCATCAGTGGCTTGCGCCAAGAAAACCAGGATCTAAAAAATCAGCTGGTTGTCGCCCAGAAGAAGGTGAACGCGGTTAATCTGCAACTCGATGACAAACAGCGCACCATTATCCTGCAATGGTTCCTGTATGGCGGCGGCGTTGCCGGTGCTGGCCTGTTGCTTGGCCTGCTGCTTCCGCGCCTGGTTCCGCGCCGTAAAAATAATCGCTGGATGAACTGATCTCATTCTCAGCCAGCTCAGGCGCCTGCGGGCGCCATTTTTATGGGTTTCAGCATCAGCCCCCTAATTCATGTAAGCTGATCAAACCAGCTATCGAATACATTCAGGAGTTAAACCGTGAAGATTTACCTGGTCGGCGGCGCCGTTCGCGACAATCTGCTCAATATACCGGTGGTCGATCGCGACTGGGTGGTAGTCGGCGCTGAGCCTGCCGATCTGCTGGCGCGCGGCTACCAGCAGGTAGGTAAAGACTTCCCGGTATTTCTCAACCCAGAAACCCATGAAGAGTATGCGCTGGCGCGAACAGAACGCAAATCTGGCCAGGGTTATACCGGGTTTACCTGCTATGCCGCACCGGACGTAACGCTGGAAGAAGATCTGCTGCGGCGCGATCTCACTATTAATGCCATGGCACAAAGTGACGATGGCGAACTGGTCGACCCTTACCACGGCCAGGCCGATCTTGCGGCACGGGTCTTACGCCATGTTTCCGTTGCCTTTGGCGAAGATCCGTTGCGCGTACTGCGCGTGGCGCGTTTCGCGGCCCGTTTTGCCCATCTGGGCTTTACCGTCGCACCAGAAACCGCCGCACTGATGCAAAAGATGGCAGAGAGCGGCGAACTGGCGGCGCTGACGGCAGAACGCGTATGGAAAGAAACCGAAAAAGCGTTACAGAGCCAAAGCCCGCAGGTTTATTTCCAGGTATTGCGCGACTGTGGCGCGCTGAAGGTGCTGTTCCCAGAGATCGACGCGCTGTTTGGCGTCCCCGCGCCAGAAAAGTGGCACCCGGAGATCGATACCGGTGTGCATACCCTGATGACGCTGGCGATCGCCACGCAGCTCAGCCCTGAAGTAGATATCCGCTTTGCGGCACTGTGCCACGATCTCGGTAAGGGCAAAACGCCACCGGAGCTGTGGCCACATCACTATGGTCACGGGCCTGCCGGGGTCAAATTGGTTGAAGCCCTGTGCAAACGGCTGCGCGTGCCTAATCCCGTGCGCGAACTGGCCAAGCTGGTGGCTGAATACCACGATCTGATCCATACGGTGAATAAACTGCGCCCGGAAACTCTGCTGAAGCTGTTTGATGCCATCGACGTATGGCGTAAACCGCAACGGCTGGAACAGATGATCCTCTCCAGCGAGGCTGATGCCCGTGGCCGCACCGGTTTTGAAAACAACCCCTATCCACAGGGAGATTACCTGCGTGAGGCGTATCAAGTTGCCAACGCCGTGTCGATCAAAGAGGTGGTAGAAAGCGGCCTGCAAGGTTTAGCGATCCGCGATGAGCTTAAACGCCGTCGCCAACAGGCGCTGGCTGAATGGAAAAAAACGCAGGAACCGCAGGCCTAAGCCGGTTGTTCAGCTCCTCTTTCCCACTTTTGGGAAAGAGGAGCGGTCTAGCTTAAAAACCCTCCCTCACCAATGAATCACGGCTGATTTCAGCGATACTTTTCGCCCCGGTCAGCGTCATCGCCACGCACATCTCTTTTTTGATCAGATCGAGCAGGTTTTCCACCCCTGCCTGGCCTGCGGTTGCCAACGCATAGAGATAAGCGCGCCCCAGCAGTACGCTATCAGCGCCGAGTGCGATCATCCGTACCACGTCTAATCCGCTGCGCACTCCGCTATCGGCAAGGATGGTAATATCGCCCTTTACCGCATCGGCGATCATCGGCAACGCACGCGCCGAGGAGAGCACACCGTCCAACTGGCGGCCACCGTGGTTGGAAACCACAATGCCGTCGGCTCCAAAGCGCACGGCATCGCGCGCATCGTCAGCGTCGAGAATGCCTTTAATCACCATTGGCCCCTGCCAGAAATCGCGGATCCACTCCAGGTCACTCCACGAGATCGAAGGATCAAAGTTGGATCCCAGCCAGCCGATGTAATCTGCTAATCCGGTGGGTTTACCAAGATAGGTTGAGATATTCCCCAGATCGTGCGGACGCCCGTTCAAGCCAACATCCCACGCCCAGGCAGGATGGGTAACCGCTTGCCAATAGCGCCGCAGTGCAGCATGCGGGCCACTCATGCCCGAATGCGCATCGCGGTAACGAGCCCCCGGTATCGGCATATCCACGGTGAATACCAAGGTGGTACAACCGGCAGCTTTCGCACGCTCTAAGGCGTTACGCATAAATCCGCGATCTTTCAGTACATACAGTTGAAACCACATCGGGCGCTTAATGGCTGGCGTCACCTCTTCGATCGGGCACACGGAGACGGTAGAAAGCGTAAAAGGAATGCCTTTCTGCTCTGCGGCCCGCGCGGCCTGCACTTCGCCACGGCGAGCGTACATGCCGCACAGCCCTACCGGACCCAGAGCGACAGGCATTGATAAGGTTTCGTTAAACAGTTTGGTTTCCAGGCTGAGCGCCGACATGTTTTTCAGAACACGCTGCCTTAGCGCCACCTGCGCCAGATCTTCTACGTTGCGCCGCAAAGTATGCTCGGCGTAAGCGCCACCATCGATGTAATGAAACAGGAACGGTGGCAGTTTACGTTGTGCCGCAGCGCGGTAGTCGCTGGCTGCTGAGATAATCATGAAACGATCTCCCTTATTACAGTGAATTTTCATCTGGCAGGCGGGTAATGCGCGCCAGCCTAGCCTCATCTTCATGCAGGCTTTTAATGGTGGAATGAACAAATCCCAGATGGGATTTCGCCGCCTTGCCCGCGCGCTCGGGGTCACCGGCCAAAATAGCCTGTAGCATTTCCTCATGCTGTTCAGTCAACCGCGTGAAAATGGTCGGCACGGTATACATACGCTGGCGGCTATGCATGACGGAGGACTGCATTAAATCGAAAAAACCGCGCATGGTTTGCAGTAAGACCACGTTGTGTGAAGCTTCAGCAATCGCCAAGTGGAAACGTACATCCGCCTGCGCCGCCAGATCAGGGTTATCGCTCTCCTTAAACTCTAACGTAGCATCAAAACAAGCCTGCAACTTCTCCTTGTCTGCGGCAGTGGCACGCATCGCCGCGTGCCAAGCGGTGCTGGCCTCAATAGCGTGGCGGGCTTCCAGAATGTCGTAGCGATAGTCAGGATCGTCGGCCACCAAGGTTCTCAGCGGCTCCACGATGCTTTGCTCCGACCAAGGGGAAAGCTCGTCGCAAACATAGGTGCCGCCGCCGCGTCGGCTGATGAGCACCTTTTCGCTGATCAGCTTTTGGATCGCTTCGCGCAAAGAAGAACGCGAGACGCCCACCTCGTTGGCCAACTGGCGTTCGGCGGGCAAACGCATACCCGCCTCCAGTTTACGTTCGTGAATCATCGCCTTAAGGCGCTCAGCCAAGCGATCGGCCAAGCGCGGTGGATGAGACGCGGTCATGGGATCATCCACGTCAGCCAGTAGGCCTGTAGCGTGGTGATCACCCCCACCATGCAGGTGAAGATCAGGCTGTGCTTTACCGTAAAGCGGAACAGGTCTGACTCTTTCCCCACCAAGCCAACGGCGGCGCAGGCGATGGCGATAGACTGTGGCGAAATCATTTTCCCGGTGACCCCGCCGGTGGTGTTAGCCGCCACCAGCAACACATCCGAAACGCCAATCTGCTGCGCAGTGGTGGCTTGCAGGGCGGCGAACAGCGCGTTGGACGAGGTATCAGAACCGGTAAGAAACACCCCCAACCAGCCAAGGAACGGCGAGAAAAAGGTGAACGCCTTGCCAGTATGCGCTAATGCCAACGCCAGCGTTGCCGACAAGCCGGAATAGTTAGAAATAAAAGCAAAGGCCAGCACCATGCCGATGGAATAAATCGGCAGCGCCAACGACTTTATTGTTTCAGCGAACGTAGTGACCGCGTCTTTCGGCTTCATCCGCAGGTAGGTCACCGAGGCGATCGCCGCAACCATAATCGCGGTGCCGGTAGCCGAGAACCAGTCAAGTTTGAACACCGCGGCGTAGGGCGTGATCTCTGCCACCACCGGTGGCACTTTCGCCACCAGCTTATCCAGGAATGGCACCGGGAAATTGAACACCCAATCTTGTAACGCGCCGCCTTTGGCAAATAGCGCTTTAAACGGTGGAATGCTCCACAAGGTGACCGTGGCAGTCAGGAAAATAAACGGCATCCAGGCACGAATAATCTGCCCTAGCGTATAGCCGTGCTGCGTCAACGTTGGCTCGGTAGCCGGGCCTTCAGCGTCCTCAAAACGGAAAATGCGTTTTGGCTGCCAAACGCGCAGAAACAGCGTCAGGCACACCAGTGAAACCAGCGAGGAGATGATGTCTGGCAGTTCCGGCCCAAGAAAGTTGGAGCTGAGATACTGCGCCAAGGCAAAGCTCCCGCCAGCCACCACCACCGCAGGCCAGGTTTCTTTGATACCGCGCCAGCCGTCCATAATCGCCATGATCCAGAACAGCACGATGATCGTCAGGAACGGCAATTGACGCCCAACCATCTGGCCGATCTCGAAGCTGTCCAGCCCGGTGACCTGACCAGCCACGATAATCGGGATCCCCATCGCGCCGAAAGCCACCGGCGCGGTGTTAACGATCAGGCAAAGCCCCGCCGCATACAGCGGATTAAAACCCAGCCCAACCAGCAACGCAGCGGTAATGGCTACCGGCGCGCCAAACCCGGCGGCCCCTTCCAGAAATGCGCCAAAACAGAAGCCGACGATCAACATCTGTAAACGTTGATCGGGGGTGATCGAAAGAATCGAAGAGCGAATGATGTCAAACTGCCCGGTCTTAACCGAGATTTTGTAGACAAACACCGCCGCGATAATGATCCACGCAATCGGCCATAGCCCGTAGAAAAAGCCGTAAACCACTGCGGCGATCGCACGGTCAATGGGCATGCGGTACAGGAATAACGCCACCAGCAGGGCAATCCCCACGGTGAATGTGGCAGCAATGTGCCCCTTGAGTTTGAGTTTAATCAGAGCAAAGAAGAAAAACAGAATAGGCAGCGCTGCGATCAGGCTCGACAGCCAGATATTACCAATAGGATCATAAACTTGTTGCCAGGCTTGCATGCAGGTATCTCCAGCGATTTTTTCGCACTTATCCCCGCTTAATTGGTCCGACCAATATAGTGGAGTAATATATTTGATATGCGATAGTTAATTTACTGTTAATGACATGCAATGCTTATGTACTGTATTTTGCTATTTTGTGTAGAAGATTCACATTTCTTATTGATTGGTAGGACCAAACGGCGAGAAAGAGGGGGATTCAATCTGAGAATAGTGGGCAAAGCCCACTATTCAGACTGCTGGCAAAGTCAGATATTAGGGAGAGCGTGCCGAAGGGGCGCTAGGCCCAGGTATCTCGGGTTCAAAAGCGACTTTGTCATCAGTTTCACTATTAAAATTATGGTTATTACATAAACACCATGTACACCACGGCCGCAACAATAAAGCGATAAATGGCAAACGGCACAAACGAAATACGCTTGATCAGTTGCAGGAAGGTTTTAATCGCGATCAACGCAACGACGAAGGCGGTAATAAAACCGACGGCGAACATCGGCAAATCACCCAGCGTCAGGAAGTGCAGGCTCTTGTACAGATCCAGCGCGCTGGCCCCCATCATCATCGGCACCGCCAGGATAAAGGAAAACTCAGACGCCGCGTAACGGCTCACGCCCACCAGCATACCGCCGGAAATGGTGGCACCTGAACGGGAAAAGCCCGGCCACAGCGCCAAACACTGGAAGCAACCGATGGCAAATGCCTGACGGTAAGTGATGTCATCCAGCCCCACTGCCGGAGGATTCTTCGGCTTCAGCCATTCAGCCACCAGCAGCAACACACCACCAACAACCAGCGCATACATCACGTTCTTCGGTTCAAACAGCGATTTGATAAAGTCGTGAAACGCCAACCCCATCACCACCGCCGGGATCATCGCCAACAGAATATGGCTCAGCTTTAAGCGCCCGGCCGTTTTACCTTCATGCTCCACCGGCTTGCCGCCGAAATGAATGCCGATCAGGCCAAACAGGCGACGCCAGAACACCACCACTACCGCCAGAATCGATCCCAATTGGATGATCACTTCGAAGGTTTTGGCTTTATCGCCGGTAAAACCCAGCCATTCACCGACGATAATCATATGCCCGGTAGAGGAAACCGGCAGGAATTCGGTCAACCCTTCAACCACCCCAAGAACAAACGCTACAAACAACGAATGCATGTCAGCCATGATCCCGTCTTACCCCATGTCAAGTTAAAGGCTCTATACCCCATCGTTTTCAAATCACAGCCCATATACCCTTGATACTTCAAGTTGCTTGGGTGTTGGCTGCCTTCACTCACCCCGGTCACTTACTTGAGTAAGCTCCTGGGGATTCGTTCAGTTGCCGCCTGCAAGCAACTCGAATTATTTTGGGTATACGCACAACCAACCATTGAAAAATCAAGGAGATAAACGTAAAAAAGCGGCAGTGCTCAATACATTGCCGCTTCAACCAATATTATCTACCGCTCAGAATAACCTTTCTGCGTTGCATCTGGATGACAATCACACACCACGCGTGCCACGTTCAATGATCACACCAACCCGGTTGGCCTGTGCAACCGCTCCCGGCTTGCTGACCTTAATACGGACCCACGGAGATTTAAAGCGCTGTAGTAAAATTTCGGATACCTCCTCTGCCACACGCTCCACCAGCGCAAAACGCTTCGGCTGCACATGCTGAATGATCGCATCGCTGATATCCGCATAGCTCAGGCAATGGTTCACATCGTCACTGGCCGCCGCTTGGCGGTTATCCCAAGCCATTTCGATATCGAACACCAGCTTCTGCTGAATGGTTTGTTCCCAGTCATAAACGCCAATGGTGGTGATTACGGTAAGCTCTTCGATAAATACGATATCCATCACGTCATTCTCAGTTTTTGGCCCTGCCGGATACCACTTCCAGCGGAATGTGCGTATTATCCATAGATATTGCGAGTAAAACGACCATTATTAAACGGAACCGCGTTATGAGTGCTACCGCGCTTGGCATGATTATCTTCGCGTATCTGTGTGGCTCAATTTCCAGTGCGATCCTGGTTTGCCGGATCGCCAGGCTGCCAGATCCGCGTGAACATGGATCAGGAAATCCCGGGGCGACCAACGTCCTGCGCATTGGTGGCAAGCTAGCCGCAGCAACCGTGCTGGTCTTTGATATTCTGAAAGGGATGTTGCCGGTCTGGCTGGCCTACGTACTGAATGTTCCACCGCTGTACCTTGGCCTGACGGCGATCGCCGCCTGCCTCGGCCATATTTACCCGGTGTTTTTTCACTTTCGCGGTGGCAAAGGGGTTGCTACCGCCTTTGGTGCCATCGCCCCGATCGGCTGGGATCTCACCGGCCTGATGACCGGCACCTGGCTGCTGACGGTGCTGCTGAGTGGATACTCCTCGCTGGGCGCGATCGTCAGTGCGTTGATCGCTCCGTTCTACGTCTGGTGGTTCAAACCCCAGTTTACCTTCCCGGTCGCGATGCTTTCATGCCTGATCCTGATGCGCCATCACGATAACATCCAGCGCCTGTGGCGCGGGCAGGAAGGCAAGATCTGGGGTAAGCTCCGCAAGAAAAAAGCAGATGCCGTGGAACAGAAAGAGCATCAAGAAGAATAATTAAGGGCCGGAGATTTCCGGCCCTTGGCTTTTATACTGCAGGCAATTCCGCCAACGGCCAACGTGGGCGCACAGAAACGCTCAGTTCAGGATTAGCACCGCTTTTTAGCCGTATCAGCCCCGCATAGGCGATCATCGCACCGTTATCGGTACAAAATTCCGGGCGGGCATAGAACACTTCCCCGCCGCGTTTTTTCATCATTTCAGCCAATTTGGCGCGCAATGTGCGGTTGGCGCTCACGCCACCAGCCATCACCAGACGTTTAAATCCGGTTTGCTCCAGCGCACGTTTGCATTTGATCGCCAAGGTATCCACCACCGCATCCTCAAACGCGCGGGCGATGTCGGCACGCGTCTGATCGTCGTTACCGTTGGAGCGGATAGTATTGGCGGCAAAGGTCTTCAACCCGGAGAAGCTGAAATCCAGCCCGGGGCGATCGGTCATCGGGCGCGGGAAAGTAAAACGCCCTTCGGTGCCCTGCTGTGCCATTTTAGCCAACATCGGGCCACCGGGATAATCCAACCCCAGCAGTTTGGCGGTTTTATCGAAAGCTTCGCCGGCCGCATCGTCAATGGATTCCCCCAATAATGCGTATTCGCCGATGCCGGTCACGCTGATGAGCTGGGTATGTCCACCAGACACCAGCAGCGCCACAAACGGGAACGCCGGAGGATTATCTTCCAACATAGGCGCCAACAGATGGCCTTCCATATGATGCACTGGCACCGCAGGCACGTTCCAGGCAAACGCCAGTGCGCGGCCAATAGTCGCCCCCACCAGCAACGCCCCCACCAGGCCAGGACCTGCGGTATACGCCACGCCGTCGATGTCTGCGGCGGTCAGGTTCGCTTCTTTCAGCGCTGCCTGGATCAGCGGCACGGTTTTACGCACGTGATCGCGAGAAGCCAGCTCCGGCACCACGCCGCCGTAATCGGCATGCAGTTTCACCTGGCTGTAGAGTTGGTTGGCTAATAAACCGGCTTGATCGTCATACACTGCAATTCCGGTTTCATCGCAGGAGGTTTCTATACCCAATACTCGCATTACATTTCCCATCATTCACGTGCGGCCGCCAGTTTACCATAATTGCGACCATTTACCGCCACTGTACGCTATGTCGATGATTCACAAAGACGCAGCGGGAACAATTAAAAACAAGCAATTCTCCCTGATTAGTCTATAATCCACGACCAATGCATAATTGCGCGAGTTTGCCGGAACGTGGCATGTTTCAATTTGCTATGGTGCTTTACAAAGCAGCATCCATTGAAGTAAAATTCCGCACCATTTTGAAAAGGCTGGCGCTTGGCCAGCAGCAAACCGAATTCCATTGAGGTGAGAGGCACATGCCGGTAATTAAAGTACGTGAAAACGAGCCATTTGACGTTGCACTGCGTCGTTTCAAGCGTTCCTGCGAAAAAGCAGGTGTTTTAGCTGAAGTTCGTCGTCGTGAGTTCTATGAAAAACCGACTACCGAACGTAAACGCGCTAAAGCTTCTGCTGTAAAACGTCACGCGAAGAAATTGGCTCGCGAAAACGCACGCCGCACTCGTCTGTATTAATCCTTCGGGGGTAACCCCACCGCGTGATTTTTTCTTTTCCAAGAACACGCAGACTGAGTAGTTGCATACGAAGGCCGTGCTTTCCGAAAGGAATGCGCGGCTTGTTCTCGTTTATAAGCAATCGAACAGGGGCTTATGGCTGGACGAATTCCGCGTGTATTTATCAATGACTTGCTGGCTCGCACCGACATCGTCGATCTGATCGACGCCCGGGTAAAGCTCAAGAAGCAAGGCAAGAATTATCACGCGTGCTGTCCGTTCCACCACGAAAAAACGCCTTCATTCACCGTTAATGGCGAAAAACAGTTTTATCACTGTTTTGGTTGTGGTGCGCACGGCAACGCCGTTGATTTCCTGATGAATTACGACAGGCTCGAGTTTGTCGAAACCATCGAGGAATTGGCCACCATGAACGGGCTGGAAGTGCCTTACGAGGCAGGTACCGGGCCGACGCAGATTGAGCGCCATCAGCGCCAGAGTCTTTACCAACTGATGGAACAGCTTAGCGCGTTCTATCAACAGTCACTGCATCAATCCAACGGTGCGCAGGCGCGCGATTACCTGCAACAACGTGGGCTGAGTGAGCAGGTTATCCAGCATTTTGCCATCGGTTTTGCACCTGCCGGTTGGGATAATGCGTTAAAACGCTTTGGCCGCGACGCCGACAGCCGTGCAGCATTGAACGATGCCGGAATGTTGGTGACTAACGATCAGGGCCGTACATACGATCGTTTCCGTGAACGTGTCATGTTTCCCATTCGCGACAAACGCGGGCGGGTGATCGCCTTTGGTGGCCGCGTGTTGGGCGACGGTATGCCAAAATACCTGAACTCGCCGGAGACCGAAGTATTCCACAAGGGCCGCCAGTTGTACGGCCTGTATGAAGCACAACAGAGCCACCCTACCCTGCAGCGTTTGCTGGTGGTGGAAGGCTACATGGACGTGGTGGCGCTAGCGCAGTACGGCATCGATTATGCC
This sequence comes from Serratia sp. HNCC26DJ206, assembly GCF_057180605.1. NCBI lineage: Bacteria > Pseudomonadati > Pseudomonadota > Gammaproteobacteria > Enterobacterales > Yersiniaceae > Serratia > Serratia sp. HNCC26DJ206. The sequence goes on from NZ_JBXUGP010000006.1 coordinate 175,785, forward strand.
GTCGCCTCACTCGGAACCTCGACCACGGCGGAACATATTCAGCTCCTGTTCCGCGCCACCGATCAGGTTGTCTGCTGTTATGACGGCGACAGAGCCGGTCGCGAAGCGGCCTGGCGCGCACTGGAAACCGCACTGCCCTATCTCAACGACGGGCGCCAGTTGCGGTTTATGTTTTTGCCTGACGGCGAAGACCCGGACACGTTAGTCCGTAAAGAAGGCAAAGACGCATTCGAACAACGGATGGAGCTGGCGCAGCCGCTTTCCACTTTTCTGTTCGAAACGTTGATGCCACAGGTCGATCTGAGCAGCCCGGATGGCCGCGCCAAGCTGAGCACGCTGGCATTGCCGTTGATTACTCAGGTACCGGGCGAAACCTTACGCCTGTATCTGCGCCAACAGCTCGGCAGCAAGTTGGGCCTATTGGATGACAGCCAGCTCGACAAGCTGATGCCCAAGCAGGCTGAAAATGCGAATAATTATCAGGTGCCCCAGCTAAAACGCACAACCATGCGTATACTGATAGGGTTACTGGTACAAAACCCGCGTTTGGCTACACTTATCCCTTCACTGGAAGGATTAGAGCAGACCAAACAGGCAGGACTGCCGCTGTTTGTTGAACTGGTGCAAACCTGCCTGGCGCAACCTGGCCTGACAACTGGCCAATTGCTGGAGCTGTATCGCGACAACAAATTCAGCCAGCAGCTTGAAACCTTGGCGACCTGGAACCATATGATCGTTGAGGATATGGTTGAACAGACCTTTTTAGATACGTTGGCCAGCCTGTATGACTCGGTGCTAGAGCAGCGGCTGGAAACACTGATCGCCCAGGCCAGAACACACGGTCTGAGCCCTGAAGAACGTGAAGAAGTTCGTTCACTGAACCAGGTGTTAGCGAAGAAAAACTGAATACCAAACGGCTTAAGTGCCGATAAATGCGAGGGTCAAACCCTGCAATATGCCGCCATAGTGGGCCGCGGCAACAACTAAAACGCCCCAAATGCTATTGTTGGCGGTTTCGCCGACCGACACCAACCCAAATACTCTGAAGTGTGGATACCGTCTTATGGAGCAAAACCCGCAGTCACAGCTAAAGCTACTTGTCACCCGTGGTAAGGAGCAAGGCTATCTGACCTATGCTGAGGTCAATGACCATCTGCCGGAAGATATCGTCGACTCTGACCAGATCGAAGACATCATCCAGATGATTAACGACATGGGCATTCAGGTACTGGAAGAGGCACCGGACGCCGACGACCTGTTGCTTGCTGAAAACTCAAACAACACAGACGAAGACGCGGAAGAAGCTGCAGCTCAGGTGCTCTCAAGCGTTGAATCTGAGATTGGCCGTACCACCGACCCGGTGCGCATGTACATGCGTGAAATGGGTACCGTTGAACTGCTGACGCGCGAAGGCGAAATCGACATCGCCAAGCGCATCGAAGACGGTATTAATCAGGTACAGTGCTCCGTAGCCGAGTACCCTGAAGCCATTACTTATCTGCTGGAACAGTACGATCGCGTCGAAGCAGGTGAAGCTCGCCTGTCCGATCTGATCACCGGCTTCGTCGATCCCAACGCGGAAGAAGATATTGCCCCAACCGCCACGCACATCGGTTCCGAATTAACGACCGAAGAGCAGAATGACGACGACGAAGACGAAGATGAAGAAGACGATGCTGAAGATGACAACAGCATCGATCCAGAACTGGCGCGTCAGAAATTCGCCGATCTGCGCGATCAGTACGAAGCGACCCGTCTGATGATCAAAAAGAACGGCCGCAGCCACGCCAGCGCAGCAGAAGAGATCCTGAAGCTGTCTGAAGTGTTCAAGCAGTTCCGCTTGGTGCCAAAGCAGTTCGACTTCCTGGTCAACAGCATGCGTATCATGATGGATCGCGTTCGTACTCAAGAGCGCCTCATCATGAAGCTGTGCGTTGAACAGTGCAAAATGCCGAAGAAAAACTTCGTCACTCTGTTTGCCGGTAACGAAACCAGCACCACTTGGTTCGAAGCGGCACTGGCAATGGCTAAGCCATGGTCAGAAAAACTGAAAGACGTCAGTGATGATGTACAGCGCAGCTTGCAGAAACTACGTCAGATCGAAGAAGAAACCGGCCTGACCATCGAGCAGGTAAAAGACATCAACCGTCGCATGTCGATCGGCGAAGCAAAAGCCCGCCGTGCGAAGAAAGAGATGGTTGAAGCCAACCTGCGTCTGGTTATCTCGATCGCCAAAAAATACACCAACCGTGGTTTGCAGTTCCTGGACCTGATTCAGGAAGGCAACATCGGCCTGATGAAAGCGGTAGATAAGTTCGAATACCGTCGTGGTTATAAGTTCTCGACTTACGCCACCTGGTGGATCCGTCAGGCGATCACCCGTTCTATCGCCGATCAGGCGCGTACCATCCGTATTCCGGTGCATATGATTGAGACCATCAACAAACTCAACCGTATTTCGCGCCAGATGCTGCAAGAGATGGGCCGCGAACCAACGCCGGAAGAGCTGGCTGAACGTATGCTGATGCCGGAAGACAAAATCCGCAAAGTGCTGAAGATCGCCAAAGAGCCGATCTCCATGGAAACGCCGATCGGTGATGATGAAGATTCACATCTGGGCGATTTCATCGAGGATACTACCCTCGAGTTACCGTTGGATTCTGCCACCTCTGAAAGCCTGCGTTCTGCAACGCACGACGTTCTGGCTGGCCTGACCGCACGTGAAGCGAAAGTGCTGCGCATGCGTTTCGGTATCGATATGAACACTGACCACACGCTGGAAGAAGTGGGTAAACAGTTCGACGTTACCCGTGAGCGTATTCGTCAGATCGAAGCCAAAGCGTTGCGTAAACTGCGCCACCCAAGCCGTTCAGAAGTGCTGCGCAGCTTCCTGGATGACTAAGGTTCGCTGATACGGTCTGAAACCCCGGCTTGCCGGGGTTT
>NZ_JBXUGP010000007.1:0-176997 GCF_057180605.1 Serratia sp. HNCC26DJ206
AACGCGCCCTCGGGCGCGTTTTTTCACTGCGGGTTTTTATTGACACAGAGAAAAGCCTGCGGTTACCTTAACCTGCTTACACATACTTTTGGACACCCATGACTCGTAAACCGTTTTTCTTCGCATTCTTTTTTACCTTCCCCTGATTGGGAGGCGTTTCGTCGTGTGATAAAGAATGCGAAGACGAACAACCAAGCCTCCTGAAAACAGGGGGCTTTTTTTATGGCTATTTAACGATTATAAGAACACAAGATAAGGCTGATTATGACTGATAACCCGTTACTCGTACTGCGCGAACGCATCAGCGCACTGGACCTGAAACTGCTGGCGCTGCTGGCAGAACGCCGTGAGCTGGCGGTAGAAGTGGGCAAAACCAAGCTGCTCTCACACCGGCCGATTCGCGATAAAGAGCGTGAACGCGATCTGCTGGATGCGCTGATTAGCGCTGCCAAACCTTATGATCTAGACGGTTTCTATGTCACCCGCCTGTTCCAGTTGATCATTGAAGACTCCGTGCTGACCCAGCAGACACTGTTGCAGCATCAGCTTAACCAAATCAGCCAGCACTCTGCGCGCATTGCCTTCCTTGGCCCAAAAGGCTCCTATTCGCATCTCGCGGCGCGCCAATACAGTGCCCGCCATTTCGATCAGTTGATCGAATGTGGCTGCCAGAAATTCCAGGATATTTTTACTCAGGTTGAAACCGGCCAGGCGGATTACGCCATTCTGCCAATCGAAAACACCAGTTCCGGTTCAATCAACGACGTGTATGACCTGCTGCAACATACCAGCCTGTCGATCGTCGGTGAGCTTACGTTGCCGATCGATCACTGCGTGCTGGTCGCGAGCCAAACCGACCTGAACCAGATCGAGATCGTTTACAGCCATCCACAACCTTTCCAGCAGTGCAGCCAGTTTATTAATCGTTATCCACACTGGAAAATTGAGTATTGCGAAAGCACCGCCGCCGCCATGGAAAAAGTGGCCGAGCTAAATTCGCCAAAGGCTGCGGCATTGGGCAGTGAAGCCGGTGGTGCGCTCTACCACCTGCAAGTACTTGAGCATAATCTGGCTAACCAGCAGCAGAACATCACCCGTTTCATCGTGCTGGCACGCAAAGCGATCGAAGTCTCTGAGCAGGTTCCGGCCAAAACCACGCTGATTATGGCCACCGGCCAACAGTCAGGTGCGCTGGTAGAAGCGTTATTGGTGTTGCGTGACAACGACATCATCATGACCAAGCTGGAATCACGCCCGATCAATGGCAATCCGTGGGAAGAGATGTTCTATATTGATGTGCAGGCCAACCTGCGTTCTGAATCCATGCAGAAAGCGTTGAAAGATCTGACCCCGATTACCCGTTCACTGAAGGTGCTGGGGTGCTATCCGAGCGAAAATGTGGTGCCGGTAAACCCATCTTGATGCCAAAAAAAGAGGTTCGACAATGCCGAACCTCTTATCAATCAAGCAGCATAATCATTATTGGCGGCTGTCATTCGCCTGGCGCAACAACGAGCGGCTCTCCACTAGGAAACGCTGAGCATAATCACCAAACCAGTGTTCCACTTTCTGGAAGCTTTGGATAAACGCCTGTTTATCGCCATGCTCCAGCAACTGAATCGCCTCACCAAAACGCTGATAATAGCGTTTGATCAGATGAATATTTTCGTCCGAAGACATAATGATATCTGCATACAGCTGTGGATCCTGGGCAAACAACCGGCCCACCATCGCCAGCTCCAGCCGGTAGATCGGTGAAGACAGCGCCAGCAGTTGTTCCAGTTGGACGTTCTCTTCTGCCAGATGCAAGCCATAGGCAAAGGTCGCGAAATGTCGCAATGCCTGGATAAAAGCCATGTTCTGGTCGTGCTCAACGGCACTGATGCGGTGCAACCGCGCGCCCCAGACCTGCAATTGTTCCAGCAGCCACTGATAGGCTTCAGGTTGGCGCCCATCGCAATACACCACCACTTGCTTGGCAACGCTGCCAACATCGGGGCCAAACATCGGGTGAAGCCCAAGCACTGGCCCACCGTGAGCCGCCAGCATCGCTTGCAGCGGCCGGTTTTTGACCGACGCCAAATCGACCAAAATGCAGTCTTCCGGCAGTGGTGGTAACTGGTCGATCACCTGTTCTGTGACGTGGATAGGCACGCTGACAATCACCATGCCGGCATCTGCCAGCAAGGTATCGGCCTGCGGCCAATCTTCCTGATCCAACACCTTCACCTGATAACCGGATAAAGTCAGCAGGCGGTTAAACAAACGCCCCATCTGGCCATTGCCGCCGATAATGACAATCGGACGCAATTGCGGGCATAGCGTTTTAAAACCTTTGTCGTTCTCACTGGTGTAGGATTCACGCATCACCCGACGCAGCACATCCTCAATCAAGTCCGGCGGCACGCCAAGGCCTTCAGCCTCTTTACGGCGTGAGGCCAGCATCGCCGCCTCACGCTCAGGTACGTAGACCGGTAAACCGTAGTGGCTTTTGACTTCCCCCACTTCCGCGACCAGTTCCAGACGCTTTGCCAACAGGCCCAGCAATGCTTTATCTACTTCGTCAATTTGATCGCGTAATGCGGTCAGTTCAGCCACCATAACTCACTATTCTCCAGTGCGAGCCATCAGCACCGCGCCGAGCTCCTGATGCATTTGGCGCAGCAGGGTTTCCGTGCTTTCCCAGTTGATGCAGGCATCGGTCACTGAAACACCGTAATGCATTTCTGCACGCGGTTGCTCAGACGACTGATTCCCTTCATGCAGATTGCTCTCCAGCATAATACCGGTGATCGAACGGTTACCCGCTTTGATCTGCTCAACGACGGATTCGGCAACGGCTGGCTGACGGCGATAGTCTTTATTTGAGTTGCCATGGCTGCAATCTATCATCAAGGACGGCTGGAGTCCTGCATCCTGCATCTGTTTTTCGCAAGCAGCAACGTGTTCCGCGCTGTAGTTTGGCGTCTTGCCTCCGCGCAGGATCACGTGGCCGTCTGGGTTGCCCTGAGTTTGCAGCAAGCACACCTGCCCAGCCTGATTGATCCCGACGAAGCGGTGTTGCATCGAAGCCGCACGCATAGCGTTGATCGCCGTACCCAGGCTACCGTCGGTGCCATTTTTGAAGCCGACCGGCATTGAAAGACCGGAGGCCATCTCGCGGTGCGTCTGGGATTCCGTAGTACGCGCGCCGATCGCCGACCAACTGAACAGATCGCCTAAATATTGTGGGCTGTTAGGATCCAACGCTTCGGTGGCCAACGGCAAGCCCATGCCCACCAGATCCAGCAGCAGGCGACGCGCGATGTGTAAACCAGCTTCAACATCAAAGGTTCCATCCATATGCGGATCGTTGATCAAACCTTTCCAGCCGACCGTGGTTCTTGGCTTTTCAAAATAGACACGCATAACGATATATAGCTGATCGCTCAATTCAGCCGACAGGGTTTGCAAACGACGCGCGTAATCCAGAGCCGCATCCGGATCATGGATCGAACAAGGCCCGCACACCACCAACAGACGGTGATCCTGCCCTTTCAGAATGTTGGCAATAGTTTGGCGCGCAGCCGAGATTTCATTCTCGTCACGAGCACTGAGCGGGTGTTGGTTTTTCAGCTCTTCCGGGGTAATCAGAACCTGTTCTGCACTGATATGTACGTTGTTGAGCGCGTCTTTTTGCATGATGCTATTCCTGTCTTGTGCCGTTATACGTGAGCGTTGATAGAACATTAAGCGTTATAGCGCCTACATTACCATGCCATGTAAAGATTTCAATCCATTTACTGTAAATAAAAAATTACCGCCATAAAAAACCTTAATAAAGCAGACCAAAAACCATCCACAGACAAATTTAATAAATTGATAAATAAGGATAAAACTAAGTCACGCTGAGTTTTCACAGTTCATCAGCTTGTAAAATGGAGTCAATAACTTCAGAAATGCAAACAATTTACGTACAAAAATATTTACACACTTGTGAGATCCAGATTCGTTGAAAAAGCATCACGCCTTGCAGCAAATCCTCTGCGTAAAAAGCAATCAGCATCAGTAGCAACATAAAGCGGCCAATAAATTAAACAACTAAAAACAATTACCCTACAATTAACTGGCAATTGATTTTCAATCATTATTCATTTCCATTAATTCCTGAAAATTTAAAACAAGTATTGAATAAACATTGCTTAATCTCACAGTTATCCCCTGCTAAATAAATAATCATGACTGCAAATCGTTTGCACCTCTTAAGAGGTAATCTGCACAGACAGAGCCCGCCTCATCTGCCTTAAGGGGTGATAACCATTAGCAGTTTTTCATTTCTCACAAGGGACACTCATGATAACTCTGGAATTTGCGATTATTATTCTCTGCTTATTAGTCGGCACCCGATTTGGTGGTATGGGGCTGGGCTTAATTAGCGGCATTGGTTTATTCCTGTTGTGCTTTATATTCGGGCTTGAGCCTGGAAAACCTCCTGTTGATGTCATGCTGACTATTCTGGCGGTCATCGGCTGTGCCTCGGTGTTGCAAACCGCAGGTGGCCTGAACGTTATGATGCAATATGCCGAACGACTGCTGCGCCGTCATCCACAACACATTACGCTGCTAGCTCCGTTTACCACCTGGACGCTAACCTTTCTGTGCGGTACCGGGCACGTGGTTTACACCATGTTCCCGATTATCTCCGACATCGCTATTAAAAAAGGGATCCGCCCAGAACGCCCGATGGCCGTAGCCTCCGTCGCTTCGCAAATGGCCATTACCGCGTCACCGGTTTCCGTGGCGGTTGTCTCATTGGTTTCGATCATCGCGGCCGGTCATGGCATCGGTAAAGCCTATACGCTGGTTGAAATTCTTGCGGTCTCCATCCCAGCATCGCTGGTGGGGGTACTGATGGCAGCCTTGTGGAGCCTGCGCCGTGGTAAAGATCTGGATAAAGACCCGGAATTCCAGGCAAAAATTCAGGACCCAGAACAACGCGCTTACATCTATGGCAGTACCGAAACGCTGCTCAACCAAAAATTCCCGAAACAGGCTTATTGGTCCACCGCCATTTTCTTCGCCGCTATCGCTATCGTAGTGCTGTTGGGGGCTTTTGCCGATATGCGCCCTTCATTTGCTGATGCAAAAGGGGCGCTGAAGCCGCTGTCAATGAATCTGGTCATCCAGATGATGATGCTGATTGCCGGTGCTGTGATCCTGATGGGCTGCAAAGTGAAACCGGGTGACATTGCTAACGGTGCCGTGTTTAAGGCCGGGATGGTGGCGATATTCTCGGTATTCGGCGTGGCCTGGATGAGTGATACCTTCTTCCAGGCGCATATGGGCGATTTAAAGCTGCTGCTGGAAGATGTCGTCAAAAGCCAACCCTGGACCTACGCGATCGTTCTGTTCCTGGTTTCTAAGCTGGTTAACAGCCAAGCCGCTGCTCTGACCGCGATTGCCCCTATGGCGTTGCAATTAGGCGTTGACCCAAAAATGTTGCTGGCCTTCTTCCCAGCGGCTTACGGTTACTTTGTATTGCCAACTTACCCTAGCGATTTGGCTTGTATTGGTTTTGACCGCTCAGGGACAACGCGGATCGGCAAATTTATCATCAACCACAGCTTTATTATTCCTGGATTGATCGGTGTACTGAGTTCCTGCATCACCGGTTATATTTTGGTGACCACCTTCTTGTAACCCCCCTGTACGGCAACGGGCCGCTGTCGTTGCCGTACAACCAAGCCCGTCTCAATACCCTGTTCAACATTAAGGTTAACAAGCACTTTATGCTACTAATGCCAGAAAATGCAGTAGAAGAAAAATGAATAAGTAGCGAATGAAAATTAAAAACTTAAGCTAATCGAGGCTATTTTTGTCGCAGTGACGAACCGATATAATGTGACAGCTATCACTTATTATCACTCTTAACAACTGGATCCAAAATGCTCTCTTTACGCGCGCGTCGCGCCATTCCGCTGTATTTCAGCTGCTTGACCGCTTTCACCAGTATCCCCGCCCTTGCCGACAACACCCTCTTCACCGCGATGGACGATCCGTCGACCGCCAAGAAGCCGTTTGATGGGAATATTCAGGCGGGTTATAACGCCCAGTCTGGCAACTCGCAGAACTCCACGCTGTTAGCCAACACCACCATGACCTGGTTTAACAGCGATGCCGCTTACAGCCTGTGGGGGGCAGCGAACAATAGTACGTCTTCCAATGTGCGCTCCTCAGAAAGATATCAGGCAAGTGGCCGTACCCGTCAGAATCTGACCAGCCGTAACTATATGTTTGGTCAGGCCGGTTGGTTGAACGATCGCTTCAACGGTTATAATTCGCGTACTACCGTGACTGGGGGTTATGGTCGCCAGATCTTCAACGGCCCACTTCATGACCTGCGTGTAGAATTCGGCCCTGGGGTTCGCCATGATGAATATCGCGGTGGTGGTCGCTCTACTCGTGCTCTGGCCTACGGCGCAGCTAACTATTCTTACCGGCTGACGGACAATGCCCGTTTCTCAGAAGGTTTATCCGCGCTGGCTAACGATGAAACCACCATCAACTCAGAAACCGCGCTGAACGTCTCAATCAACAACGATTTCTCTTTGCGCTTGGCTTACACCGTGACTTACAACAGTAAGCCGCCAGCATCAGCACCAAAGAACACGGATACCACCACTTCCGTCACGCTGGTTTACGGTCTGTAATTCTCTCGCCTTCCAGCCTCTCTCTTCTAAGCCCATCATTAATGGGCTTTTTTTATACTTACCACGCTGCATTACACATTCTGCTAAAAAAAATCATATCCCACTTGACGACTTTAGCAATTAGCTTAATACTGTATGCATATACAGCAACCATGACCAGCAAGAATAGATCGTTAGGGGACATCGGTATTTTTTCTTGAGTGTGGTTTAGCTCAATAGCGTTTTATCAAGAGGGGGTTTCTATGATGCATTGTCCACTGTGTGGCAGCGTGGCACACACTCGCTCCAGTCGTTATTTGACTGAGTCGACTAAAGAACGTTATCACCAATGCCAGAACATTAATTGCAGTTGCACATTTGCCACCCATGAATCGGTAGCCCGTGTCATTGTAAAACCTGGTGATATCATTCCGGCGCAACCGCATCCGGAAAAAGGCAAGCAGCGCGCCGCAGCCGCACTGTAATAGGTTTTCTCTGCGACTGACCACGTGCGTTTCCATTGGCAAACACGATTTGGCAGTAACCCGTTTTTTTGCATAAAAAAGGGGCTTACCATAACGGTAAGCCCCTGATAGCTATTAACTTTCGGATGTAACCTTAGTTAACGCGGTTCAGACGCTCTTTGATACGAGCAGACTTACCAGTACGCTCACGCAGGTAGTACAGTTTGGCTTGACGAACGGCACCACGACGCTTAACAGTAATGCTGTCGATTACTGGGGAATGAGTCTGGAATACACGCTCAACACCTTCGCCGTTGGAAATCTTACGAACAGTGAATGCAGAGTGCAGACCGCGGTTACGGATAGCGATAACCACGCCCTCGAATGCCTGCAGACGTTTTTTGCTACCTTCAACGACCCATACCTTAACTTCCACGGAATCACCCGGACGGAATGCAGGTACGTCTTGCTTCATCTGCTCTTGTTCAATTTGCTTAATAATGTTGCTCATAATATGTCTCTTACCCTAGGTAAACTGATATATCGGTCCCGTCTGTGTCAGACGTTCCCTTCATAGTCCTGTTACTTGGCCTGATGTTCCCGTTGGAACTCAGCCAGCAACACCGCTTGCTCGTCAGTCAGAGCTAGGCTTTCTAGAAGTTCAGGTCTTCTAAGCCAGGTACGGCCCAGCGACTGCTTTAAGCGCCAGCGACGTATCTCGGCATGGTTGCCCGACAGTAAAACTGGCGGAACCTCCATCCCTTCCAATACCTCGGGGCGGGTGTAGTGTGGGCAGTCCAGCAATCCATCAACAAAAGAGTCCTCTTCTGCTGAAGCCTGATGGCCCAGCACACCCGGTATAAAACGGGCGACTGAATCAATCAGGGTCATTGCCGGCAGTTCCCCACCGCTGAGAACGTAATCGCCGATTGACCATTCTTCGTCAATTTCGGTTTGGATCACACGCTCATCAACCCCTTCGTAGCGACCACACACCAGAATCATCTTCTGGTTAGCCGCCAGTTCGCGCACACCGGTTTGATCCAGCTTGCGCCCCTGAGGTGACAGATAAATCACCTTTGCTCCCTCGCCTGCCGCTGCTTTTGCTGCATGAATGGCTTCCCGCAAAGGTTGCACCATCATCAACATTCCCGGTCCACCGCCGTAAGGGCGCTCGTCCACGGTACGATGCCGGTCGTAGGTGAAGTCACGTGGACTCCAACACTGCACGCTCAGCAGGCCATTTTTTACTGCCCGGCCAGTCACCCCGTAATCGGTGATTGCGCGGAACATCTCAGGAAACAGGCTTACAATACCAATGAACACCAGCCAATCCCCATCTTGTTATTCCACTTGCTTCGACCGCTGAATCCGGAGGTCAAAAACCAGGATCCCACTCCGCCTCAATAATCTTGGCAGCGAGATCGACTTTCTTGATAACCTGCCCATGAAGAAACGGGACCAACCGCTCCTTCATGCCAAATGCATCTTTCAGGTTTGCCCGCACGACCATCACGTCGTTTGAACCGGTTTCCATCATATCGACGACTTTACCCAGTTCGTATCCAGAAGTGGTGATTACCTGGCAGCCCATCAGGTCTTTCCAGTAATAATCATCGCCTTCCAGCGGAGGCAACTGCTCGGAATCTACCACAATCTCGCAATTGGTCAGTAAATTCGCCGCATCCCGATCGTCAATGCCTTTAACTTTGATGATCAGATCCTGACTGTGGCGCTTCCAGTCTTCCAACTCGACAAGCTGCCACTTACCTGCCAACTGGATAAACCAGGGCTGATAGTCAAATATGCTTTCGGCATTTTCGGTGGATGAAAACACTCTGAGCCAACCACGAATGCCGTAAGTAGACCCCATTTTACCGAGTACAATCGGCGCGATCGGTGCTACCGGTTTGAGTTGCTTGCTCATTGCCACCACCGCGACAGATTAAGCTGCTTTCTTGGCTTCTTTGATCAGCGCAGAAACGCGATCAGAAACCGTTGCACCCAGACCTTGCCAGTGCTCAATGCGATCCAGGTCCAGACGCAGTGCTTCAGCCTGACCAGATGCGATCGGGTTGAAAAAGCCTACGCGCTCGATGAAACGACCATCACGAGCATTGCGGCTGTCGGTCACTACTACTTGATAGAACGGACGCTTTTTAGCGCCGCCACGTGCCAAACGAATTGTTACCATAACATCCTCTTTAGTTAATAAAACAGCCGGGCCCCATTGAGGGAACGGGGCCCGGTTGCAATATAAAAAGCCCGAAAATTTTACTCATTTTGGCGCAAAAAGCAATCTAAAGCGTCGATTGCCAAGAATTCGTTTTTGCAGCCATGATACTTTCAGGCGGTTTTTACCGCGAACGGCAAATCGTTGAACGCGTTCACATCCACAGATGCAAACGGCTTTAGCGGCCTGGGAAGCCCGGCGGCATCATACCTTTCATGCCACGCATCATCTTCGCCATACCGCCTTTCTTCATCTTTTTCATCATGCGCTGCATATCGTCGAACTGTTTCAGCAAGCGGTTAACATCCTGCACCTGCATGCCAGAACCCATCGCGATACGGCGTTTGCGCGAGCCCTTGATAATTTCAGGCTTGGCGCGCTCTTTCAGCGTCATGGAGTTGATGATCGCCTCCATCCGCACCAGAACTTTATCGTCCATCTGCGATTTCACGTTGTCTGGCAGTTGCCCGGCACCCGGCAGCTTGCTCAGCATGCTGGCCATACCGCCCATGTTGCGCATCTGCTTCAACTGCTCCAGGAAATCGGTCAGATCGAAACCGTCACCCTTCTTCAGCTTGTTAGCCAGTTTTTCGGCCTGCGCACGGTCAACTTTGCTTTCAATATCCTCGATCAGCGACAGCACATCGCCCATGCCGAGAATACGTGAAGCCACGCGGTCGGGGTGGAACGGCTCCAGCGCGTCGGTTTTTTCACCCACGCCGAGGAATTTGATCGGCTTGCCGGTGATATGGCGAATAGACAACGCCGCACCGCCGCGCGCGTCACCATCGACTTTGGTCAGCACGACCCCAGTCAGCGGCAGCGCTTCATTGAACGCTTTGGCGGTGTTGGCAGCATCCTGACCGGTCATGGCATCGACCACAAACAGGGTTTCCACCGGCTTGATCGCCGCGTGCACCTGTTTGATTTCGTCCATCATCGCTTCGTCAACGTGTAAACGGCCAGCGGTATCGACGATCAGAACGTCGTAAAACTTCAGCTTGGCGTGTTGCAACGCACGGTTAACGATATCGATCGGTTTTTCTTGCACATCAGACGGGAAGAAATCGATGCCCACGCCTTCTGCCAGCGTTTCCAACTGCCGGATCGCCGCTGGACGATAGACGTCGGCAGAAACCACCAGCACTTTTTTCTTCTGTTTTTCTTTCAGGAACTTGCCGAGCTTAGCCACGCTGGTGGTTTTACCGGCACCTTGCAGGCCCGCCATCAGCACCACGGCCGGTGGCTGCGCCGCCAGGTTCAGCTCAGTGTTCACTTCGCCCATCGCGGCAATCAGTTCGTTCTTGACGATCTTGACGAACTCTTGGCCCGGCGTCAGGCTTTTGTTCACTTCATGACCAACCGCGCTCTCTTTGACGCGGCTGATGAAGTCACGCACCACCGGCAACGCAACGTCCGCTTCCAGCAGTGCCATACGCACTTCGCGCAGGGTGTCTTTAATATTATCTTCGGTCAGCCGCCCACGGCCGCTGATATTGCGCAGGGTGCGCGACAATCGATCGGTTAAATTTTCAAACATCGTCTCATGCTCAACGTAAGAGTCAGGCCGCAGTGGCGACACAATTGCGGCGATTATAACACGAAGCAAACACGATCTCTGCCTCAGCGTTGGAGATCAGTTGGAGTGAAGCGCGCTCAACGCTATACTGGCATTCCAATTAACCATGCCGATGCTAAATAACGCTATGCCAGTTTTCTCCATTGTGGCTTTGATCGCCTACCTGCTCAGCCTTGGACTGATTATTCCCAGTTTGCTGCGGAAGAATAGCGCTTACCGTCGGCTGGCTATCGTTTCGGCCGTAGTGGCACTGATCTGCCATGCCATCGCGCTCCAGCAACGCATTTTTGATGTCAACACCGGGCAAAATCTCAGCCTGTTGAACATTGGTTCGGTTGTCAGCCTGATTATCTGTTCGGTGATGACCTTTGTGGCCTCGCGCGATCGCGGCTGGTTCCTGCTGCCGATTATTTACAGCTTTGCGATTATCAATCTGGCCTTGGCCAGCTTTGTGCCGGGTGAGTTTATTACCCATCTGGAAGCCAGCCCGGAACTGATGGTGCATATTGGCCTGGCGCTGTTCTCTTACGCTACGCTGATGATTGCGGCACTTTACGCCCTGCAATTGGCCTGGCTGGATTATCTGTTGAAGAACAAAAAGCTCAGTTTCAGCGCCGATATGCCACCGCTGATGAGTATTGAGCGCAAGATGTTCCACATCACCCAGATCGGTGTTGTGCTGCTAACGCTGACGCTGTGTACCGGCCTGCTTTACATGGATAACCTGTTCAGCAAAGAGAACGTGCATAAAGCCGTGCTGTCCATCATGGCCTGGTTTGTCTACATCGTCCTGCTGTGGGGCCACTATCACGAAGGCTGGCGTGGCCGCCGCGTGGTCTGGTTCAGCTTTGCAGGTGCCTTTCTTCTTACGCTGGCCTATTTCGGCAGCCGCCTGATCCAGGAAGTGATGGTGCGCTAGAATACTCTCTAGTGCCCCCTCATTCCGGTGAGGCCTTCTTTCCCTATGCATAAGGAATACCGCGTTGGAGCATGTTTCGACAGGGGCCCTCATCCTCATTCTGGTGATTATGATTGTGGTCTCCGCTTATTTTTCAGCTTCCGAAACCGGCATGATGACGCTCAACCGCTATCGCCTGCGCCATTTGTCCAAGCAGGGCAATCGGGGCGCGCGTCGGGTGGAGAAACTGCTACAAAAGCCAGATCGCCTGATTGGCCTGGTATTAATCGGTAATAACTTGGTCAATATTCTGGCCTCCGCACTGGCGACTATCGTCGGTATGCGCCTGTATGGCGATATTGGTGTCGCCATCGCCACCGGGATACTCACTTTTATCATTCTGCTGTTCGCCGAAGTGTTACCGAAGACCTTTGCCGCACTCCATCCTGAACGCATCGCGTTCCCCAGCAGCTTCCTGCTGACTCCTCTGCAAAAGATTATGTTTCCGCTGGTGTGGCTGCTAAACGGCATCACTACCCTGCTATTGCGTATTTTCGGCATTCGCACCAATGTACGTATCAGCGGTGCCTTGAGCCAAGATGAACTGCGAACCATCGTCAATGAATCCCAGTCACAGATTTCACGCCGCAATCAGGACATGCTGATTTCGGTACTGGACCTGGAAAAAGTGACGGTGGACGACATTATGGTGCCGCGCAACGAGATCGTCGGTATTGATGTGAATGATGACTGGAAGTCGATCATGCGTCAGCTAACCCACTCCCCGCATGGCCGCATCGTGCTGTACCGCGACTCGCTGGACGACTCCATCGGTATGCTGCGCGTGCGTGAAGCCTACCGCCTGATGACCGAGAAAAAAGAGTTCAACAAAGAAAACCTGCTGCGCGCCGCCGATGAAATTTACTTCGTGCCGGAAGGCACGCCGCTCAATGTGCAACTGGTGAAATTCCAGCGTAACAAAGAGAAAGTCGGCATTGTGGTCGATGAATACGGCGATATTCAGGGCTTGGTCACGGTGGAGGATATTCTTGAAGAGATCGTTGGCGACTTCACCACCTCAATGTCTCCGACCCTGGCAGAAGAAGTGAATCCACAAAGCGACGGTTCGGTATTGATTGACGGCACGGCCAACGTGCGTGAGTTAAATAAAGCCTTCAACTGGAACTTGCCCGCCACGGAAGCCCGTACCATCAATGGTATGTTGCTGGAAGAGTTGGAAGAGATCCCGGACATCGGCAAACGGGTACGCATTGGCCATTATGATATTGATATCCTCGACGTGCAGGAAAACATGATCAAACAGGTACGCGTCACGCCGATAAAATCGTTGCAGGCCAGCGTGCAGAATCATTGATTACTCTTTGATATAAAAAAAAGACGCAGTTTCGCGTCTTTTTTTATCGCTGAATACTGGCAGAACTAAATATGCAGTTCCTGCAGTTTCTCTTTCGGCAGTGCCAATTCGTCGTTATGGTTCACGACCACGCCATGATCGAGAATATGCTTGGCAATCTCCTGTGCTTCTTCCAATGAATGCATGTGGTAAGTGCCACATTGGAATTCATTGAGTTCAGGGATTTTACGCTGGTCAGTCACTTTCAGCACGTCAGCCATTGCCGCTTGCCAGGCATCGGCAACGCGCTGCTCTTCTGGCACACCAATCAGGCTCATGTAGAACCCAGTGCGGCAACCCATTGGCGAGATGTCGATAATCTCCACGCCGTTACCATTCAGATGGTCGCGCATAAAACCGGCAAACAGGTGCTCAAGCGTATGAATCCCACGTTCCGGCATCACTTCCAGATTCGGGCGACAGAAGCGCAGATCGAATACGGTGATGGTATCGCCATGAGGAGTTTTCATGGTTTTAGCAACGCGGACAGCCGGAGCTGCCATGCGGGTATGGTCTACGGTAAAACTATCCAACAGTGGCATGTCGTCAACTCCTCATAAATAGCATTTATTTCGAAACTTTTTTCCTACTCGAGGAAACCTTTTCCAACCCAGCGAGTCTGAGTATATGAAAGACGCGCATTTGTTATCATCATCATCTCTGTTATCAGAGATGTATATTTGGCCACATTGATGTGGCCTTTTCTTTTTCAGCTCCCGCCGTTGGCCTTCAGGAATTCATCAAAGCTCAATGTATCACTGGCTTCCAGCTCATGCTGACGCTGCCATGATGCCTGCTGTTCCTGAGCCAACTGCTCTTCGGTCAACAGTTCCAGCGGTTCTTCCATCAGCATCTTGCGGTATTGCTCCGCCAGATCAAGGCCAACACGGCCGATTCCCCCGGCTTTCATCGCCTTCAGGATACGGGCAGAGAAGGTGAGTTCAGGATCGTCGAATGCGGCAACCAGCTCATCACAAACCTGCTGATACTGATGATTACCCGCCTCACTATCCAGCACTTCCGCAACACGCCGCAGATCGTCAAACAACGCCTTACCGACTTTATCCAAGGGCTTGCGGGTATCATCACAACCGATACCAATAGTTTGCCCCGGCTTACGCCCTTCCAGAATCACGCGGTTCCAGTTTTTACGGGTACACAGCAGTTCATCGCTGCTCATCTCCGGCGCATCGGCCAATACGCACCACACCAGGAACAGGTCCAGGAAACGAGCCTGTACGGCATCCACACCAATCGGTGAGAACGGGTTGATGTCCAGCGAACGGACTTCGATATATTCGATACCGCCGCGTAGCAGCGCGTCTGAAGGCGTTTCACCGCTATTGGTGACGCGCTTTGGCCGGATCGGGGCGTAAAGCTCGTTCTCTATCTGCAATACGTTGCTGTTAAGTTGCAGATAGCGATCGCCGTCTTTCACTCCCAGCTTGGCATACTCTTCAGAAGGCGTCGCGATCGCTCGCTTCAACCCCTTAACGTAGCTTTGCAGATCGTTGAAGGTAATCCCCAGGTTACTCTGCGACTTATTGGTATAGCCGAGATCGCTCAAGCGCAACGAAGTGGCATACGGCAAATAGCACATGCCCTGCGCATTGCGCTCAAACGGCAGCGCGGTTTCTCGCCCTTTCAGGAACGAGGAACAAATTGCCGGGGAAGCACCAAACAGATACGGAATCACCCAGCCAAAACGGTAATAGTTGCGGATCAGCCGGAAATATCCCGCCGAGATCTGCTCTTTACCGCTTTCGGCGTCTTCAACCCCTGCCCATGCCTGCCAGAACTCCAGCGGCAGGGAGAAATTATAGTGCACACCGGAAATAGTCTGCATCAACGCGCCATAGCGATTCTTCAGGCCTTCACGATACAGCGTTTTCATGCGACCGATGTTTGACGAACCAAACTGTGCCAGCTCAATATCCTGCTCGGCCTCGATGAAACACGGCATACTCAGCGGCCACATGCGCTCATCATCCAGATTCCGTGCTACATGACGATGAATGTCACGCAAGAACGTCAGCAGGTGATCGATGTCGTCATCAACCGGCGTAATAAACTCTAACAGCGCCTCGGCAAAGTCTGTGGTAATCCAATGGTGCGTTAATGCCGCCCCCAGTTGTTCTGGATGACCGGTCTTGGCGAGCGTGCCATCAGCGGTAACCCGCAGAGTCTCGCGCTCAATACCACGCCGGATCCCTTTTAATGCATGAGGGTGGGCTTCCAACCAGGAAAGCGCCTGTGATACGTCCGGGATCAAATTGACCTCCCGCTGCTAAAAACGATAACTTGTCAGCATACTGCATCTGCCACCAAGTGAATACTGAGTGATATTCACTTGGCTAATGCCACCAGGCGATTCCCTGTAGCGTAATCATAGTTAATATGATGTAACGCAACGCTTTTCCAACACACAGAAATAGCGTAACAGAGCCCCATGGCATGCGCAGCCAGCCTGCCAACACGCACAACAAATCGCCCACTACCGGCACCCAACTGAGCAACAGCGCAGCCGGGCCGAAGCGTTTTAACCAACCGAGCGCCGTTTCCAGCCCCCGCTGCGGTTTCAACGCCGGTAACAGGCGCCCAATAATCACGTTGGTCAATCCACCCAGGGTATTACCCAAGGTGGCAACCAGCACCAATAGACTTGGTGAAACACTGCTGTTGGTCAGCAAAGCCACCAACAGGATCTCCGAATTGCCAGGCAACAGCGTCGCACTGAGAAAGCTGCTGCCAAACAATGACATAATAGCCAGCGTACTACTCACAATGTACGGACGTCGACCACGGCCATATTGGCACGCTTTGCAGCCTGAATACCAAAATCGGCATCTTCAAATACCACGCACTGCTCTGGCGGCACGCCAATCAACTCAGCGCAACGCAGAAACGTATCTGGCTCCGGCTTGTGACGCTGTACGTCGTCAGCACCGACAATGGCATCAAAACAGTTAAACAGCCCTAAATGACGTAAAAGCATCTCCGCCATACGGTGCTCGCTGCCGGTTCCCACCGCCATTGGGCGGCGTCCATGATAGGATTTTACCACCTCAATCAACGGCAATGGGCGAACGCTATCCAGCAGCATGGCTTCTACCGCTCGGGTTTTCTCTGCCGCAAGATGGTGGGGAGCAAGATCGGCCTGGTGCGCAACAATAATCGTCTGAGCGATACGCCACGTTGGCGAGCCATTCAGCGCCACCATTGCCGCCTCATCGAACTTCATGCCGTAGCGTGCCAACACTTCATGCCACGCCTCGCGATGCGTCGATTCGGTATCCAGAATCGTACCATCCATGTCGAAGATCAGACCCTGGTAGCGATCGTACATCTTAACTCCATGCTCGTTGAAGAAAGAAAACCACTTTAGCGTAAAGCCGAAAGGTTGTCGCTGCTTGAACATGACGGAAAGTGCGGTACTGACAGGGAATAGCAGGAGATAAAAGCGAAAAACCCGCCGAAGCGGGTTTTTCTTAGATGGTGCAACCAGGAGGATGACTCGGCTATGCCTCGCCCTTAGGGCCGTTGCTAAAGCAACGTTATCCTCCTTCGAACGACCTTCTAGCTCGCATACGCCTGATAATAAATGCTTGGTGGCAAATGCGTTTAATAATGGTGCAACCAGGAGGATTCGAACCTCCGACCGCTCGGTTCGTAGCCGAGTACTCTATCCAGCTGAGCTATGGATGCGATCTAATTGTTACAGCGAATTTGTTTCATTCCGTGAAACTTCACTTGAAGAATGGTGCATCCAGGAGGATTCGAACCTCCGACCGCTCGGTTCGTAGCCGAGTACTCTATCCAGCTGAGCTATGGATGCACAGGAATTCTTTTTGATGCCTTATGGTACAACTTCAATCGCTTTACCATATGGCTAAATATGGTGCATCCAGGAGGATTCGAACCTCCGACCGCTCGGTTCGTAGCCGAGTACTCTATCCAGCTGAGCTATGGATGCAAATGGCGGTGAGGCGGGGATTCGAACCCCGGATGCAGCTTTTGACCGCATACTCCCTTAGCAGGGGAGCGCCTTCAGCCTCTCGGCCACCTCACCATACGCTTCTTGCGAATTGTGCCTAACTTGCTTTAGAGAAGCTCATCGGCACTGCGTGGCGCACATATTACTTTCCCCGACTTATAAGTCAAACAATTTTTCCCAACTCATGCTCATTTGCACAAATCACAGGCAACATGCGTGATTTCACGACAAAAAGAGTGTTTTATCAACAAGCAAACATAGGGTTAGATGGCGCAAAAGTTTGCACACCAGGAAAAAATGATTGGAAGAAACAGAGGAAAGTTCGGGGGAAAGTAAGTCACTAGGGGAGCAAGAGCGTCTCGCAGTAACACGAGACGCTACTCAGAAATCAGTAAGTCGTCTGTTGAGACTTCTCTGCCTGGATACGCTGGTAGATTTCTTCGCGGTGTACAGACACCTCTTTGGGAGCATTAACACCAATACGAACCTGGTTGCCTTTAACCCCCAGCACTGTGACCGTGACCTCATCGCCAATCATGAGGGTCTCACCAACTCGACGAGTCAGAATTAACATTCTTTGCTCCTTGAAAGATTAAAAGAGTCGGGTCTCTCAGTTTCCCGGCCATTATCCATTATATGCAGTGAAAACGTAAGTCATAAAGCCCACAATAAATGTAAGCAGACTTGGTGTCACTCCAGACTATGATAAGTTTAGCCGACCTGAAAAACTTTGTTCCCGTAATTATAACTACATTGTCTTAGCATCGTATGAAAACACCATAATTTACAGAGTGTTATGGTGTCTTCACGTGCCTATTTATTTATATTTACAACTTCGAAGCCACCCAAGCTTCAACACTCTCTAATGCCGCTGGCAGAGCACTGACATCACTACCCCCAGCCTGCGCCATATCTGGGCGGCCACCGCCCTTACCACCAACCTGCTGCGCGATATTGCCAATCAACTCACCGGCCTTCACCCGGTCGGTGAGATCTTTAGTAACACCAACAATCAGGCTGACTTTTCCTTCTTCTGCCGTGGCCAGAACAATCACTGCAGAACCCAGTTGATTTTTAAGATCATCAACCATGGTACGCAACATTTTCGGTTCCACGTTATCCAACTGGCTGACCAACAGTTTAGCACCCTTGACCTGCTTGGCTTTACTCGACAGTGAAGCACTTTCCAGCGCAGCCTGCTGATCCTTCAGTTGTTGCAACTCTTTTTCTAACGCGCGGGTGCGATCAAGCACCGCACGCACTTTATCCGTCAGGTTATTGCTATCCCCTTTCACCAAATGCGCAACGTCCTGTAATAGATCGTTTTGCTGGTGCAGGGTAGCAATCGCTCCTTCACCGGTCACCGCTTCAATACGGCGAATACCCGCAGCCGTGCCCGACTCACTCTGAATACGGAACAGGCCAATGTCCCCGGTACGGCTGGCGTGAGTCCCCCCACACAGTTCGGTTGAGAAATCCCCCATGCTCAGCACGCGCACGTTATCGTCATACTTCTCGCCAAACAGCGCCATCGCGCCCTTCTGTTTGGCATCGTCCAGCGCCATAACCTCAGTTTGCACCAGTAGATTACGCCGTACCTGCTGGTTTACCAAATCCTCGACTGCGCGGATTTGCTCCGGCTTCATCGCTTCAAAATGCGAGAAGTCGAAACGCAGATACTTGTCATTCACCAACGAACCTTTCTGTGCGACATGCTCACCCAAAGTCTGGCGTAACGCCGCATGTAGCAAGTGAGTTGCCGAGTGGTTCAGGCGAATGCGATCGCGGCGTGCGCTATCAATCATTGCGTCAACGCGATCATTCAGCTTCAGCGTACCCGCCGCCAGTTTGCCCTGATGGCCAATCGCCTGACCATATTTCTGTGTATCACTGACCACAAACTTACTATCGGCAGTTTTCAGTATACCTTTATCACCCACCTGGCCGCCCGACTCTGCGTAAAATGGGGTTTCATCCAAGACCACAACAGCTTCTTCGCCAGCTTGAATCATATCCACTGGCTGACCATCGCGGAACAATGCAACCACTTTCGCCTGTTGCTCGTCGCGGTCGTAACCATTGAACTGGCTAGCCCCTTCGACGCGGATCATGCTGTTATAATCAGCACCAAAGCCGCTGGATTCACGCGCACGGCGGCGCTGTGCTTCCATTGCCTGCTCAAAACCAGCTTCGTCAACCTTCAAGCCACGCTCACGGCAAACATCAGCCGTCAGATCAACCGGGAAGCCGTAAGTGTCGTACAGACGGAATGCTGTTTCGCCATCCAGGGTATCGCCCTGCAATTGGGCCAACTCATCGTCCAGCAACGCCAAACCACGCTCCAGCGTGCGAGCAAACTGCTCTTCTTCGGTTTTCAGTACCTGCTCGACCAGCGCTTGCTGTTGCTTCAGCTCATCGGCAGCTGAACCCATCACCCCGATCAGTGGCGCAACCAGCTTGTAGAAGAAGGTATCTTTCGCACCCAGCATGTTGCCATGACGAATAGCACGACGAATGATGCGGCGCAGCACATAACCACGGTTTTCATTCGAAGGGATAACGCCATCGGAGATCAGGAATGCGCACGAGCGAATATGGTCGGCGATAACACGCAGTGATTTATTGTTCAGGTCGGTGGCACCGGTCACGTCTGCAACAGCGGCAATCAGAGTGCTGAAGAGATCGATGTCATAGTTGGAATTCACATGCTGCAAAACCGCGGCAATACGCTCCAGGCCCATACCGGTGTCCACCGAAGGTTTCGGCAGCGGCAGCATGGTGCCGTCGGACTGGCGGTTGAACTGCATGAACACGATATTCCAGATCTCGATATAGCGATCGCCATCTTCTTCCGCGCTTCCTGGAGGGCCACCCCAGATATGATCGCCGTGATCAAAGAAAATCTCGGTACACGGGCCACACGGACCGGTATCACCCATCTGCCAGAAGTTATCGGAAGCAAAGGCCGCGCCTTTGTTGTCACCGATGCGGATAATACGTTCAGCCGGAACACCGATCTGCTTCTGCCAGATGTCGAAAGCTTCGTCATCGGTCTCATACACGGTAACCCACAGCTTCTCTTTTGGCAGGTTGAACCAGTTTTCACCGGTCAGCAGTTCCCACGCATAGCTGATGGCATCATGCTTGAAATAGTCGCCGAAACTGAAGTTGCCGAGCATCTCAAAGAAAGTATGGTGACGTGCGGTATAACCCACGTTTTCCAAATCGTTGTGTTTACCACCAGCACGAACGCAACGCTGTGAAGTGGTAGCACGAGAATAGGCTCGCTTATCCAGCCCCAGGAAAACATCTTTAAATTGGTTCATCCCGGCATTGGTAAACAGCAATGTCGGATCATTGTTAGGCACCAGGGAGCTGCTTGCTACGACCTGATGACCTTTACTATGAAAGAAATCGAGAAACGCTTGACGGATCTCAGCGGTGCTCTTGCTCATAATTTTCCTGGAAAGGCTAGAATAACGACACGTGAGCAAGAAGCACGACATCCTGACGATATCTCTAGCTCACGAACAAAAAGTGTGAATAAGATAAATTTTCTTCGGTGGGAAGTAAAACCCCGTGTGCGTTCATTGCGCAAAATCACGGTAAATTGACTGAATTTCTTCCTGAAAGAAGCCACGATAGAGGAGATAACGTTGAACTTTGGCTTTATCTTTCCATTCTACCGGTAGCGGATCGCCAAATTTACGCAGTGCAACCTGCTTAGCCTGTTCACACCAGTCAATGTCGCACGCTGCCAGCGCCGTCTGCACAATCTCTTTTTCTACGCCTTTCTGCATCAGTTCAGAGCGAATACGCTGTGCGCCATAACCTTTACGGCTGCGCCCGGCGATAAAACTATTGGCAAAACGTTGGTCGTCCAGCCAATTATGCTGATAACAATAGGCAATCACTTGCTCAATCACTGCGGGATCAACGGGTTCTTCGGGGGGATTTGCTGGGGATTTCGCGCCAAATCTGGCATTCGCTACAAACGGCTGCGCCGCAAGTTTGCGGCGCAGTTCAGCTTCACTATGATCGCGTTGAGACAATAAGCGCATCGCGCGGCTTATCAAGGCATTTAATACATTGCGTGAAGGTGAGGATACGCCATCATTCATACCATACAACCTTAGAGCTCAACAGGCGCACCACCAAGGGTGCACCTGCTTACCGGCAAAGATTAAAACTCTTCGCTGGTTTCTGCTTCATTATCATCCAAGTTTTCAGCAACAGCAGCAACCGGTTCGCCATTGCTGTGCAACAACAGATCACGCAGTTTTTTATCCAACTCAGCGGCAATAGCTGGGTTCTCTTTCAAGAAGTTACAGGCATTTGATTTCCCCTGACCGATCTTCTCACCGTTGTAGCTGTACCATGCGCCAGCCTTCTCGATCATCTTGTGCTTCACGCCCAGATCGACCAATTCACCACGGCTGTTGATGCCTTCGCCATACAGGATTTGGAACTCGGCCTGTTTGAACGGTGCTGCAATCTTGTTCTTCACCACTTTTACGCGGGTTTCGCTGCCGATCACTTCGTCACCTTCTTTGATCGCACCAATACGGCGGATGTCCAGGCGGACAGAAGCGTAGAACTTCAGCGCGTTACCCCCGGTGGTGGTTTCCGGGTTACCGAACATCACCCCAATTTTCATACGGATCTGGTTGATGAAGATCAGCAGCGTGTTGGCATTTTTCAGGTTACCGGCCAGCTTACGCATCGCCTGGCTCATCATACGCGCCGCGAGGCCCATGTGTGAGTCACCGATTTCACCTTCAATCTCTGCCTTTGGCGTTAAAGCCGCAACGGAGTCAACGATGATCACGTCAACCGCGCCGGAGCGGGTCAAGGCATCACAGATCTCCAACGCCTGCTCACCGGTATCGGGCTGAGAACACAGCAGGTTGTCGATATCAACACCCAGTTTCTTGGCATAGATAGGATCCAGCGCATGCTCGGCATCAATAAACGCACAGGTTTTGCCTTCACGCTGAGCGGAGGCGATAACCTGCAGGGTCAGAGTGGTTTTACCTGAAGATTCCGGGCCATAAATCTCGACAATACGGCCCATTGGCAGGCCGCCCGCCCCCAGTGCGATATCCAGTGACAGTGAGCCAGTGGAGATCGTTTCTACGTCCATTGAACGGTCTTCACCCAGACGCATGATGGAGCCTTTGCCGAATTGTTTCTCAATCTGGCCTAGTGCCGCAGCTAACGCCTTTTGCTTGTTCTCATCAATAGCCATGTTTGCTCCTCGTTATGCAATGCCGGTGTTACCCCACACTGCCACTGAATGTATGTTGTGCAGGAAATGTCGCTAATTATACTGTATGGTCATACAGTATCAAGACTAATTTTACAAAAATTCATCGAGCGCCGTTTGCAGCGCAAAAATCGTTGCTTGCAGGCGCACGGCATCACGATCGCCTGCAAATTGCATTTTACGCGCCAGCACGCGGCCAGAACGTTCGGCAAAACCAAACCAGACGGTACCCACAGGTTTTTCAGCGCTGCCGCCATCAGGGCCAGCAATGCCGCTTACCGACAGCGCCAGATCGGCCCTGGCGGCATGCAGTGCTCCCTGCGCCATTTCGCGCACCACCGCCTCGCTCACCGCGCCGTGCGTCATCAAGGTGGCTTCAGACACCCCTAACAATTCATGCTTTGCCGCGTTGCTATAGGTGACAAAACCACGATCAAAATAGGCCGAGCTGCCCGCAATATCGGTAATGGCTTTGGCAATTCCCCCACCGGTACAAGACTCTGCACAGGTGATCCACTGGCCGCTGGCCTGCATTTTTTGCCCAACGGAAATACTGAGCTTGCGCAGTGTACTCTCACTCATGGCCTCTCCTTAGTGAATCAAGCTATATGCGCCCGATAGTAGCATTTATCAAGCATATCTGGCGGAGCCATGACAGAAATGCGCAGCGTTTCGCAGGTTGATGCGGTGTTAAGCCATACCTCAAACTGCTAGTATCAGAGACGACGCGCAGCTTGCTGCGTTGCTTGGTTATGGGGATACCGCACATCGGCTTATTAGCCATAAGAAACAGGAAGGCAGAGTGAGAAAAACGTTAGGCGTATTCTTTCCGCTTTACACCACAACGTTGCTGATGTTGCTGGGGTCAGGGTTACTCACCACTTACATCTCTTTGCGTTTGACCTCCATTAACGTGACTGGTGCACTGATCGGGGCCATTATCGCCGCCAATTATATTGGCCTGGTGATCGGCGGCAAAGTGGGGCACTTTCTGATTGCCCGCGTCGGGCACATCCGCGCTTACGTCTCTTGTGCCGGTATTATTACCGCCGCGGTGCTGGGCCATGGCCTGACGGAATATATCCCGGTATGGGTCGTGCTGCGGCTGATTATCGGCCTGTGTGTGATGTGTCAATACATGGTGTTGGAAAGCTGGCTGAACGATCAGTCTGAATCCAATCAGCGCGGCAGAGTATTTGGTTTTTATATGGCGGCGTCATATCTTGGTATGTCGCTGGGGCAGATCGTGCTGATGCTGCAAACCGATCTGGGGATTACCACGCTGCTGCTGATCGCCCTCTGTTTTGCCCTCTGCCTGGTCCCGATCGCCCTGACCACCCGCACCAATGCCCGCCATATGTCACCGGCGCCCATGGAGCTGCGCTATTTTATCGGTGCCATTCCTAAAGTGCTGGCCAGCACTTTGGTGATCGGCATGGTGGTGGGGTCCTTCTATGGATTAGCACCGGTTTACGCCAGCCAGCAATCCTTGACGACGCAACAAACCGGCCTGTTTATGGCGATCGCTATTTTTGCCGGGCTGGTGGCACAGTTCCCGCTGAGTTGGCTGTCCGATCGTTACAATCGCACTCTGCTGATGCAGATTAATGCGATCTTGCTAATTATCGCCTCTCTGCCATTGGCGCTATTACCGCATATTGATTTCCCAATCCTGCTGGGGGTGGGCTTTGTCGTCAGCATGCTGCAATTCACGCTGTATCCGCTGGCGGTGGCGCTGGCTAATAACTTGATTGAGCCAGAGCGCCGCGTCTCGCTGGCCGCCTGCTTGTTGATGTCATTCGGCGTGGGGGCCAGTATCGGCCCGCTGGCCGTTGGGGCGCTGATCCAACCGCTAGGTGGCAATATTCTGTACGCGTTCTTTGCCCTTTGCGGAGTATTGCTTGTAGCCTGTAGCAGGACGGTGAAAGAAGACAAATCGCAGTTTGTACCGGATGCGCCACTGCCCCATATCGCCATACCGGATAGCCTGACCAGTTCCCCACTCTCCCCGGCCTTGAATCCAACGTTTGATGAGCAAATCATTCAGGACACCATGCCAGCACCGGAAGCGGCACCCGATCAGTTCGAAGAGATTGTAGAAATAGAGGTATTACTCCATCCGCAAGGTGCCGATCCTGAAGAAGATACCGGGCTGAAAAAGGCCTACACCATGCTGTAAACCACCAGAGATTGCGCCATTGCACGCTCAATCTCTGGTGGACTTGCCAGTATTATTGCCCGCGCCGCGCCCTGCCGACCGCTTCACCCAATTGCCAAACCGCCATGGCATAGTGAACGCTGTGGTTGTAGCGGGTGATGGTGTAGAAATTCGGTAACCCGTACCAGTATTGATAACGCTTGCCCATATCCAGGCGCAGCAGGCTGGCTTGCTGATAGCCTGCCAATGAGCCCTGTGGCGTTAAACCGGCAGCAGCCAAAGTGGTGATGGCATAGTTGGTTTTGAAGCCTGTTTCCAGGCCTGGTGCCTGACCGTTGGCAGGAATTGCCACTGTGGCTCCTCGGGTCCAGCCATGGGCTTTGAAATAGTTGGCAACGCTGCCGATGGCATCCACCGGATCCCACAGGTTGACGTGGCCGTCACCATTAAAGTCAACCGCATAGCCCTTGAATGATGAAGGCATAAACTGGCCATACCCCATGGCACCCGCGTAGGATCCGCGCAGTGACAGCGGATCGTCCCCTTCCGCGCGCGCCATCAGCAGAAAGGTTTCCAGTTCACCGGTAAAGAACTCAGCACGGCGCGGGTACTCAAACGACAGCGTAGCCAAGGCGTCGATGATGCGTGTTTTACCCATCACCCGGCCCCAACGGGTTTCCACCCCGATGATGCCAACGATAATCTCCGGCGGCACGCCATAAACCTGCCAGGCACGCTGTAGCGCTTCGTCATACTTATTCCAGAACGCCACACCGTTTTGCACATTATCGGGGGTCAGGAACTTGCTGCGATAGCGGATCCAAGCCCCATTTGGGGTCGATGAAGGTCGGCCAGCCGGTGCCTGTTTATCCATCAAGCGCACCACCCAATCCAGCCGTTGCGCCTGCGCCAGCACATCATGCAGTTGCTGACGTTCAAAACCATGCTCCTGCACCATTTTATCGATAAAGCGTGCCGTCGCCGGGTTGTCGGCAAAATCCCCGCTCAGTGGATGAATAGCGTGTTCCGGCTCAAGTTGAAAACCGCTCTGAACCATGTTGTTGGCCTGAGGGGCTTGCTCTTGGGGTGCAGGCTCACTGCTACAAGCAGCAAGCAAAGGGATCAGTGGTAACAGGGTGACCAAATGACGCATCGGATATCCATATAGCCGGGCAGTAAAGAGTGGTTGCTATGTTAAGGCATTGTCTGACGCGAACAAACAGGAATATGGCACATATTCACCGCCTGGCGGTGGCAAAATACTCCGACGAAAAGCGAGGGGGCATATACACTTATAATACTTACGTCTCTACAGGTGATATCGGTTCAACCCTAAAACGCTAGGTTGCCGTCTTTACCCGATTGTATTGGTGTAAATCCATAATCGCAGTGTTGTACTACCGAATAACACAGAGGAATAACGTTATGAGTAAGCTTCCTGCCAAAGAGCCCGCACGTAGAACTCTATTAAAACGTACCGCCGCCCTCTCCGTTCTTGCTATGACCGGTGTTGCCGGTTTTACCGCACCTTCCGTTGCTTTTGCTGCCGCGATGACCAAAGAACAACGCGATAAAATGACGCCGGATGACATTATCGAAAGCTTTAAACATGGCAACATGAGATTCCGCGAAGGGAAGATGCAGCAGCATGACTATGTAGCACAGAAACAGGCTAGCCAAGGCGGGCAATTTCCAGCTGCCGTTATTTTAAGCTGCATCGACTCGCGTGCCCCGGCGGAGATCCTGCTGGATGTCGGAATTGGTGAAACGTTCAACGCCCGCGTCGCAGGTAACATCCAGAACGACGATATTCTGGGCAGTATGGAGTTCGCCTGCGCCGTTGCCGGTGCCAAAGTGGTGCTGGTCATGGGGCATACTGCCTGCGGTGCGGTGCGGGGAGCCATTGATAATGCAGAACTGGGTAATCTGACCGGCTTGCTGAACAAGATCAAACCGGCGATCGACAAAACCGTCTACGAAGGTGAACGCTCCGGCAAAAATTATGACTTTGTCGATGCGGTAGCGAAAACTAACGTTATGATGACGATCGAAGATATCCGTAAAAACAGCCCGGTACTGAAAAAACTGGAAGAAGAAGGGAAAATAAAAATCGTCGGCAGCATGTACCACTTGGCTGGCGGTAAAGTGGAATTTCTCTCATAACAACATAATTTTTAGATAAAAAGCGCAGCGGCTGATATCAATCACACCGCTGCGCTTTACTTTAAAGCCCCCGCATTTTATTTCTGCAACTTGGCCAATAACGTCTTGCGGGTAATGCCCAACTGTTTGGCAGCTTCCGTTTTATTGCCCGCCGTTTTTTCCAACGCGGCGAGGATCGCATTTTTCTCTACCTGCTCCAGCGGCTGAATCGGTTGCTCCAAACTGCTTTCCTGCTCGTCATCAGCAAGTAAACTCACGCTCAATGGCAGTTCCTTTTCACTGATAAAATCGCCGGTCAGCAGGATCACTCCGCGCTCAACGGTATTTTCCAGTTCGCGCACGTTACCAGGCCAGTGGTATTTCAGCAGCATATCCATGGCCTGTGGAGTAAATCCTTTAACTGATTTGCGGTTACGTTCGGCAAACTTTGCCAGAAAGTGCATCGCTAACAGCGGGATATCTTCGCGGCGTTGTCGTAGCGGCGGGCTGTCTACCGTCACCACGTTTAAGCGATAATAGAGATCCTGACGGAATCTGCCCGCT
The DNA here is from genome assembly GCF_057180605.1 of Serratia sp. HNCC26DJ206. Lineage (NCBI taxonomy): Bacteria > Pseudomonadati > Pseudomonadota > Gammaproteobacteria > Enterobacterales > Yersiniaceae > Serratia > Serratia sp. HNCC26DJ206. The sequence continues at coordinate 27,381 of NZ_JBXUGP010000007.1, forward strand.
TCCACCTCGGCCATCAGATCGCGGTTGGTGGCGGCGATCAGCCGCACATCAACAGACAGCGTCTGGTTGCTGCCAACCCGCTGGATTTCCCGCTCCTGAATCGCCCGCAGTAATTTCGCCTGCATTAACGGTGAAACTTCACCAATCTCATCCAGAAACAGCGTGCCTTGATTCGCCTCCATAAAACGCCCTTCGCGGCGTTTATCCGCGCCGGTAAAAGCCCCTTTCTCATGGCCGAACAGTTCGGACTCCAGCAATGATTCACTCAACGCCGCGCAGTTGATACTCACCAACGGCCGATCCTTGCGCTGGCTGTTGGCGTGTACCGCGCGGGCGATCAGTTCTTTGCCGGTGCCTGATTCACCGCAGATCAGCACCGTCGCTTCCGAAGGCGCGATCATGGCGATCATCTCCATCAGGTGGCGCATGGGCACGCTGCGGCCAATCATGTTGCCATGATCGCTAATCAACTGCTGTTTGAGGGTTTTATTCTCGGATTTCAGGGCAGTATGTTCCAGCGCCCGCTCGAGAGTAAGCTGCAATATGTCGAAATCCAACGGTTTGGTCAGGTAATCATAGGCACCCGCTTTTATCGCCTCAACCGCCGATTCAACGTTAGAGTAAGCGGTCATAATCAGGATCGGGATCGCCGGATTGTAGGTTTTGATCGCCTTAAGCGCCTCAATGCCATCCATTTCCGCCATGCGGACATCGCTCAGAATCAGGTCAAACGGCGTGCCCTTGGCCTGCTCCACCGCCTCCAGGCCGTTATGCGCCAGCGTCACCCGATATCCCCACCCTTTCATCAAGGCTTGAATGATGGTGCAGTGGCTCAGATCGTCATCCACCACCAGAATATGTGCGTTAGGCGTCGCCATGATCAGGAGCCTCCGGTTTTTTATGTCGCAATGGAATCGTTATCGCAAAACGGCTACCGGATGGCGAATGACTGGTCACAGTGATACTACCTTGATGCTCCTCGATCACTTTCTGCACGATGGTCAGCCCCAGGCCGGTGCCCGCTGCCTTGGTGGTGAAATACGGGTTGAAAATTTTCGCCAAATCGTCCGGCTTGATGCCTTTACCGGAGTCCGTAACGGTAATGCGCAACCCCTCTTCCCCCACCAGCACCACAGCCACTTCCAACGAACCCTCAGCCCCAATCGCCTGAATGGCATTCAGATAAAGATTCAGCAACGCCTGAGTGAGGCGATCAGGGTCGATTTCAGCCAGCGGTAAGGCATTATTGCGGCTATAGCGGATAGTAATATTCTTGTTCACCGCATCCTGGCGGATCAGGTGCAATGAGTGCTCGATCACCTCATTGATATCCACCTGCTGTAGGCGTAAATCCACAGGGCGCACCAAGGCCAGCAATTCGCTAATCACGCGATTCAGGCGCTCGACTTCTTTCGCCATCACTTTGGCCAGTTCCTGCTCTTCACTGCCTTGCGGCGAGCGGTCTGCAAAATATTTGGCAAACCCTTTGATCGAAGAGAGCGGATTGCGAATCTCATGCGCCAGGCCCGCCGCCAGATCACCAATGGCCGCCAGTTTTTCTTTCCGACGGACTTCGTCTTGCAGTTGGCGGCTGGAACGCTGATAGCGTCGTGCCCAGAACAATGCCAGCAGGCTGGTCAACACCAGCAACAACAGGGTGAACAGCAGGATGGAGGTGTTACGGATATCTTTCGCCTGAGCGGCATCGAGCGCCAAGGTATCGAAGGCGACAAAAATGAGGGTTTGCTCATCATTCTGGCTATCGGCAGGCTCCGTTTCTGTAGCCCGATACATGTTCATCATATGGCCACCGTGGCCGTTACCGCGTTTCAATGGTTTGAAGAAACGATAAGCTTCAAAGGCATTCTGGCGGTTCTGCTGCCGATCAACAAAAGAAGTCATATGCCACTGTTCTGCCCCCGTCGCCTGCAAGGCCTCCATCTGTTGCTGGTTATGCAACAGGCTGCCAACCCGTTGCGGATCGCTGTGAGCCAGGATCCTGCCTGAACGATCGGTAATCGCGATATACAGCACCCCCGGTTGGTAGGCCATCTCTTCCAGCAGGGTCTGGCGCTGATCCTGACGCCAGCGCATGCCCATACCGGTACGCGCACCGGACTCAAACGCACGGATAAGCACCGCGCTTTTTTCACGTAGCGTCTGGATCTCAATCTCCCGCCCGCTCTGCAAGTCCTTGACGGCCAGCGTGATAATGATACCGAGCAGCACGACCACCGGGCAGATAACCATCCAGGCCAGTAACGCCGAAGATATGCCTGATTTTTTTTTAATTTTCGTCACTCTTGGCACCTTCTTCAATCTGGCTTGCGCTAGCGTACGGGTAATTATTACTCACACTATCAGTCAAACGAGTAAAAATAACCCACTTTTTACCAGGGTATTGGCAAACACATCGCCATTTTCTACCTGCTTTATTTTTTATTCTTGCCAAGACGTTAAGCGTATTCACAGCCTGGACTCCTTGCTTGGCGCTCTTTAGCGGATTGAGCACCCATCAATAACGATCGTTGATCCATACAATTCCCATGCCAACCCGATCCTGGCACGCCGGTTGCAATGACATGGTGGAACATCTGGCGATATTCCATTTATTGATATCAAGCATAAGGACGTAAATCATGAAACTGAACAAAGTCACCCTTGCCGCCATCCTCTCCCTTGCCACACTGACAGGGTTTAGCCATTTGGCCGTGGCACAAAATGGTATGAATGGACCGAACTCCCAACGGGGTATGGGCTATCACCAGGGCTATATGGCCAGCCTGACACCGGAGCAGCAGGCAACGAGCCAGAAGGCTTTTGATGCATTCCAGCTTAAAACGGCCGATTTACGCCAACAGATGATGTCCAAGCAATATGAGTACCAAGCGCTGTTAACCAGTAAGCCGCTTGATGAGCAAAAGGTTCTGGCCGTCAGCAAAGAAATTACCGCATTACGCGATAATCTCCACCAACAGCGTGTGGAGTTGGATACTCAGTTGGCAAAAGCCGGAGTCCCCGCTATGGGGCGCCGCATGGGAATGGGTGGAGCAGGAATGTATGGCGGCCGTGGGTGCCGTTAAATTTCGGCCCGCGGGTTATCAGCCTGATCCAATGGCTGAAATAACGGCTAAGGCTCACTTTCCCGTCTTTTAGAGGCAAAACGGAGAGAACGCTCAACAATTCTGGGGTTCTCTCCTTACTCACTACTCGTCCAGATAGCTTTGATGCGCATATTTCTCCTTCATCACGATGAAAATCTATCCAGAGACACAATAAATCACAACCCATTGATTTAAATTAAAAATTTAGAATCATTCCATATTTGCGATACTCAAGCCTGCACCTCCAGCATAATTTTTTTCACCGCTACCTGAATAAAATCAAGTTCCTGCCATACTTCAAACTACGAGACTACTGGTTTCGTCACTTCTTACTCACGAGACATTTTTGGGGTTTATATGACTAAAACAATCATTGCCATTGCTGTTGTGGTCGCAGCCCTTAGTGGTTGTGCCGCTAATAATACCTCTTCCGGCGATACCTTTACGGCCGCGCAGGCCAGGCAGGTTCAGACCGTCACCTACGGAACCTTGGTGTCAGTGCGCCCGGTAACCATTCAGGGCGGCGATGGCAATAATGTCGCGGGTGCCGTTGGCGGGGCCGTGGTGGGTGGCTTATTGGGTAATACCGTTGGCGGTGGCCGTGGACGGAATCTGGCAACCGGGGCCGGTGCCGTTGGTGGCGCCGTGGTAGGCCAGAACGTACAGAGCGCAATGAATCGCAGCAACGGGGTAGAGCTTGAAGTCCGCCGCGACGATGGCACGAACATTATTGTGGTGCAGGCACAGGGAAGCAGCCAGTTCCACCCTGGACAACGCGTTGCCATTGCCACCAATGGCCGCACCGTCACCGTATCACCGCGCTAAGAGTGGTTTAAAACGTTATCCTCTTGTTTAGGCCGTTCACGGCAGAATGGCTTATCAAAAGGGATACTGTGTACAAAAAATTAATGCACTTTTCGGGATGATAGCGAGTTTTCCGGCTCAGTTATTACAATAAGAAACGGAGTTAAGATATATGCTTATCAAATGGGTTAAACGTCTTGTATTGATGGTGCTGCTTTTAGTCGTCGGTGCACTGATTGGGCGTATTTATTACACTCAGCAAGGCCCGGCACTACAGCTTTGGCACACTTTTGTGCCGCATGAAATGCGTGCCGATGCGATCGATAAAGCCAGTTGGGCTGACTATCTGAAAGCGGAAGAGGCTATTTTCAATGAAGTCCGGTTGAATGTTACCGATAAGCTGGACAGCAGCGTACAGACACCGTTGAACCGTTATTATTCCGGAAGCCCTATCTATCCCGAAAAATTCCCCACCGATTGGAATCGCTCATACGTGATGATGCCGGAAGGCAAGCCAAAAGGTGCCGTGGTGTTGTTACACGGCTTAACCGATACCCCTTACAGCCTGAGACATATTGCGGATAATTATCGTCAGGAAGGTTATGTCGCCGTCGGTATTCGCTTACCTGCACACGGAACCGTTCCGGGGGCTTTGACCAACGTAGACTGGCAGGATTGGTTGGCCGCAACCCGCCTGGCGGTGCGTGAAGCCAAAAACCTGGCTGGTAACGATGTACCGCTGCATATCATTGGCTTTTCCAACGGTGGCGCATTGGCGATGAAATACACGCTGGATGCGTTAGATGATGCCACCTTGGCAAAACCTCAGCGCGTGGTGCTGATTTCACCGATGATCGGCGTGACCAGCTTTGCCCGCTTTGCTGGCGTTGCCGGTTGGCCAGCCATCTTCCCGGCGTTTGCCAAAGCGGCTTGGCTGGGCATCGTGCCTGAGTTCAACCCGTTTAAATACAATTCATTCCCAGTGAATGCGGCGCGTCAGTCTTTCCAATTAACCCAGGAATTGCAAAAACAGATCGCCCGCGATTCGCGTAACAACAAGATGGGGGAATTGCCACCGATTCTGACCTTCCAATCGGTTATGGATTCTACGGTCAGTACCCGTGCGGTGATTACGGCGCTGTATAACCATCTGCCCGCCAATGGCAGTGAAGTAGTACTGTTCGATTTAAACCAGGCGGTCAGTTTCGGGCCATTGCTCAGAACCTCGTCCTACACCGCACTGCCACGGCTGCTGCCGCCACCGCCACGTAATTACAAGGCAACGGTAGTGACCAACGTTTCACCAGAAAGTACCGATACGCTGGCACGCACCACCGCCGCCGGGCAAAGTGCAGACACCACCGAAATGCTGGGTATCACGTATTTGCCGGATATTTTCTCGCTGTCACACGTTGCTCTGCCGTTCCCGCTCAACGACTCACTGTATGGTCGCTATCCTGAGCCGCGTAACCAGTATGGCATCAGCCTGGGGACCTTCGCCGCACGCGGCGAACGAGCGGTGCTGGTGGTCGGATTGGATTCGTTAATGCGCATCTCCTCGAACCCGTTCTTCCCGTATATGCTCAAGCGTATTGATGACAACATCGGGCCACAGCCGAAATAAACAACGCCCCTGATGGCTGGTGCATGAATAACACCAGCCATCGTTATTGGTTGCTACTGTTTTACCTGATACCGCACGGGATGACTCAATTTCTCTACCACGCGCTCTTCAATGGCACGCTTTAGCCAGTCACTAAGCTGAGACTTATGAAGGAATGTGCTCGCCAATAACTCATCCAGTGTGATCGGGTTCGCCGCCAATCGGTGAAGTTCGCCGACAAATACCTGGTAGAAGTCGACGGGTGCTCCCACGTCATCCATGCCAGAGCACTCCGATTTACTCTCCATCACCGTTTGCGATGCACCTGATTCTTTCATCGCTTCCGGCTCCCGCAGCGCAGAATCAAACAAGGTTGATGAAGTCTCTAAAGAGAACAAATCAGCCTGCTCGGCTTTCTCTCGATAGGATGCAGGGTTATCTGCCAGCAACAGGTCAGAGACGTTAACAGCCTGGATATTAGTTTTTTCTCTTCTTTCAATCCTTGCAACCTCACTCAGCCCATTACAAGCGCAGTTTGCGAGACGCTTCCAGTTTTTACCTGTGACAGCTTATTGATCGCTGGGCTAGTATAGCGATAGCAAAAGGTATCGATACCCGTAACACCACAAGTAACACGCAGGTTCGGTTCTTACCGAGTTCGGTTTTGTTGCTGTCCGCTGGCGTCGTCATTTTGATGCCCTTGGCTCACAAAGGTTTGCCAGCCTGTTTGCCCGTCATATATGCTCCGCTTTATGACCAACTAATTGATTTAATTATGCTGACTCCCATTTTCAGCTCAACAGGTGAGATTTAGTGATTTTTCATGAGACAACGCGATAACTAATGATGACAACGAAATCACAATCATTTTTAAATTCAATGGATTGGAAACGGTAACCTTATGACGAGCACCGAAAGTTTCGATTCACACACGCCAATGATGCAACAGTATCTTCGCCTAAAAGCACAGCATCCAGAGATACTACTGTTCTACCGGATGGGTGACTTCTATGAGCTGTTTTATGACGATGCCAAACGCGCATCGCAGCTGCTGGATATCTCGCTGACCAAACGCGGAGCCTCTGCGGGCGAACCGATCCCGATGGCAGGCGTTCCCCACCATGCGGTGGAAAACTATCTCGCCAAGCTGATCCAACTGGGTGAATCAGCAGCGATTTGCGAACAGATTGGCGATCCGGCCACCAGCAAAGGCCCGGTCGAACGTAAAGTTGTCCGTATTGTCACCCCCGGCACCATCACCGATGAAGCCTTGCTGCAAGAACGGCAGGATAACCTGCTGGCCGCCATCTGGCAGGATGCCCGCGGTTTTGGCTACGCTACGCTGGACATCAGTTCTGGTCGTTTCCGGGTTGCCGAGCCGGAAGATCTCGAAACCATGGCGGCCGAATTACAACGTACCAACCCGGCAGAGCTTTTGTACCCGGAAAGTTTCGAGCAGATGGCGCTGATTGAACAACGTCACGGCCTGCGCCGCCGCCCACTGTGGGAATTTGAACTGGAAACCGCCCGTCAGCAGTTGAACCTGCAATTCGGCACTCGTGATCTCACTGGTTTTGGCGTGGAACAGGCACATCAGGCACTGCGGGCGGCGGGTTGCCTGCTGCAATATGTTAAAGATACCCAGCGAACCTCACTGCCACATATTCGTGGGCTCACCATGGAGCGCCAGCAGGACGGCATCATTATGGATGCGGCCACCCGTCGCAATCTGGAAATCACGCAAAACCTTTCGGGTGGCAACGAGAACACCCTGGCGGCAATCCTTGATCGCACCGTCACGCCGATGGGTAGCCGTATGTTGAAGCGTTGGTTACATATGCCTACCCGCGACGTCAGCGTGCTGAACAACCGACAGCAGGCTATCGCTGCATTACAAGAGCTGAGTAACGATCTACAGCAACCGCTGCGCCAGGTGGGCGATCTGGAGCGTATTCTGGCACGCTTAGCACTGCGCACCGCTCGCCCACGCGATCTGGCGCGGATGCGCCATGCTTTCCAGCAACTGCCGGATATCCGTGAGGTGCTGGAAAATACCGCAACGCCACACGTACAGAAACTTCTGTCACAGGTCGGCCAGTTCGACGAACTGCAAGCGCTGCTGGAACGTGCCATTGTAGAAGCACCACCGGTGCTGGTGCGAGATGGTGGAGTGATAGCGCCTGGTTACAACGAAGAGCTGGATGAGTGGCGGGCACTGGCAGACGGAGCTAGCGACTATCTGGATCGCCTTGAGATCCGCGAGCGTGAAAAGCTCGGTCTGGATACGCTGAAAGTGGGTTTCAACGGTGTGCATGGTTACTACATTCAGGTCAGCCGTGGGCAAAGCCACTTGGTGCCGATCCACTATGTACGCCGTCAGACGCTGAAAAATGCCGAACGCTATATCATTCCAGAGCTGAAAGAATACGAAGATAAAGTGCTGACCTCGAAAGGGAAAGCGCTAGCGATTGAAAAAGGGCTGTATGACGAATTGTTCGATCTGCTGCTACCACACCTTGAGGAACTGCAACAAAGTGCTGGAGCCTTGGCGGAACTGGATGTATTAGCCAACCTGGCTGAGCGTGCCGAAACGCTGAACTATGCCTGCCCAACGATGAGTGAACAGCCGGGTATCCGCATCGCCGAAGGCCGTCACCCGGTAGTGGAACAGGTGCTGAGTGAACCCTTTATCGCTAACCCGGTTTCACTGTCGCCACAGCGGCGTATGCTGATCATTACTGGCCCTAATATGGGCGGTAAAAGTACCTATATGCGCCAAACGGCGCTGATTGTACTGATGGCACATATCGGCAGTTTCGTGCCCGCAGCAAAAGCCACCATTGGCCCGGTCGATCGTATCTTTACCCGCGTTGGTGCGGCAGACGATCTGGCCTCCGGCCGCTCGACTTTTATGGTGGAAATGACCGAAACCGCCAATATCCTGCATAACGCCACAGAAAACAGCCTGGTGCTGATGGATGAGATTGGCCGTGGCACTTCAACTTACGATGGGCTGTCTCTGGCCTGGGCCTGTGCCGAAAACCTGGCGAACCGTATCAAAGCCATGACTTTATTCGCCACGCATTATTTCGAACTCACCACCCTGCCAGAAAAAATGGAAGGGGTAATCAACGTGCATCTGGATGCATTAGAGCATGGTGATACCATCGCCTTTATGCACAGCGTGCAGGATGGTGCAGCCAGCAAGAGCTACGGGCTGGCGGTTGCCGCACTGGCCGGGGTGCCGCGTGATGTGATCAAACGTGCTCGCCAGAAGTTGCGTGAGTTGGAAAGCCTCTCCAGCCAAACCGCCGCTGGCACAGTAGATGCAACCCAGATGACGCTGCTAAATGAGGAAGTTTCACCGGCCGTAGAAGCCTTAGAAGCGCTGGATCCAGACACTTTGTCACCACGTCAGGCGCTGGAATGGATCTACCGGCTGAAAAGCCTGGTTTGAATGCGTTGAAACTGTGGGCATAAAAAAACGGTGAGCATCATGCTCACCGTTTTTATTTTTAATGAAGTCAAACACGTTTATTCACGGAACAGTGCTTCGATGCTCAGACCTTGCATTTGCAGAATTTCACGCAGACGGCGTAAGCCTTCAACCTGAATCTGACGAACACGTTCACGTGTCAGGCCAATCTCGCGGCCCACGTCTTCCAGCGTTGCTGCTTCATAGCCCAGCAGACCGAAACGGCGAGCCAACACTTCACGCTGTTTGGCGTTCAATTCGAACAGCCATTTGACGATGCTTTGTTTCATGTCATCGTCTTGCGTGGTGTCTTCCGGCCCGTTGTCTTTCTCATCAGCCAGAATATCCAGCAGTGCTTTCTCGGAATCACCCCCCAACGGCGTATCAACAGAAGTGATACGTTCGTTCAGACGCAGCATCCGGCTGACATCATCAACCGGCTTGTCGAGTTGCTCCGCAATCTCTTCAGCGCTTGGTTCGTGATCCAGTTTGTGAGAAAGCTCACGCGCGGTACGCAAATAAACATTCAATTCTTTAACGATATGGATCGGCAAACGGATAGTACGGGTTTGATTCATAATCGCCCGTTCGATCGTCTGACGGATCCACCAAGTCGCATAGGTAGAGAAACGGAAACCGCGTTCTGGATCGAACTTTTCAACCGCACGAATCAGACCGAGGTTACCTTCCTCGATCAGATCCAGCAGCGCCAGACCACGATTACTGTAACGGCGGGCAATTTTCACCACCAGCCGCAGGTTGCTCTCTATCATGCGGCGGCGAGACGGCACGTCTCCGCGCAATGCACGCCGCGCAAAATAAACTTCTTCCTCTGCGGTCAGCAGAGGTGAATAACCGATTTCGCCCAGATAGAGCTGCGTTGCATCCAATACGCGTTGGGTAACACCTTGAGACAAGAGCTCGTCTTCTGCCAAGTCATTCTCACTGGATTCTTCCTCTACCAGCGCTTTCTCGTCGAATGACTCAACCTCCGTGGCATTCTCATCGAAATCTGCATCATCATGTAACTCGTTAACTTTCAGCGTATTTTGGCTCATAAGCGGCTCCTACCCGTGATACCGCGAGCAGAATACAACGCATTCTGCCCAATCTATCGCTGCGGAAGATAACGCAGCGGGTTTACGGATTTCCCCTTGTAACGAATTTCAAAATGCAAACGTACTGAACTGGTTCCGGTGCTTCCCATCGTTGCTATTTTTTGCCCCGCCTTGACCTCTTGTTGTTCCCGGACCAGCATTGTGTCGTTATGGGCGTAGGCACTCAGGTAATCATCATTATGTTTGATGATGATTAGATTACCGTAACCCCGTAAAGCGTTGCCTGCATATACTACGCGGCCATCGGCGGTAGCAAAAATAGGCTGCCCACGGGTGCCAGCAATATCGATACCTTTATTTCCACCTTCCGATGAAGAGAAGTTATCGATGATTTTACCGTCAGTTGGCCATCTCCAGCTACTAACCGGAGCGCTATTACTGAGGGTGCTTGGCGCGGTAACGGGAGCGCTGGCGGAACCTGCCACGACTGCCCCCGATGTAGGCAACATCTTACCTACATTCTGTTTACCCGAGTTACCAGAATACGCGTTAGTTGATTGAGAATCAACCGTTGCAGTTTGTATCTGAGCACTAGACGGTGGTTTCGGCACACCACCGCCGGTCGCATTAGTTGCAGCCAGCATACCGCCATTACCGTTGGCAGAACCATTACCAAGTTGAATGGTTTGGCCTACTTCCAGACTGTACGGCTGAGGAATATTGTTACGCTGGGCAAGGTCTCGGAAATCATTCCCGGTGATCCAGGCGATATAAAACAGCGTGTCACCACGTTTAACGGTATAAGTGCTGCCGCTATAGCTCCCTTTAGGTATAGCGTTGTAACTACGGTTGTAAACAATGCGCCCCTGCGAAGCCGTAGCGCCACCCGAGTTACCCGATGTAGCAGCACCATCGCCGCCTACGCTGCTGATAGGTGCCGAGGTGGAATTATTATTTGAACAACCTGCCAACCACAAACTTAACATCGTACACACCGCAACTCGGCGTAAAGTAATCATTGGGCTTCCCGTGCTCATGCTTCCCCCATAACAGCAATATCAGTGATATATCCAAAAAATACCCTTTACATCGTAGCCGAGCTTGAGCGTTCTCTCAGTTTCCACAACGAAAGGTTCCCTTGGCCGATCCCTGAACACCAGGTGATCTCCCGCCAGGGAATCAAAAAAGCAGCGCCGCCAATGCTCACCACATTGGCGCAGCCACACCATAAGACAACCACATAGAAAAACAATTGTATTGAAAATTAATATTGTTGAAACGCTAAAACCTTAACCGGGCGTTATGAAAGTGCAACAGATTTCTTCCTACGCGGCAAATTCAGGCTAGGCCAGTTCGCCTTTCACCAGTGGCACGAATCTCACTGCTTCAACGGCATCGATAGAAAACTCATCGCCACAGCGCTGAATACGCTTCAGCGTTTGCGCCTGCTCACCCACCGGCAGCACCAATATGCCTCCGTCGTCCAGTTGCTGCATCAGCGCCTGCGGAATTTCCGGTGGCGCAGCGGTCACAATGATGGCATCAAACGGCCCACGTGATGCCCAGCCCTGCCAACCATCACCATGGCGCGTCGAAACGTTGTGAAGATCGAGCTGCTTCAGGCGGCGCTTTGCCTGCCACTGCAACCCTTTGATCCGCTCAACAGAGCAAACATGCTGCACCAAATGGGCCAGAATCGCCGTCTGGTAACCGGAACCCGTGCCAATCTCCAGCACTCTGGAGGTTTGCGTCAGCCTTAACAACTCCGTCATACGCGCAACCATATAAGGCTGAGAAATCGTCTGGCCCGAACCGATAGGCAATGCGGTATTTTCATAGGCCTTGTGTTCAAGCGCCTCGTCAACAAAACGCTCACGCGGCACATCTTCGATCGCCTTAAGCAATCGTTCGTCCCTGATCCCTTGCTGGCGCAGTTGCGTCAACAATGTCTGTATGCGTCTGTTTACCATTCCTCGCTAACCTCTACTTTGGTTAACCATGTTGTTAGCACATCCTGCGCCCCGTAAGCGGTCAAATCCACCTGCAAAGGCGTCACTGCCACGTACCCCTGCTCCACCGCAGCAAAGTCAGTATCTGGGCCAGCATCGAACTTATCTCCCGGAGGGCCAATCCAATACAGATTCTGCCCACGCGGATCCTGCTGGCAAAATACCTTGTCAGCGGGATGTCGACTGCCACAGCGAGTCACACGTATCCCTTTGATCTGCGAAAGCGGCAAATCGGGCACGTTGATATTGAGGATTTTACCGGTGCGCAGCGGTTCACGCTGCAAGGCGCGCAGCAGCGAGCAGGTGATTACCGCTGCCGTATCATAATGCTGGTGACCATTCAGCGACACCGCGAGCGCTGGTAGACCCAAATGGCGGCCTTCCATTGCGGCGGCAACCGTACCGGAATAGATAACGTCATCTCCCAGATTCGGCCCGGCGTTGATGCCAGACACCACCACATCGGGCGCCGGGCGCATCAACGCATTGACGCCAAGATAGACACAATCCGTTGGCGTCCCGTGTTGCACCGCAATATCACCATTCGGCATGCTCAGCGTGCGCAATGGTGACTCCAACGTCAGCGCATTGGAAGACCCACTGCGGTTGCGATCGGGTGCCACCACCTGCACCTCAGCAAATTCACGCAGCCGCTTAGCCAGTGCCTGAATACCCGGTGCCGAAACACCGTCATCATTACTCAGTAATATCCGCATCACTGTTATCCTGCCGCATGATTTCGCGAACAACGCTGGTAGCAAAACTGCCTGCTGGCAACCAAAAGCGCAATTCAACGGTGACATCATCCCGCCAATTCCACAGCAATTTCTGCGGTTGTAACAGCAGGGCTCGTCGAGCAGGTTCAACACGCTCGCGCTTTAAAAGCGTAAGCAATTCCGGCTGTTCCGCCAAGCATTGCTGTTCAAATTTCAATGATTCCCCGGCAGTGCCCGGTTCACCATCCCCCGGCAAGGGTGCGGTAATCAGCAATTCACCGGCATCTAGGCGCTGTTGCAGGCTGTCCAGCTCTTCTGGCTTGGCGACAAACCAACTGCCACGCCCGGCGAGCTGCAACGCATCGCCTTCCAGCACGGTACGTTGCTGCTGGTTAGCCAGACGCTGACTGGTAATCAGGTTGAACAGCGCGCTACGGCTGGCGGAGAGATAAAAACTACGCTTGCTGCGCTCTTTGACTCGAATCTCGTCCTTCGCCCAGCGGCGCGCCATCACCAGGTTATTACCGCCGCGGCCAAAGCGCTGGCTGCCAAAGTAATTGGGTACCCCACCTGCCGCGATAGCCTGCAAACGCTGCTCCACTTCCTGACGATCGCTGATATCGCGTAATACCAGGGTGAAATCATTGCCTTTCAAGGTGCCAATGCGCAGCTTGCGCAGATGGCGCGCGGCCTGCAGCACTTCACAGCCTTCAAGCGCAAACTGGGTGAGATCGGGAGATTCTTTGCCCGGCAGATGCAGGCAGAACCACTGCTCGGTCACCGCCTGGCGGTCTTTCAAACCGGCATAGCTGACCGAACGGGCATGAATACCGGCAAACTTCGCCAGATAATCGGCGACAAACTGGGTATTACAACCAGTTTTGCGGATGTTCACCAACAGGTGCTCACCTTCACCATCCGGCGTAAAACCCAGATCTTCCACGACGATGAAATCTTCCGGGTTAGCTTTCAGCACCCCACGGGCCTGAGGCTGGCCGTACAGCCAGGTCAGATTTGCCATATCCATGCGTCTACTCCTTGATCAACAAGGCGACGGCTTCACAAGCAATGCCCTCACCGCGCCCGGTGAAGCCTAGTTGCTCGGTGGTGGTGGCTTTAACGTTAACGTCATCCATATGGCATTGCAGATCTTCCGCCAGGAAAACGCGCATCTGAGGAATATGTGGTGCCATCTTCGGTGCCTGAGCGATAATGGTCACATCCAGGTTCCCCAGGCGATAACCTTTGGCACGAATGCGTTTCCACGCTTCACGCAGCAACTCGCGGCTATCGGCCCCTTTGAATGCCGGATCGGTATCTGGGAACAGTTTACCGATATCGCCTAACGCCGCTGCGCCTAACAGAGCGTCGGTGGCGGCATGCAGCGCGACATCACCGTCTGAGTGCGCCAGCAGACCTTTTTCATAAGGAATGCGAACACCACCGATCACCAGCGGCCCTTCGCCGCCAAATTTATGGACATCAAAACCGTGACCGATACGCATAATGCGCTCCTTAATTGTTCAACTGAGTCAAATAGAACGCCGCCAGCGCTAAATCCTCCGGCCGCGTCACTTTAATATTGTCCGAACGCCCCGCCACCAGCAGCGGATGATAACCGCAATGCTCCAGCGCAGAAGCTTCGTCGGTCACCGTTGCGCCTTCCTCCAGCGCGCGTTGCAGGCAGAGTTTAAGCAATTCCAACGGGAATAGCTGCGGCGTCAGCGCATGCCACAGATCCTGGCGTTCAACGGTGTGCGAAATAGCACTTTGGCCCGTTTCGGCGCGCTTCATGGTATCACGCACCGGCGCGGCAAGAATGCCACCGACCAAACTGTGTGCCGTAATCGCCAACAGGCGCTCCAGATCGTCTGCATGCAGACAAGGACGCGCGGCATCATGCACCAACACCCATTCGGCATCGCCCGCCAGTCGCAACCCGGCCATCACCGAGTCGGCACGCTGCTGGCCCCCAACGGTAACGCGCACGCGAGGATCCTGAGCGATCGGAAGCCGGTGGAATTGATGATCATCGGGGCTGATGGCCACGATCACCTGTGGAATACGCGGATGCCGCAACAGGGCATGGATCGCGTGCTCAAGGATAGTTTGATGGCCGATAGTTAAATACTGTTTCGGACAATCGGCCTGCATGCGGCTGCCGATACCGGCAGCGGGCAGGACAGCGACCACCTGCGGCAAAGCACTTGCGGAATGATTCATGCGTTATTTTTGTAGGTTATTTTGCGTGGAAGACGCCGCGCTGCGTCTAGATTGGTCAGGCACCAGACGATAGAAAGTCTCACCGGGTTTAATCATCCCCAGTTCATTACGCGCACGCTCCTCAATCGCTTCCTGACCGCCGTTCAAATCGTCGATCTCGGCAAACAACTGATCGTTACGCGCCTTTAATTTGGCATTATTGCTCTGTTGAGCCGCTACGTCTTCATTAACCCGCACATAATCGTGAACACCATTTTTCCCCAACCACAGCGAGTACTGTAGCCAGCCGAGCAATGCAAGCAATAGCAGCGTAAGTTTTCCCATCTCCGCCCCCTGAAAAACCGACCAATCATCCCACAACTTTCCGTTTGACTCCACACCGGGAGCGGCATTTAGCCAGCAGATTCAGAGTAAGGATAAGAGCTTCCTGAGCCTAGCGCTTTATTTTCGCCCGAAAGCGGCAAAAAAAGCCACGTTATACCGTAGAAAAACGGCGGCTGGCTTCTCAGCCATCCCAAGCAGGTTATGCAGTAATAAGCACTGGCTACCGCAAAAATCCTCCGACACTTACACCACGATTAAAATAATTATTCATATTTAACACTATTGGTATTTTCATCATGAGGTAATGGTTGTGTTTTTATTCATATAAGCTTATTTTTATGCACGTAAAGTGCATAAATAAATCCAATATATAACCTTTAATTTCTGGGGATCGACGATGTTAAAACATTTAGTACTGATTGGTGCCTGTCTGGCAGCCACTTTTACTTCCTTCGCGGCAGAACCGACTTACGTGGTCGGTTCCGGTGGGACTTATCGCCCATTCGAATTCGAAAACAGCAAGAAAGAGCTGGAAGGCTTTGATATTGATGTGATCAAGGCCGTCGCCAAAGCGGAAGGTTTCCAGGTGAAACTGGTCAATACGCCGTGGGAAGGGATTTTCGCCACCCTGAATTCTGGCGATCGCGACATTATTATTTCTGGTATCACCATTACCGACAAGCGCAAGCAAATGGTTGATTTCTCAGCGCCTTATTTCCCGGCAGAACAGGCGATCGTGGTGCCGAAGGATTCCACGGTGGATTCCATTGCCGCACTGAAAGCGCTGAAGGTCGGCGTCGTCAACTCCAGCACCGGTGACATTGTGGTTTCCGACACCTTGGGCAAAAACAGCACGGCGATTAAACGCTTCGACAATACGCCGCTGATGCTGCAAGAGCTGTATGAAGACGGGATTGGCGCCGCCGTGGGTGACGTTGGCGTGGCCAAGTTCTACATCAAAACCCACCCGGAGAAAGAGTTCAAACTGGTTTCTGACGCCAAGTTTGAGCGCCAGTACTTCGGTATTGCGGTCGCCAAAGGTAACGATGAACTGCGTAACAAAATCAACGCTGGGCTGAAGAAAATCATCGCCGACGGTACTTACGCAAAAATCTACCAGACCTGGTTCGACAGCAACGTACCAACGCTGCCAGCGCAATAAACTGAGTCAATCAGAAGGAACAGCCCTTGAATTTCCGTTGGGAGATCATTCAGGAATACGCGCCATTATTTATGGAAGGCGCCCTGATGACCATCAAATGCACCATCATCTGCGTGCTGCTGGGCACCACCTGGGGATTGATCCTCGGGTTGGGCCGCCTGGCGCAGGCACCGCACGGCATCTGGAAGCCGATTCTGCACTACGGCATTCAATGGCCGGTGCGTATTTACATCAGCGCTTTCCGGGGCACGCCGCTGTTTGTGCAAATCATGGTCGTGCACTTTGCGCTGGTGCCGCTGTTCATCAACCCGCGTGATGGCTTGCTGGTCACCAGCGGCCTGATGAGCAGCGATTTCGCTCGCGCGCTGCGTTCTGATTACGGCGCATTCCTGTCGTGTGTGGTGGCGATCACCCTGAACGCCGGTGCTTACGTGTCAGAAATTTTCCGTGCCGGTATTCAGTCAATCGATCGCGGCCAGATGGAAGCCTCACGCTCGTTGGGGATGAGCTACGGCAAAACCATGCGCAAAGTGATCCTGCCGCAGGCGTTTCGCCGTATGTTGCCGCCGCTGGGTAACAACGCGATTGCCATCGTCAAGGATTCGTCACTGGCTTCCGCTATTGGTCTGGCCGATCTGGCCTATGCCGCCCGTACCGTGTCCGGCGCGTACGCCACCTACTGGGAGCCCTACCTGGCCATCTCGCTGGTCTATTGGGTCATCACCTTCCTGCTTTCGCTGATGGTGCAACACATGGAAAAAAGGTTCGGTAAAAGTGATTCGCGTACATAACCTGCAAAAACAATTTGGCGAAAGCCACGTGCTGCGCGGCATCTCCTGCGAGATCGCGCCTAATGAAGTGGTGTGCATTATCGGCCCTTCCGGTTCCGGCAAAAGCACCTTTCTGCGCTGTATCAATGCGCTGGAAACCCTCTCCGGCGGTGAGATTGACGTTAACGGCTTTGCCATTCATAGCCAGAAAACCGATCTGAACCAGATGCGTGAAAGCGTGGGCATGGTATTCCAACGTTTTAACCTGTTCCCACATATGACGGTGCTGGAAAACATCATCATGGCACCGATGGGGGTGAAAAAGTTGTCGCGCAGCGAGGCCATCACGCGGGCAGAAGTGTTGCTGAATAAGGTTGGGCTGATCGATAAGATCGACGCCTACCCCAGCAGCCTGTCCGGTGGCCAGCAGCAACGGGTGGCGATCGCCCGGGCGCTGGCGATGGAGCCTAAAATCATGCTGTTCGATGAGCCGACATCGGCATTGGATCCAGAGTTGGTCGGCGAAGTTCTGGCGGTGATGAAGTCACTGGCGCATGAGGGCATGACGATGGTGGTGGTGACCCATGAAATGGGCTTTGCGCGTGAGGTGGCCGATCGGGTGTTGTTTATCGATCAGGGCATTATTCAGGAAGAAGGCACGCCGCAGCAGATTTTCAGTCACCCTACCAATCCGCGCACCCAGGCATTTCTAAGCAAAGTTTTGTAACCTTACGCATGGCTTTAACATCTCTCGGGCGCAGATCTGCGCCCTGCTTATTACCAGCCGCTCAGAAAACTGAATACCAGCCAGAACAGGCAAATGACGGCCACGCCGGTCGTCAATAAGGTAAGAAATGGTTTGCCACGTAATAGCATGCTGACAGCGATCCCAACCAATACCGACACCGGCATCAACGCCAGGAAGAACGGCCAGGTATAGAGCAGGAAGAATAGCGTGTTGGAACCGTAAACCAGAAAGGGAACTGCAAACGCCAACCAGTAGAAGGCAAAGCCGCTGACAGCCCCCAGGAAAGAGTACGAGGGCTCCTCTTGCTGCTGTTGCACATCAATCAGGACTGGCGGGGCATTTTGCATAACGATCCCTGGTCATTCATAGTCTATTGGCACGCTTTGCGGCGGGCTTAGATTAAAAAGCGCATGGCAAAACAGCCACACGCTTTTCTCGAATTCAGGGTTTGATAATAGCCTGACCACGCAGAACGTCTAACAATTGCGCAGTCAAATTTGTTACCAATTGTTCACCATTCAAGTGAACATCGGGTTGGGCGGGAGCTTCATAAACTGAGTCGATCCCGGTGAAGTTACGCAGTTCACCGGCACGCGCTTTTTTGTACAGCCCTTTCGGATCGCGCGCTTCGCAAATGGCCAATGGCGTGTCGACAAATACCTCCACAAAACGCCCGCTGTCGAGCATTTCCCGCACCATCTGCCGTTCGGCGCGGTGCGGTGAGATGAAGGCGGTCAGCACCACCAGCCCGGCATCCACCATCAGTTTCGCGACTTCACCAACGCGGCGGATGTTCTCACGCCGATCCTCATCGCTAAAACCCAGATCGCGGCACAGGCCATGGCGCACGTTATCACCATCCAGCAGATAGGTACTGACCCCCAACTGATGCAGCGCCTGCTCCAGCGTACCGGCAACGGTGGATTTCCCCGAGCCGGAAAGGCCGGTAAACCACAGCACCACGCCTTTATGGCCGTTTCGCGTTTCGCGTTCCGCCCGCGTTACCGCATGCGGATGCCACACTACGTTTTCATCGTCTGGCCCGGTTGGCCGGATCTCAACCACGCGATTTCCCCCCAAGCAGATCGCGCGCTTCCCAATGTGGGAAGTGCTTGCGCACCAGCGCATTCAGTTCCAGTTCAAAGGCGCTGTAATCCCCGGTTGCCGCTTGGTGGCTGTGGTGCAGCGCTTCGCGGATCAGCCCGGCACCGACCGTAACGTTAGTCAGGCGATCGATAAAGATCAGGCCGCCGGTGTCATGATTCTGTTGATAGCTGTCCAGCACCAGCGGTTCGTCAAAGGTCAGCTCCACCAGCCCAATGCCGTTCAGCGGTAAAATATCGGCATGATGTTGCGCCAGCGAGTTGATCTCCACCTGATGGCGAATACTTTCTACTCTGGCACGGGTTTTCTTGCCTGCTACTTTGATGTCATAACTTTGGCCCGGCAACAGCGATTGCTCGGCCATCCACACCACATCCACCAGCGCGCTCTGCGCCGCCTGTAGCGTTTCACCGGCATCTACCAGCAGATCGCCACGGCTGATATCCACTTCGTCTTTCAGTACCAGCGTAATTGCCTCGCCCGGAACGGCTTCCTGCAAGTCGCCATCAAAGGTTACGATGCGCGCAACGCTAGATTCCACGCCAGAGGGCAGCACTTTAACGCGCTGGCCGACGCGCACGATACCGGCAGACAAGGTACCCGCGTAGCCACGGAAATCGAGATTCGGCCGGTTGACGTATTGCACCGGGAAGCGCAGCGGCTGGCTTTCTCTTTGGCTGATCACATCCACGGTTTCCAGCACTTCCAGCAGCGTCGGGCCACTGTACCACGGCATCTGTTTACTCTGGGTTGCCACGTTGTCACCGTCCAACGCCGACAGCGGCACAAACTTGATGTTCAGATCGCTTGGCAGTTGCTCGGCAAACGTCAGGTAGTCCTGCTTATATTGCTCAAACACCGCTTCGCTGTAATCCACCAGATCCATCTTGTTCACCGCCACCACCAGGTGACGAATGCCCAGCAGAGTGGCGATAAAGCTGTGGCGGCGGGTCTGATCCAGCATACCTTTACGCGCATCAAGCAGCAGGATCGCCAGATCGCAAGTCGACGCCCCAGTCGCCATATTGCGGGTGTACTGCTCATGCCCCGGCGTGTCGGCGATGATGAACTTACGTTTTTCCGTAGAAAAATAGCGGTAAGCCACGTCAATGGTGATGCCCTGTTCGCGCTCGGCCTGTAAACCATCGACCAGCAACGCCAGATCGAGCTTTTCGCCCTGCGTTCCAATGCGTTTGCTGTCCGTATGCAGCGTAGAGAGCTGATCTTCGTAAATCTGACGGGTATCGTGTAGCAAGCGGCCGATCAGTGTGCTCTTGCCATCGTCGACGCTGCCGCAGGTCAGGAAGCGAAGCAGACTCTTGTGCTGCTGCGCGTGCAGATAAGACTCCACCCCGCCCTGTTCAGCAATTTGTTGTGCAATAACGTTGTTCATCCGGCGGCTCCTTAGAAATACCCTTGGCGCTTTTTCAGCTCCATCGAACCAGACTGATCGCGATCGATCATGCGGCCCTGACGTTCACTGGTGGTGGAAATCAGCATCTCTTCAATGATCTCCGGCAGCGTTTGTGCCGCAGAGTCCACCGCGCCGGTCAGCGGCCAGCAGCCGAGGGTACGGAAACGCACCATACGCTGGCTGATCACCTCACCCGGTTGCAGATCGATACGATCGTCATCCACCATCAGCAACATGCCATCACGCTCGACCACCGGGCGCGGTTTCGCCAGATACAGCGGCACAATGTCGATCTTTTCCAGGAAGATATATTGCCAGATATCCAGTTCGGTCCAGTTCGACAGCGGGAATACGCGGATGCTTTCCCCTTTGTTGATTTGGCCATTGTAGTTGTGCCACAGCTCTGGCCGCTGATTTTTAGGATCCCAGCGGTGGAAGCGATCGCGGAACGAATAGATACGCTCTTTCGCGCGGGATTTCTCCTCATCGCGGCGCGCACCGCCGAAGGCGGCATCAAAGCCGTATTTGTTCAATGCCTGCTTCAGGCCTTCGGTTTTCATGATATCGGTATGTTTAGCGCTGCCATGGACGAACGGGTTGATACCCATCGCCACGCCTTCTGGATTTTTGTGCACCAGCAGTTCGAAACCGTACTCTTTAGCGGTACGATCGCGGAATTCGTACATTTCGCGGAATTTCCAGCCGGTATCCACATGCAGCAGCGGGAACGGTAAGGTCCCCGGATAAAACGCCTTGCGCGCCAGGTGCAGCATCACGGAGGAGTCTTTCCCGATGGAGTACATCATCACCGGGTTACCAAATTCAGCGGCGACTTCACGGATGATATGGATACTCTCCGCCTCCAATTGCCGCAAATGAGTGAGTCGTTTTTCGTCCATAGCAGATCCTTAAACGCCTTGCCGTAATACTCGGCCTAAGCCAGATTCACGACGGAGGGACGAGATCCCCCTTCCGCCTGCGGTTGATGCCCAAACCAGGCAATTTGATGGTGCAGTTCCACCACCTCACCGATCACCAGCAGCGCCGGTAATGGTGCCTGTTGGGCCAATTGTTCCAGTTGTTGCAGCGTACCGATCCGCACCTGCTGATCGGGCCGCGTACCACGGCTGATCACCGCCACTGGCGTGCTGGCCTCACGGCCATGAGCAATGAGATTGCGGCTGATATCCGCCGCCTTCATGGTACCCATGTAGATTGCCAAGGTCTGGCGCGCCCGCGCCAGATCGGCCCAGTCCAAACCGTTGCCATCCGGGCGGCAATGGCCGGTAATAAAGGTTACGCTCTGTGCGTGATCGCGATGCGTCAGCGGAATACCGGCATACGCGGTCGCTCCAGCGGCAGCGGTCACCCCCGGCACCACCTGGAACGGAATGCCGGCGGCGGCGGCCACCTGCAACTCTTCGCCACCGCGGCCAAAGATAAACGGATCGCCGCCCTTCAGCCGCACCACGCGCTTGCCCTGCTGCGCCAGTTCCACCAGCAGGCGGTTGGTTTCTTCCTGAATCACCGAGTGCGCACCGGCGCGTTTGCCCACGCAAATGCGCTCGGCATCACGACGTACCAAATCCAACGTTTCGTCACTGACCAAGTGGTCATACAGCACCACGTCAGCCTGTTGCATCACCTGCAACCCGCGCAGCGTCAGCAAACCCACATCGCCCGGCCCTGCCCCGACCAGTGCGATCTCACCCTGCTGGCCTTCATTACCCTGCGCAAAGGCGGTTAAATCCTGTTCCAACTGCCGCTCAGCCTGCGCCGCTTGGCCATTAGCCACCAACGTGGCGAAACGCCCGCTGAAGGTTTTCTCCCAGAAACGGCGTCTTGCCCCAATAGATGAGAGCCGCTGTTTCACCTGGCCGCGCCAACGCCCGGCCACTTGCGCCATTTGCCCGAGGCTCGCAGGCAACAGTGCCTCCAGCTTCTCACGCAGCATCCGCGCCAACACCGGAGCCTGGCCACTGGAAGAGACGGCCACCACCAGCGGTGAGCGATCGATAATTGATGGGAAAATAAAGGAGCAGCGCGGCTGATCGTCCACCACGTTCGCCAACACTCGACGTTTATCCGCCTCGGCATACACCTCGGCGTTCAGGCGGCTGTCATCTGTCGCGGCAATCACCAGAAACACGTCATCCAGTTGCTGCGGAGCAAAAGCGTGCGCCAACCAGTGGATCTGACCTTGCTGATGAAGATGTTCGATTTCCGGTGAGAGAGCCTGCGCAACTATCCGTATTTCCGCCCCGGCGCGCCTGAGAAGATCGACTTTACGCGCAGCCACTTCACCGCCGCCAACGACCAGCACCGGGCGTTGTTTGAGGTCGGCAAATATTGGTAGATAGTCCACAACGGCCTTTTCATATAACAGAAAGATAGTGTGACTATACGGGGTGAGATTTGGCCTCTGAAATGACGAAAAGGAATTGCTTGTTCGATAATGGAATATAGGCCGCAGCACTGGGCTTGAGGGGTAATAAACGGAGGGAAAGTCTGCGTGTCAGGCCGCAAATTAAGAAACGAAGAAATTGTGTAATCCTCAATAGCATCCCATACTGATCGCCGCGAAAGAATAATCGGCCTCACCGCTGCCCAAAAAGGATTTTTCGGTATGTTTTCCCGCTTTTGCCTGAGAGCCGCTTTACTGATGGCCGTTCTCGGCAACGTTGCAAGCGTTTCGGCCACCACCAAACCTGCCAAAGAAGCCACCTTGGGCCAATTTGCCGCCGAACATAGTCTGATCATTAACAAGACAAACGCTCCGGCGGCCACAGAACCCGCACCGGGCGAGTTTGCCGCTGAACAGATGCTGCTTTCCACCGTCAGCCATGCAGAAAAGGTTGCGCCCAAGGCCAAATCGACCAAAGAAACAAAAGAAACAAAAGAAACAAAAGAAGCTAAACCAGCTAAAAACGCAGCATTGGGCCAATTTGCTGCGAAGCAGATACGATATATCGCTACGCATTTCCCCGGACGTATGGCGGGCAGCCCGGCAGAATTACTCGCCGCAGATTATCTGAAGCAGCAATTCGCCAGTATGGGTTACTCGAGCAACACACGTAGCTTTCATGCCCAATATCTTTATGCCAAAAACGACACCAGCGAAGATTGGAACAAAATTATCGTTACTTCGGTGATCGCCGCCAAAAATGGCACCCAGGCCAAGCAGATCATCATCATGGCGCATTTCGACACCTATACTCCGCATAATGACACTGAAGTGGACAACAACCTGGGTGGGCCGACTCTGCAAGGTGTAGATGACAATGCTTCCGGGGTTGGGGTTATGCTGGAACTGGCGCAGCAGATGAAAGATATCCCCACGACTTACCAGCTGCGTTTTCTGGCCACCAGCGGTGAAGAGCTTAAATCATTGGGGGCAAAAAACTACCTGAGGCGCATGACGCAGGCAGAACGCGACAATACTTTGTTGGTGATCAACCTTGATAACCTGATTACGGGCGATCAGCTCTATTTCCACTCAGGGCGTAATACCGAACCGGAAGTCGCCAAAATCACCCGCGATCGTGCGCTAGAAATCGCTCAGCGCTACGGCATTGCCGCCGCGATTAATCCAGGCAATAAAGAGTACCCCAAAGGAACTGGCTGCTGCTCCGAACACACGGTTTTTGACGACGCAAAAATCCCGATTTTAGCGGTAGAAGCCACCAACTGGTCTCTGGGGGATAAAGATGGTTATCAGCAAACGTCTGTCAGCCCACAGTTCCCGCAGGGAGTAACCTGGCATCGCCCGCAATACGACAACCTGCAATATCTGGAGAGTAATCTACCGGGGCGGATCGACCAACGCAGCCACGACAGCGTACAGATCCTGTTGCCATTGGTTAAAGAGCTGGCGCAAGCGCAGCCGGTTGTGGGGCAAAAGATAGAGAAGAAAGAGAAAAAATAGGGAATAGCTGGGGCCAATCAACCCCAGCGGTAACGAGGTTGTGTGTAATTGTGTTTTCTCTATTGTTGCCAACGCGCCGCTGTAGCACGCACATCAATATGCGTGAAGTTTGCGTAGCGCCCGATACCATAACGGCCTGGATACTTCGCTTCAAGGTAGTCGGCTACCTGAGCAGGACTTTTCGTCATTATTTGGATATCAGCAGCCATGCCAAACAGGTGCTGGCTTGCTTGAGCACCACCAACGCTCACGTTGTAGGCAACGCAGCGACGGCCACTGAGGATGTTAACCGGTGCATTGAAATGCACACGTAGATCTTCCAATACGATAACCAGCTCTGGTGATACTTCGCATGCCCCACAGCCGCAGTGGCATGCAAACTCACTATTGTTAAAGTGCTCTGAAAGTTTCTTATTCATTATTTAATGATCCTCTGTGCTGCAGATATCATCCGCACTTTGACATAGTCTTCGTTATGCGGTTTTTGAGTGAAGCCCACGACCAACAAGCCAATCATTGTTCCGTGTGAAGGTGGAATGGCTGCATAACAGACGTAACTCACTCCCTCTTTTTTCTCCATTTCGTCAATTACAGTATTAACAATCAGAGGTACACAAAGTGTTTTTTGCGTGATTGTTTTGATGATATTTGCAGAATATTCAGAGTAGGGGCGAAGAGCCAAATCAGCAGTACCTTCAAGGTGATTGATTCGCCTATCGGCAACTCTAAAATAAATCGCTGAGCGTTTATTTTGATTTAGGTCCAGGGACCATATAGCAACGCTTTTCCCGTCAATGTCATTCATTAACTGGATTGCTTCCGTATCAACAATAGCATTATCCACTTGCGGCGTACCGTAGGTAGACATAAGCCAAAAGGATAGCTCTCTTCGTTGTTCCCACCCCACGTAACAAACACCAAAGAAAACAACCATCACCATCAGAATGGCTAATTTCTTCCAAGTATTAATATAGTTAAGCAGCCTGAAAGCATCCTCCCGAATGCCTTCCTGGGTATTTATAGTCTTCATATGCAGCCTTAAAAACCCACTATTCAAAGTGGCAAAAGGGAAATAAAAGCCTTGGCAATAACCAAGGCTTAAATGGGCTTTCTTATCATTTATGAAAAAGATTGACGGAAATTTTTCATTACCCTTCGGCAATAAATTTCTGTTCGAGCTGTTGAATACGTTGTTCTAACTCCTGCTGCCGGTTGAGTAGGTTTTTCACCACCTCAACAATAACACCAGTCGTGGCGCTGTAATCCAGAGTTAATGTGCCATCTGAAGCGGTATTCACTGCAACGGGGAATTTCTGCTGTACATCTTGGGCAATCAATCCGGCACTGGCGGTTTCACTGCTTTTATAAACCCAGGTCTTGCCGTTCCAGGACTGAATGATCTCCTCTGGATTTGTGATATTTTCGACCTGTTTTTTATGTCGAATATCAGAGGTTTGCTGTAGAGACTGACAGGCGAAAACACCATTGCTATGCCAAAAGAAGTTAGCATCACCAACATGCAGGAGCGTTTGAATATTTCCATTGGTTGGAAAATGGACATCCATACCGGCAAGATGCGCACGCCCCCATTGAGTGGCCTTCCAGATTTGATGAGCAGAGGTGTCAGCATTAGGGCAATCAACTAATAGGCCAGCAGATCTCTTCTGCCAATCTACGTAAGCACCACCTTGAACTGCACCACGAATAATACCATTGGCATCATTACTCATTAACATGCCACCCAATTGCAGCATTCCCGTATTCGTAAAGCTCCAATGGTTTTTTAGTACGTTATTGATATAATTCTGTATTACCCAAGAGCCATCAGGATCTTTATAGATATAACCATCCGCTGCTCCCACCGTAGTTTCAGTGCGGATATGGCGCCTACCACTATTTTGCAACAGAATTTGACTCCCTCTAAATATAGGGTTTTTGCTGGTATCAATCGGATTGGCGGAGTTATGCACCTCAGACCATTCAGCCCATTTTCCCGCATTCATACTACGGAAAAACATCCGTCCGTTCCCCTCACCAGCATAGGGAAGTGCCCATTGTTCCACTGAGGTATCTGAGTATTTATAGACGATGCAATAAAAGTAATATCCTGTTCCCTGCGGGCCGTTAGGGCTGAAATCATTACTTCTTAACAAAGAGGGGTATAGCCCTGGTGCTGTAACACTATTCCAATCTACCGTTTTGGGTGCACCACCGTCACTGTTCACTTGAAAGAAACGGTTATTCCCGGTTGGGCCACCAAAGGCACCGACCTCCATTAGTTGGCCCGCAGATGTCCCAACATCCCTTTCTGCCGCCGTTTTTAACCCAATATTTTTACGGAATGCCACTTTATCAGGAATATCAGTGCCATTTTTAGTTTTATCTAAGGCATTACTGACAGCGGTATTAAAAGCGGCCTGGCTTTTAACGGTAACTGCCGTACCATCAGGGGCCGTGAGTTTGATGTCACCAGTACCGGTCAGGATCTGTTGCCAACCATTAAGTTGCGTTTGGTAATAACTCAACATTGCCGTTAATTGATTGGCAAATGAAGCCGTGCTATTACTTTCAGCTACAATAATCCCGTAAGGAGAGTTGGTAAAGTCCTGTGTAATAGTGCGGCTCAGGGTCAACTGCGTAGCACTGTTGACCTTGCTGATTTGGTACATATCTACTTTTCCAACCCCCACCACCACCAGAATAGCGCCAGCGGCAATACCATTTTTGGCATCATCCCATTTGGTGTCGATACCAGTCACCAAAGTGGTGTTTATTTTTCCGGTAATTTTTCCAGTTTCGTACATTGACATAGCGTTGCTCTCTTTTAATTTGTTATTTTTATGATTAAAAAACGGTTTTTATATTTTTTTAACTTCTTTTTTTACAGAATCAACCTGGTTAATCCATTGCACCACTTTTTCAGGGAATCGTTCTCCATTCTCTTGAAAGTGTTTTGCCAGTTCATAAATGGCATCCAATTGATCACCTATTGACATATAGTTTTTACGCCGCTCCTCAGCGTAATCTTTTTTTAGTCTAATCTTCATGGTGTCACCCTAATGGAGAAGTCCTGATAAGGGAAGTTGAATACCTGTATATGATATTCAGCATTATGCAAAAAAGATAATTCAATATCAGTACCATCAGCTTGATACTCTTCATTATCAATACGGACTTTAGAACCAATGGGAACATTTTTTAGGACATTATCAGAGTAAGTAATGTCCATTACTGGCCGCTCAACAATTGCATTTCCTTTAAGAAAAAAAAGGTTACTATCAAAATACCCTTCTACTTTCGTTAAACCACTGGCTTTTGCCGTTGCTTCTGCATCTATATCTCTGCACAATGCATGTTGTAATATACGACCAACTGAATCACAAAATGAAAATTGTTTACTCATCTCATAGCCCCCCATATTGCCATATTAGCATTATTAAATGTCACATCATTATTTTCACCACGCCACTCTAGTGAGAATGTATAGGTTCCTGCACCAAGAAATGCGCTACACATTAATACGGGAGTATCATTGGCAACTCCAGCATGAAATATTGAAAACTCCTGTCCATTTATTTTCAAAGTAGCCTTTGTATGTGCATGAGCAGTATAATTTTGTGAAATCGTGATAATTATCATCACTCTAGTATCAAAGGGGTAATATACACTACCGGAAATTATCTGAACAACATTACCACTACCATTTTGTGTCATCTGTGGAGACGATGCAAAAGACGTTGGTATTATTACTGCATTATCTTTTATTCTTAAAGTATCAACCTGAGCGCTTCCTATTTTCGCACTTGTTATTGAGGCGTCAGCTATCTTCACACTCGTAATACTCCCATCCTTAATAAAAGCGCTATTAATAATCGTCTGACTACCATCAATCACAAAGGGTGTACTGGTGGTGCCATTGGCGGTATTAATAAAGGCAAATCTATCGGCGGAAAAGAGTACCTGGCTCTGCATGCCGCTAGGGGTATTTTCTACCCCCACGCCAATACCGGCTGCATACTGTTTGCCGTTGCTGGTGGTGCCAACCTTAATATTCCAGGATGCAGACAGTTTGCCATTGATATCCGCGACGGTTTTCGAAGTTTGCTGAACATCAGCGGAAACAGTGCCAATCTGGCTGTTTAGCCCGGTAATTTGCTGCGACGTTGCACTGCTGTTGTTAGCCACAGTGGTCGACAACTGGGTTAAAGATGCCGCCGTATTATCAGTTTTACTGGTTAATTGCTGTAGCACCGTGGCGGTAGCCTGTTCGCCATCCGCCACCACCTGTTTCACCTCGGTAATTGACGCATCCGTTTGGCCAACCTTTTTCCGCCATTCGCGTGCATCGGCATCGTTCGCCAAGGCATTACTGATAATGGCATTCGCCGCTTCGTTCAGGTCCTGATTATTTTTTTCTACGCTGTCCGTCAGGCTTTTGCCTAATTCACTGCTCATTACCTGATCGGCAATCACGTCCAGGATTTCTGACGCATCGCTGCTGGTTTGCGCTTCAACGCCGATAAACGCCGATTTACCGTAAGGGTTTACCGAGCGGACGTAGTAGTAATAGGTTTTGCCATGCTTTAAGCGATCGTGAATGTAGTAGCTGCTGGTGACCAACTTCATCGCCATCGATTCTACTTGATTCAGCGTCAGCGCTTTTTCCGCATACCAGAACTCAAACAAAGTATTAAAGGAAACCGCTCCGGCAAAATGCGGCTGCAAAGTAATGCGCCCCACCCCAGGCGTGACATCAATATAGGCCGGGGGCGCGGGGGCATTAAGAGAAAAGTCGACCACCGTCTCTTCCCCTAAACGCCCCTCGCTGTCGCGGCAGCGTACGGAGATCTGATAATTAGCTACCTCTAGGCCGTTCAGCAGATATTGCGTATCGGGGGTATTTTCCCGCAATACCACCGCCCCGCCCCTGGTGAGCTTCACCTCAAAAGTGACATGCTGGTTCACCGTTGGAGTCGACCAGTAAGCGCGAGCCTGCGTGACGCTGCTGTCTGGGATCGCTTCCACCAGCAGATGTTCCACCGGCGGCAGGTTACCGCCATAAGGCCGAGCAGGCTTGGGATCAAAGCGGACGCCGTTATCCACCGCCGCTTCTTTTTCCGGCACATGTTGCAATGCATTAATGCTGTAAGTGCCATCGTCGTTTTCACCGATCGACATGGCGCGGAACAGCCGCGGCTTCAGGCTGGCAAGCGAGAGCGTCCAAACGCCTTGCAACTGGAGGCCTGTCACATCCTGAGCCAATACCACCTGATTAGGCAGTGGCCGCGAGGCGATATCCACCTGAGCAGGCTTATTATCTTTCCCGATATACCCCAAGTAAGCGCGCTGCCCAGCGGGGATGGTGATGTCGCGGTCCAGCGTAACAGTGCGGCCACTGATGGCCTTGATGCGCCCACCGCTGCGGCTGCCGGTATACTGGTTATCAACGATTTCAATGATATCCCCTGGCAGATGCTTCATACCTTCGCGCCCGACATTGAAACTGACCGACTGCTTTTCCAGCCGTTCGGTTTGCAGGATCCACTGACCAGTGCGACGGGCCTGACCGCGCGAGGTACAGCCGAAGGCATCGATCTCGGTGACGTTGAGACCGTAACGGGCAATCATCACATCGTCAGAAACGTATTCCGTCGCGGTTTTCCAACCATTGGCGGGATCGATATAGCGCACATGGGCCGCCGTATGCCGTGCCTTCTGGGCGCTGGATTGATAACTGAAGCTGCCATCCACCACGTTGGCATTGGTATAACGCCAGACAGGATCGCTGGGCCGATCCTGCACACAGCTCATCTGCATGCCATCCCACACCGGCATGGCACGGAAGATCGAAGC
Source organism: Serratia sp. HNCC26DJ206 (assembly GCF_057180605.1). Lineage (NCBI taxonomy): Bacteria > Pseudomonadati > Pseudomonadota > Gammaproteobacteria > Enterobacterales > Yersiniaceae > Serratia > Serratia sp. HNCC26DJ206. Next base: position 57,673 of record NZ_JBXUGP010000007.1, read on the forward strand.
CAGATCGTTCACCACCTCATACGCCTGACGACGATCGGTGATATAGCAGTTACAGGTCATGCGCGGTTCTTTGTTACCGAAACCGTCGTCGACCATCACATCGCAGTATTGTGCAATGCTATACATGGCCCACTTGTCGCAACCAAAATTCCCTAGGCGTTTCCCCAAGCCATAACGCTCGTTCATCACCAGGTCGTAGAAGATCCACGCCGGGTTATTGCTCCAGGCAATCTTGAAGCTGCCATCCCACATCCCAGTGTAAGTACGGGTTTCCGGCGCATAGTTGCTGGGAACTTTGATCATCAGGCCGCGAATCAGATAGTTACGCTTTGGCACTCCCTGAAACTGCGAGGAATCAAAAGAGAGCCCCACCAGCGCGGTATTCGGGTAACTGAGTTTGCTGTCGATGATTTCGGTATAGCTGGACCACAGGGTTTTATTCTCGACTTTACTGCTGGTGCTGTCTGGGGTGTTACGTACCACCCTGATATTAAACGGAGCCTTCGGTAGCGCGGTCAAAAATACCGAACGCAGGTATTGTGAACGGATTTTTCCCTCAATCTTCACCGTTTCACGGGTTTGCCAGGTACTACCGTTGCTGACCTGAACCAGCAACTCAACGCTGCTGCCGTTAATGTCCCCTTCCGAGGTTTGCGAGAACAGCGCGCTGACGCCAACGGTGACACGAACACGGTCGATATCCGTAGAAGAGATGGTTCTGATCAGCGGTGCGCCATATTTCACTTCGGTAGAAACCGGCACTTCATTCTCTGCGGATGAAAACCCTTCCAGGCAGGATTGCTGCTGTGTCCCAGCCAGCCATTGCGCATTAACGCCGGAAAAGTTGTTGGAGCCATCGCTGTTCTGAATCGGAGTATCATTAAGATAGACCCCTTTTAGCCCACCAACCGGGCCTTCGATCTGCCCTTCGCAAAGCAGATCGATAATGGATAATTGCTGTTTTGACTTTAAGTTATCCGCTTGTTCTACTGGCGTGCGAGCGCCACCGCCACCTTTGCCCATACATACCTCAGATAAAAAAACCCCAGCGAGGCCAGGGTTGAGTGAAAAGAAAAATTGCTGATTGACGCGAACTTACTCGGTGGCTAGCCCTTGGCTCAGCACCTTGGAGCCAATTCGCACTTCCCCATAACACAGGGGAATGGCTGCGCCTTGAGCAATGCCGTTATCCAGATTGGAAAAGGCGGTATTGGTGATGTTTTTGTCTCCTGCTATGGGTGTGGTTGGCATTTTGGTCAGCATGCTAGCAACTCCACTGAGCGCCATCCCCAAACCTGAGACCGCAAGCCCCCAGGTACTTGCTCCCCAAGCGGCCATAGATAACCCCCCCGTGACGAATGCGGCACCAATCATGGCAACACCCAGCACCACGCTGAATAGTCCGGCGTTTTTGGCACCAGCTAGATGCGGCACGATGTGGATTACCGCATGTTCCGGTAGCGGAGAACTCATCCCCTTATCCAGCGTTTCGTCATTGAGGTCGTTTTTAGCGATACGAACTCGGTAATATCCAGGCTGGATATGCTGGCGCAGCCCAGGAATTTGCGAGATCAGCGCACGCAGCGCTTCCCCTGCGGTATGGACTTCTAAGTGAAAGCGGCGGCCATATCGTTGCAGATCGCCGTAAAAGCAGACGGTTGCCATGCTTGATGTCTCCATATTGAATGCGTGTATTGCTGCCAGTAACCGCCATAGGTATCCCGGCGGCTTAAACGGTGCGGCACATGATGCAGAATGGTCTGATCGCCGCAGTAGATGGCGGCATGATTGGCTCGTGCGCTGCCAAGGCAGATCAGCAACACATCGCCGGGTTGGGGCTTGTCGTCAGCAATGCGGCTAAAACCGGCGCTGACGATATTCTCCAGATAAAGCTCCTGTTCACCGAGCCACCAGTCATCTTCACGTTCTGCCTCCGGTAATTCGATACCAGCCAGATGATAAGCATCACGAATCAAGGTGTAACAGTCGGTCGTACCATGCAGGAATTGACGGCCCAACAGCGGTAAACAGTTGCGAAAGCGCAGGAGATCTCCGCGGCTCGCCAGCCACCATTCGCAGGCGGTACGTTTTTGTATCGCGCGATCGGCTTCGCTGAGATAGTTCGGCCCGCCGGGGTGGCTATGTACCACCGCCAGAATGTCGCCTTGCAGTTGCGCACGTAACCAATCATCGGGTGAGATTTCAAAATTCAGCTCCGGACAATCGGCGATATTCTTGCAAGGCAGATAGCGTGGTTGATCTTCAGTGCTGACCACCAGTCCGCAGCACTCAAGCGGTGCTTCTGCGGCGGCATGCTGCAGAATCTGCTGCTCAATGCCCATAATGCCCCCTATCAGCGGCTGAGTTTGGCAGCGGACGGGAAGCCACCAAATGGCAAGATGCCGTTCTTGCCGAAACGCATTTTGCAGGAGTTCAGCCGTTTACCGCATTTATCCAGCTGTGCCGATGTGGTGGGATTGTCTTTCTCATCCGCCACCGGGCTACCACGATAGCTACAGTTGGCTGAACGGTATTCCCAGGGGCAGATGTCGCTGATAATTACCCTAGCAGGCAGCATGGCACCATCGCTTTCACTGGGCAGTGCCAGTTCATAGGTCGCCGCCTCACTGGTAAGATTAGTCAGCCGCTCAATGACATAGCGGCTGACTAATTCCTGCGTAGCATCCGCCTGCGGGTTCCCCTGCTTGAAGTTCACCGCATCCAGCGCGCGACGCGGAACTTGGCGACGCGTGACGACCGCACCCACCAGATCGTCAAAATCTTCGTTCAAACCAGTGAGCAAACCGCTGATATTAGCCACGGTAAGTTTGGGTCGATTGCTGGTGCCCTGGCCATTAAATTCAAAACCATTGGCTTGAATCGGGTAAGGAGGATAACTCTTCCCTTGCCACACCAGCGTTTCCCCTTTTTCATTTAGTCCGGCGTGGAAACGCAGCAAATCACCACCGATAAAGGTGAGATCGACCTGGTAGAGATCGAGCAAAGTATCCTGCTCAATGGCAGCACTGGATTGCACCAGTGAGTTACTGATATTTCTCATTTTATTGATCCTTACTGTCAGGCGACAACTTCCTGGAAAGTAGCACTCAGCGAATTCCAATAACCGTTAACGGTCAGGTTCCACTCTTCGCATTTGAACAGCGCACTTTTCAGGGTGTCGGGAGGCAGCCAACTGAAAGCCTGCGCTCCACCGTGCTCAGTCAGAAACTGATCGATGGTCCTGACATCTTCCGCGCTGCCAGAAAACTGCAGCGAGTAACTGCGCAACTGGTTATTGATACCGTCGGGTGAGCGCTGCTCATAACCATCGCCAAAAGAGACCACTTTGACTTTCGGCTTTACACTCACTTGCAGCGATTCTTCCGGGATCCAAGTAAAGGTTTTCACGCGTATGCTCCTCTATTTAATAACCCACCAGGGCGTTGCTCATTACTGACCACCTCATACACCTTGCTCTTGATCATACCGGCCAGTTGGCTTAGCCCTTCGGCAGACATTGACGAACCGCCGCCCTCGTTTTGCACGGTAACCGGGACATTAATGGAGAGCGATGAGCCACCGCCCGACGACGGTGCGCCGTTCAGGAACTGTTTTAGATCGGCGTTAGTGCGGCTATCCACCACCCGCTCGCCGCGATCCAGCAACCAGGTGCCTTCCCTTGGAATATAATCAATGCCGCTATGGGCCTGACCGGAGAGAGTGACACTGGCGAGAGTTGAGAGAACACCTGCACCAGCAGCTGCGATAGCGGCCATGTTGGCAAATTTTTGCATCGGAGTTACTGCTGTTTCATCGCTCATAGCCTGCATAATGGCAACTTGTAGATTGAGCATCGCTTTAGAAACCGCAAAACCTTTCGAGAGCGCAAACATTTGTTGATAAGCGGCAGAGTCTTTCCCTCCCGTTAGTTCTGCCACATTCATTAAACTACCCACTGCGCCACTCATGCTATCCATGCCGCTTTGCAAGGAGGCCATCTGCGTCTGCTCTTCTTGACGATGAAGCTCTATCCGCTGCTGCGAGGCCGTGGTAGCAATAGCGGTTTTCGTGTCTTCATAAAGCTGATAGTTGGCCAGGTCTACCATTTGGCTTTGCCCAACTGTAGCCAATTGATCTTGTTCATTATTATTGATCTGATCTAACGCAGAGGGGGGATTGGCTTTAGTAATTAAATCTTTGGCGTATTGTTGCCCGGCGGCTATTTTTTGCTTTCTTTCGTCTTCTTTTGCCTTGGCAGCCGCCAATTCTTGTAGTTTCTGTTCTTCTTCCCGCTCCAGACGGCGGATAGCAAGGTGTTGCTCAGCAAAATTGACCGATTCCTTTTGTAAGGTAATGGTGGCGGTCAGCCTGTTTTGTGAGTCTTCGGGTTGTGGGTCCGGTAACTGATTTAAATGATTGCTACTTTCTAATGGATTATTTAAAGATTTACTAACAGACTCTTTTACTCCTTTTAACCTATCTAATATCTCATTGTGGTTTTTAAGTTGTAATTTTGCTGCTTCAACGGCCAATTTTGCAGGATTGGAGTAAAATTCTGGTGGGGTGACTTTTATATTATCGTATTGCGGATTATCTGGGTCCGCCAAAGACATTGGCTCGGATGCTCTTTTATATTCATTCTCTTTTTCTTTAACCCCCTCCTCTTTTAATAACTTCTCACGCTCCATTGCTGTAATTAATTGATTTAAAGCTAGATTGTATCTATCTTTATCCGCTTTGGTTGTTAACGGTTTTTTATCATAATACTCCAGTACGCTGATAGCATCGCGCTCCATTTCACTTATTTTTTTATCAATGGAATTTATGACACCAATAGTTATTCTTGTACCGACTGCTGTTGCAACCCCATAGGGACCAAAACTTGGTGCCAAAGATGAAACCTCATCAGCGACACGATTATATGAATCATTATTCTTTTTTGAGACAGAATAAGCGTCGCCTGAGATTTTATCGGATAAGAGTTTCTTTATGGCACTTTGGTTGTTATTCTCAGAACTAGCCGCACCATTCAGTGAAATATTAATCACTGTATTGCCGCTTTTCCCACTATTCCCCTTTAAGCTGTTTAAAGCATCGCTGCAATCAACAGCAATAGCATTTAATTTGTCAGTAGCCTGTGCTAGAGAGGCCGTTCCCGATGCCGCATTCTTTATATTTTTGCAATACTCTTTAATAGATTGCGTGCTTTTATCTATACTTTTGTTGTCAATAATGACGGTGTTATTTGCCATATATTACCTGCCTTATCATTAACCCGGCTCATGTCCGGTTTCCCTCGCGTATCAGCACCAAGTGACGCATTATTTCGACTTCGATTGGATCCAACTGCCGGCAGGTCAAACGACACCATGCCTCCAACTCGCCGTAGCTGAAGGGCTGACCATTATAAAATTCGGCAAACCATTGGTAGAGATAGCCGAGCTCTTCCGGGAAGGGCGTATTATCCAGTTCAACAAGCTTTGCCGGTTTTTTACCGGTCACTTGCCACACTTTTTCCAGATGCTTACGCAGAGCAACTTTACTCCCCTTGGGGGGAATATTCAGTTCCCATTCCGCCGCGAGGCGTTGAATTAACTGATCGCGGCGTTGGCGAAAAAAACGCTGTGGTCCGCTGCAACACGATTCACCGTGTCATACATATGGGGGTTGGTTTGTAAAAAGAGTTTGACGTTCTCTGTGGTACAGGGTTCGTCATAGGTCCAGTCAATAATCAATTGGGCGATGGAATCTAACGCCACTTCTTCATAGATTTTATCATCCATGGTTTTATTTTTGGCTTCCGCATCACGCACATATTCGCGAATACGGCGATAACCATCAGCCTCCGCTTTACGGAAGCGTTCGCTGTAGGTACTTAATACGGTAAGGAGTTCACCGGTTTGCACCCCTTTATCGCCACCAGGGATCACTACAGGGATCTCGATACCGGCATTAGCTTTAGAGGCAATATTTAACTCACGAAAACTGGCCATAATTATTATCCTACTTGTTATGATTTTATTTAAAAATCCCGAACCACCGAAAAATGACTTTCTGATGGCCGGGAGTGTTTATCTTTAAAACTAAAAAAATCACACTGCCTGAGCCAAAGGATCGCTTAGGCAGATATTTTTATTATTTTTGTTATTCTTCAAACCTGGATATTATTACGCCACGACCCGCGTAATCTGCACGCTGGCGCCAACGGTGCGATCCAGTAACCCGCGATAATTGAGGTTGATCATAATATCGCCTTCGCCATCAATACTGCGCGGTGCTTCAGTAAATTTCAGGCGAGGTACTTTGACCGTGTATTTTTTGGTTGCGCTATTGGGATCTAGCAAATCAAAACTGATATTACTCTCCGTTTCGTTGATAAATTTCTTACGGTAGGTGTTATCCTCAAAATAGGTGTTGAGGGTGCCGCTTACCGTACGGCGCTTGGTGCTTGGCGTAATGGCGGTTTTTGAACCAACGACATAACGCGATTCAATGCCGTTTTCTACCGTCAGATCCACTTCGGTAACCACAGAGACTGCTTTGCCCCCTTCCAGCAGCGAACCTGAGAAACCATCCATTGGTGCCGTTGTGGTTGCAGCAGTAATAGTTGCTCCCGTTGGCAGCGCGGTGGCAATCTCCATGGTACGGCCGATGATGCCAAACTCGATAGTGGTGATCCCTTCGGCACTCACTTTCATCGACATAGAGTTGATTTCACAGCCGCGGTAGATAGTGTACTGACCATCAGCAGCAGGCAGATCTGCCTGGTAATCAATAAAGGTAAATGACTGACGCAGAACACCCGCCGTCAATTTATTATCGGTAGTCCATGTGCTGCGTAATGCCGCAGCGATCAAATCATCGAAAGTGCCGAAAGTCAGTTCTGCAGACAGAGAACCTTCAACGCTGCGAGTCCCCAAACGCAGATCAGAAAGCTCTGCATCGCTGCGCAACTCAGAAGATTCAAGCGTACTGATTTTGATATCCAGTGAGTTTTGCGTTGCGCGGAACACCGTCAGCGCTGGAGTATTTGGGGTAGTTCCGCTAATTGCTTCTTTAACAAAGTAAACCGAATGGCGTGCGCCCTGTGACATAGTCGTCTCCAATTACTTAACTATTATTGTTTTTTGCCCGATTGGCGGTGGGAAAAGCGTTCTTCCCGGTGTACATACGCACCGATTCAGTGTGCATATGATTTACGGCAATAAGTCGTCACCGACAGCAACGCGCCTATTGACCGTGAATACGTTTTTCAGAGGTACAAACAAAAAAGCCCTTCACGCAGAGGAGAAGGGCTTCAGGTGGCTGAGTTCAAGATACAACTCTTTGACCTTATAGTTGTTACTATACCTGTTAATCAGATTAGATCAACACTTTTTTGTTGTTATTTTTGTTGTGGGCAAAAAAATACCGCCTTACGGCGGTATCTCAAGAAAACAGGTTGGAAGTGTCTTCAAGCGGTTGCGGCAGTCTCGGTATAAGAGAAGATTTGCCCAGCGATGAAGGCCTCGGCAACACGCAGTAGATTGGCGACATAGCTCTGTGCCTTACCGATCTCTCTCGCCAAACGGTTCTGGCTGACGCGATAAACATAATGCGCAACAATCAATTTATAAGCCAGTAAATCAAAGCGTTTAAGCCCGGCAACCGCCGCGTCGATCAGCATGCCTTCCTTATCATCAATACGGATCCGGTTGGATGTACTCATCGGCAATGCTTCTTGAAAAGTAATATTTACCGTTGCGAACTCTGTTCCCAGATGGCAACGAGCCCAGTTTCCCCACGTCTCAAGGCTTGCCTTTACATTGTTCATTTTTGCTCCAAGACAGACTAAATACAGTTGTTGTATACTACATACTTATAGTTGTTAAATCAATATAATCACGTTGTATCAACCCTCACAGGTTGTTATTGAATTTTTTTCATTTATAATCAGGGGAACAGGAGATGAATTATGCAAACTTTAGGTGAACGCCTTGCTAAGCGGCGCGAACAACTGGGCTTGAGCCAAAAGGCCTTGGCAGAAAAAGTCGGGGTCAGCCAGCAGTCGATCAATAAAATTGAGACTGGGCAAACCCGCTCACCACGCAATCTGGAGAAACTGGCAGAGGCTCTTTCGGTAACATCACAGTGGTTGCTGTTTGGTGAGAGCAACTCAGCAGCAACGTCACCTAAACTCGATGAAATCAAAGAGAGCCGCTTACGCGTTGAAGAGTGGGAATCCATGGAGCAGGATCAGAAAGAGTTCATCGATATACCGGTGCTAGACGTTGAGGCGTCGGCGGGTAGCGGTGCAATGCCAGAAGAGGAAAGGGAAATCTATCGCCTGCCGTTTCGGCGCTATACCCTGCGGCGCTTGGGGGTGAATGCCCGTGATGCGCGGGTTGTCAGAGTGATTGGCAACAGCATGGCACCGCTGTTGCGCAGCGGCGACGTGGTAGGGATTGATACCGCGAATCAGTTTCCGATCAACGATGGCGATTATTATGCGATCCGGGATGGGGATTTAATCCGCGTCAAGCAGTTGGTGGCCAAGCCTGATGGTGGGGTGATCATCAAGAGCTTTAATAGTGCTGAGTATCCCGATGAGTCTCTGAATCGTCAGGAATTTGAACAACGCATCCATATTATTGGCCGGGTTTTCTGGTCTTCGACTATCTGGTAAACACAATGAGGGGTTTCCCCCCTCATTGCCAGTAACCTCAGCCTTCGTGCAGCCCGCACTCACGCTTCAGGCCGAAGAAGCGGGTTTCCTCCTCCTTCATGCCCTCTTCCCATTTACGGGTGGTGTGCGTATCGCCAACCGATAAGTACCCTTGTTCCCACATCGGGTGATAACTCAGCCCGTGCTCGGTCAGATACTGGTAAATCTGACGATTATCCCAGTCGATGATCGGCAAAATCTTGAACACCCCGCGTTGTACCGCGATCACCGGCAGGTTGGCACGGCTGCCGGACTGCTCGCGGCGTAAACCAGCGAACCAGGTCTGTGCACCCAGTGTTTCCAGCGCACGGTTCATCGGTTCAACCTTGTTGAGCTGATTGTATTTCTCAATCCCCTCAACGCCCTGCTCCCACAGTTTGCCGTAACGCGCTTCCTGCCAGGCCGGTGAATGCTCGGCACGGAACACTTGCAGATTGAGCTGCAGTTTGTCGGCCAGTTGATCGATAAACTGATAAGTTTCCGGGAACAGGTAACCGGTATCGGTCAGGATCACCGGGATATCCGGTTTGATGCGGGTGACCAGATGCAGACAGACCGCCGCCTGAATACCAAAGCTGGAAGAAAGCACGAATTCACCCGGCAAATGCTCCAGCGCCCAGGCGACTCGTTCCTGCGCCGAGAAGTGTTCCAACTGACCATTAACTACCGCCAGTGCCAGCGCCTGCCCTGATTTTGGCAAGGCATTCAGCGCTACCAGATCGAGTTCAGCCATGTTGCTTGCCTCCTGATACTGCTCATTAATTCCCTCACCCCGGCCCTCTCCCCCAAGTAGAGGGAGTAAGACTGTGCACTTGATAAGTTCCTGATTCCTATTGAACCAGCAAGCTCAAACCGTTCCCTTTTACTTTCGGTGAGGGCGAATATAGACACCCGACTCGCATGCCGCGTTTTTTAATCCCAGAAGTCCCGGGCTGAATCCACCACCGGCCGAACAATCCCGGCGCGGATCGTGAAATCGCCAAAACCTTCGCCCGCATTGCGCTCTTGCGCCCAGCGGCCTACTAGTCGATCAATTTCCTGCAAAATGTCGGCTTCATTAATATTCTCACGGTACATGCGTGGAATACGCGTGCCTTCGCGGTTGCCGCCCAAATGCAGGTTGTAGCGGCCAATCGCTTTGCCCACCAGGCCGATCTCCGCCAGCAGTGCACGGCCACAGCCGTTCGGGCAACCGGTGATACGCAACACGATGTGCTCATCACCCACGCCGTGCTGCTGCATGATGCCTTCCACCTTGGTGACAAACTCGGGCAGGAAGCGTTCGGCCTCGGCCATCGCCAACGGGCAAGTAGGATAAGACACGCAGGCCATCGAGTTTTTGCGCTGCTCGCTGACCGCGTCGTCAATCAGGCAATGCTTACGCGCCAGCGCTTCGATCTTCGCCTTTTCACTCTCCGCGACCCCGGCCACAATCAGGTTTTGGTTGGCCGTCAGGCGGAAATCGCCCTTGTGGATCTTGGCGATCTCGGCCATGCCGGTTTTCAGCGGGCGCCCTGGATAGTCCAGCAGGCGGCCATTCTCAATAAACAACGTTAAGTGCCACTGTTGATCGATGCCTTTTACCCAGCCGATACGATCGCCACGGCCGGTAAATTCATACGGACGTACCGGTTCAAAGGTAATACCGGCGCGTTTTTCTACTTCGGCGCGGAAGGTGTCCACACCAACACGTTCCAGCGTGTATTTGGTTTTGGCATTTTTGCGATCGGTACGGTTCCCCCAATCGCGTTGGGTGGTGACCACCGCTTCAGCGACCGCCAGCGTGTGCTCCAGCGGGATATAGCCGAATTCGCTCGCCTTACGTGCATAGGTTTTCTTATTACCATGCTCGATCGACAGACCACCGCCCACCAACAGGTTAAAGCCCACCAGCTTGCCGTTTTTGGCGATAGCCACAAAGTTCATGTCATTGGCGTGCAGATCGACATCGTTTTGCGGCGGGATCACTACCGTGGTTTTAAACTTGCGCGGCAGATAGGTAGCCCCGAGGATCGGCTCTTCATCGGTAGTCGCCACCTTTTCTTGATCCAGCCACACTTCGGCATAGGCACGGGTACGTGGCAGCAGGTGTTCGGAAATTTTCTTCGCCCACTCGTAGGCTTGCTGATGCAGTTCAGACTCTACCGGGTTCGACGTACAGAGCACGTTGCGGTTAACGTCATTGGCGGTTGCCAATGCGTCCAGCCCCAGGCGATTCAGCAACTGATGCACCGGCTTCACATTGCCTTTCAGGATGCCGTGAAACTGGAACGTCTGGCGGTTGGTAATACGGATACTGCCGTACAGGGTGCTTTCCTGCGCAAACTTGTCGATACCCAACCACTGCTGCGGAGTGATAATCCCCCCCGGCAGGCGGCAGCGCAGCATCATAGCGTGGCGCGGCTCCAGCTTCTGCTCAGCACGTTCGGCGCGAATATCACGGTCGTCCTGCTGGTACATGCCGTGGAAACGGATCAGCAGGAAGTTGTCGCCGTTGAAGCCGCCGGTCAGGCCGTCTTTTAAATCTTCCGCAATGGTGCCGCGCAGGAAGTTGCTCTCTTTCTTCAAGCGTTCGGCATCGGCCAATTTGCCTTCCACAACCAGAGGCCCAGGGTGTTTATCACTCATCAGTACACATCCCGTTGATAACGGCGCTCAAGGCGCAGCTCACTTAAAAACTCATCTGCCTGCTCGGTATCCATACCACCGTGCTCGGCCACCAGTGCTAATAATGTATTTTCAACGTCTTTCGCCATGCGGTTAGCATCGCCACAGACATAAATGTGTGCGCCTTGCTGGATCCAGCGCCAGACTTCTGCCCCCTGTTCGCGCAGTTTGTCCTGCACGTAGACTTTATGCTGCTGATCGCGCGACCAGGCCAGATCGATGCGGGTCAATAATCCGTCTTTCACATAGCGTTGCCATTCAACCTGATACAGGAAATCTTCGGTAAAGTGCGGGTTGCCGAAGAACAGCCAGTTTTTCCCCGTTGCGCCATCGGCTTCACGCTGCTGCATAAAGGCGCGGAACGGCGCAATACCGGTGCCTGAGCCGATCATGATCACTGGCGTTTCTGGATTAATAGGCAGGCGGAAATTGTCGTTATGTTCGATAAACACCCGCAGATCGCCCTCTTCTTCCAGGCGATCCGCCAGGAAACTGGAGGCACCGCCCGCACGGGCACGGCCGTCGATGTCGTAGCGCACCACGCCAACGGTGATATGCACTTCGTTTTCATTCTCCGCCTGTGAGGAGGCGATTGAATACAAACGCGGCGTCAACGGGCGCAGCAGGCCAAGCAACTGCTCGGCGTTCAAATCCGCAGGAGCCTGACGCACCATATCAACAATCGGCGTATTCTGCGCGTAGTGCTGCAGCTTGGCTTTATCGGCCAGCAGGCCAATCAGTTTTTCATCGCGCGACAGTGCGGCATATTTTTCCACGATCGGCGTGGTGTTCTGCGTCAGCTCGAAGTGATTACGTAAAGCCTCGCGCAGCGGCAAAGTTTTACCTTCGACCTCAACCGGTTCGTCGCCTTTCAGCCACAGCAATTGCACCAATTCGCTCACCAATTCCGGATCGTTATCGAACCAGACGCCCAGCGCGTCTCCCGGTTGGTAACGCAAGCCGGAATCCCCTAGGTCAATTTCGATATGGCGCACATCTTTATCTGAACCACGGCCGGTGATCTGTTGCTTCACCGCCAGTTGCGCGGTCAACGGCTGTTCTTTGCTGTAAGGACTGCTGTCGAGTTGATCGACGGCACCGCTCGCCAATACGCTCGGCGCGCTGCTTTCTACGGGCGCACGCCCCTTCAGCACTTCAACTACCTGCTTGCGCCATGCGCTTGCCAGTTCCTGATATTCCACATCGGCATCGATACGTTCAACCAAACGTTCTGCACCCAACTCTGCCAGCTTGGCGTCAAAATCTTTACCGGACTGGCAGAAGTTCTCGTAAGAAGTGTCGCCTAAACCGAATACGGCAAAGGCGGTGTCGGTGAGCTTTGGCGCTTTTTTCGAATACAGGAATTTATGCAGCGCGACCGCTTCTTCCGCCGGTTCGCCCTCTCCTTGGGTAGAGGCCACCACCACCAGCAGGCGCTCCTGAGCGATTTGCTTGAACTTGTAGTCGCCAGCATTCACCAAGGTGACGCTCAGTTTGGCCGCCAGTAGATCGTCACGTAGCTGTTCCGCCAGCCGGCGCGCATTGCCGGTCTGGGAAGCAGAAATCACGGTAATGCTGGCCGCAGCGGCAGCAGGCACCGCTGGCGCGTTGGCGACAGCTCCCGGTTGTTGATTAACCATTCCCCAGAAGTAACCGGACAGCCACGCCAGTTGCGTTGGTGAATACTCACCAATTGCGGCCTGAAGGCGCGCCAACTGTTCGGGTGTCAGCGGGAGCAAAGATGTTGGAGGTGCCTGAGTCGTCATCGCAGTACGGATATCCTATGCTTAGCCAATGTCGGTCGCTGTTTGCTTGCCTGAAAAGATCAGGAGAGTTTGTAAGGTTACCGAGCGCAATTGCAACGATTAAATAAGGGATAGCAATAATTAATAACCAAAATGACTAAGCTGTTTTTCTGGTAAGGGATAGCGGTTAAAGCGTTAAGAGCGTTTTTTTATCCACATGAAAGTAAAACACTTTTTACGGTCATTATGGAATGAATCGCATTTATGGTTGATGACCTCATCCGATAAGCAACACACGGACCAAACAAAAAAAGTGTTAAGCCCAAGCTGCTGAGCTGCGGTAGTTAGAATACTGAAGGTATGGAAGGGTATAAATGGTAAGCAAAGCCGCTTTTCGCTACACTGTGCGGCGTTTTTTGAATCAATGAGGCCAAAATAATGGCAACCACGCTGTTTAAAGATTTTCTGTTTGAAGCCGCCCATCGTTTGCCGCACGTTCCCGAGGGCCATAAATGTGGCCGCCTGCACGGGCATTCATTTATGGTGCGTTTGGAAGTCACCGGTGAAGTGGATGCACACACCGGCTGGGTAATGGATTTTGCCGAACTGAAGGCGGCGTTTGATCCGATTTGGCAACGCCTGGATCACCATTATCTCAACGATATTCCAGGATTGGAAAATCCCACCAGCGAAGTGCTTGCCGCCTGGATCTGGCAACAGCTCAAACCACGGTTGCCAGAATTAACGGCGGTAATGGTGAAAGAGACCTGTACCGCAGGCTGTGTGTATAAGGGCTGAAAGAGCAAGGTACAGAGTGAGGGGCTTAATCCCCTCATCCTAACCCTTTCCCCAAAGGAGAGGGAACTGGCCAGTCTTAGGCAATATTCAAATATTTATGGGTTTGCATCGAAAGCCGCCAGTTGCGTGCGATGCAGGTTGCAATACACAAACGCGTCGCCTCTTCTTTCTGGCTGATCGGTTGCAGTGCGATGATACGGCGCTTCTCATCATGCAGCGTTGCCAGTAACTCATCCAGTGCCTCAATATCACGCTCACGCCCGACCGGGTGTTTGATCTCATCAGCACGCGCCAGCGCTTGCTGCAAGACTTTCATTCCACCGCGCATGTTTACTTTCGGTGAAACCGTCACCCAGGTATTGGGGGAGCAGAGGATTTCATGGGTGCCACTGGTTTCTATCTGGCAGCCATAGCCACTGTTTTCAAACAATGTGGTCAGCGGGATCAGATCGTAGAGACAAGGTTCACCGCCGGTGATCACAATATGGCGCGCGGTATAACCTTGCTGCTGGATCACCTTGAGTAATTGCTCGGCGCTGGCGCTGCCCCAGGCATCGCTTTCAGCGGTTTTTACCAGGATCCGCTGCATATCCACTTCCCGATCGGCATCCTTTTCCCAGGTGTGTTTGGTATCGCACCAGCTACACCCCACCGGGCAGCCCTGCAGACGAATAAAAATAGCCGGAACGCCGGTAAAATAGCCTTCCCCTTGCAAGGTTTGGAACATCTCGTTAATCGGATACTGCATCGTTTTCTCAATCAGGCAGGGTAAAAACGCATTATCGCAGATCCTGCTTCTGCGGCCAAACGGGGTCAGGATTACCAGAGCATAGCCCGTTGGTAGCTGCGTAATATCTGCCACTGAGTTATCACACATTTCTGAGCACCCGGCATTGCAAACCGCCTGTTAATATTGAGCTCCCTATCGAGAAGAAAATCTAACAATTCACTTTCGATTTCATGGCAATACCTTTAGGCTATACGACACTTTTTCTCCCCCATGGACGACAACATTTGAAAGAGAATAAAATTGAAAGCGTGCAAGCTTTGCGCGGTTTGGCTGCTCTTGCCGTCATGTTTTTTCATTACCGCTGGATTCTAAACTCAGACACACCAAGCTTAGGTAATCAAATATTTGGCCTTGGCGCAGTGGGTGTTGATTTATTCTTTATTATCAGTGGATTCGTTATTACCCTTTCTATAGAAAGGGCGCAGCCTAAGCAGATTGGCACCCTAACTTTCATTAAAAAACGGGCAATACGTCTGCTACCGGCTTATTACGTTTTACTGTTGATTACTTTCCTATTTTCGGGGGCAATGAGTACCTTTCATTACCCTGAAAAGGTGCGTAACTTGCTCAGTGCACTCACTTTTACCCCCTACGATACCACGCACGCCCCTTTCTATGTGGATGATAGTGGTATGTACGGCATTCGCTGGACGCTGAACTACGAAATTTATTTCTATTTGGTCACTGCTCTTAGCCTGCTGTTTAAAAAACACTGGGTCGTGTTGTATAGCTTTTTTGCCTGTACGTTGGTTGCTCTGCCTTTGCTTGTGGGATTAACGCCGACGTTGAGTGTGTCAGGCTATAATTTTGGTTCAGCCCATTTAAACCTGATGACGAATCCTATTATCTGGCAGTTCTTGGCGGGTGTGACAATTGGCTTGTTATACCCTTACCTGAAGAATACCCCAGCAAAATGGTCATTTCCTCTGTTGATCCTCGCTATCGCTGCCGCTGTGTGGGGAATGTACTTTAATGGCTATAACAACCATGGTATTGATTCTGCGGGTGCTTTTCTTACCTTGCTTTTCTTGGCAGTGGTAATATGCGATCGTTATCTAGCCAGATATACCCCACGTTTTTTGGTTTATCTTGGGAAAATTTCCTACTCACTTTATCTGCTCCATACAATGCTCAATGCAGCGTTAGATGGTCGCATAGATAAACTGGGGATACCTTACGGTTGGCCACGTTTTATACTGTATTCCGCTTTAGCTATCCTGCTGGCACATTTTTCTTACAAGTACATTGAGCAATGGTTTTCACGCAAGCTCAGCTCAGATAAAGCCACCACCTCCCAAGTTAAACCCGCCTAAACAGCAAAAGCCCTTCACGGGCTTTCAGACTGCTGACAAAGCCAGATATTAGGGAGAGCGTGCCGAAGGGGTCGTAGCGGCGTAAGCCGCCGGAGCGCCCCTCGGTGCGCTAGGCCCGAGTATCTCGGGCTTAAAAACCACTTTGTCATCAACCTCAAATGCCCTTCATGGGTTTTTGTTCTTTCTCCGCAATATAACTTCCTTATCCTTGCATCTAACTTGTAATGGGTATGTAAATTTATTGTGATTTAACGCTCAAAAATGACGCTATTTTAATTCATTTTTGCAGAGTAACTCACTATTCTGCCGGGCTTAATTCATGGTTTTCCTGCTAAAAAACCATCTACTCGATTGATTAAAAAAAGAAATTACTTTTCATTATGACTTTTTCACCGCTGACTGGTCAGTGTTGCATATGCTTGTACATACAAGTATATGTTAATTATCCCGACGCATTGTTATGACATGGTGAGAGATCTGCTGCGTCATAAAATTTGTACCGATACTGTTTGAGGAAATAGCTGTGACTGCAAATAACAAAGTTCGCAACGTCGATATACGCGCGCCCCGCGGCACTCAACTAAATGCCAAAAGTTGGCAGACCGAAGCCCCCCTGCGTATGCTAATGAATAACCTCGATCCTGAAGTGGCGGAAAACCCGCACGAACTGGTGGTGTACGGCGGTATCGGCCGTGCTGCCCGTGATTGGGATTGTTACGACAAGATTGTTGAAACCCTCAAAAAACTGGAAGACGACGAAACCTTGCTGGTGCAGTCCGGCAAACCGGTCGGCGTATTCAAAACCCATAGCAACGCCCCGCGTGTGCTGATCGCCAACTCCAACCTGGTTCCGCATTGGGCGACTTGGGAACACTTCAACGAACTGGATGCCAAAGGCTTGGCGATGTATGGCCAGATGACCGCTGGCAGTTGGATCTACATCGGCAGCCAGGGCATCGTGCAGGGCACCTATGAAACCTTCGTCGAAGCTGGCCGCCAGCATTACAACGGCAGCCTGCAAGGCCGCTGGGTACTGACCGCAGGCTTGGGTGGCATGGGCGGCGCGCAGCCACTGGCCGCCACGCTGGCCGGGGCCTGCTCGCTGAATATCGAATGTCAGCAGAGCCGTATCGATTTCCGCCTGAAAACCCGCTACGTCGACGAACAAGCTACCGATCTCGACGACGCGCTGGCGCGCATCAAGCGCTACACCGCCGAAGGCAAAGCCATCTCCATCGCCCTGTGTGGTAACGCGGCCGAGATCCTGCCGGAGTTGGTCAAACGCGGCGTGCGCCCGGATATGGTCACCGATCAGACCAGCGCCCACGATCCGCTGAACGGTTATCTGCCGAAAGGCTGGAGCTGGGAAGAGTATCGCCGCCGTGCGCAGACCGAACCCGCGCTGGTGGTCAACGCGGCCAAGCAATCAATGGCTGAACATGTTGAAGCCATGCTGGCCTTCCAGAAAATGGGCGTGCCGACCTTTGACTATGGCAACAACATCCGTCAGATGGCAAAAGAGATGGGCGTCAGCAATGCCTTTGATTTCCCAGGATTTGTCCCAGCCTACATCCGCCCACTGTTCTGTCGCGGCATCGGCCCGTTCCGCTGGGCAGCGCTGTCTGGCGATCCGCAAGATATCTACAAAACCGATGCGATGGTGAAAGAGCTGATCCCAGACGATGAGCATCTGCATCGCTGGCTGGATATGGCGCGTGAGCGCATCAGCTTCCAAGGCTTACCCGCACGTATCTGCTGGGTCGGTTTGGGCCAACGCGCCAAGCTAGGGCTGGCGTTCAACGAGATGGTACGCCGTGGCGAACTCTCTGCACCGATCGTGATTGGTCGTGACCATCTGGACTCCGGTTCAGTATCCAGCCCCAACCGCGAAACCGAATCGATGAAAGACGGTTCCGATGCGGTATCCGACTGGCCGTTACTCAATGCCCTGCTGAACACCGCCAGCGGCGCGACCTGGGTTTCTCTACACCACGGCGGTGGTGTCGGCATGGGCTTCTCGCAGCATTCCGGAATGGTGATCCTCTGTGACGGCACCGACGAGGCCGCTGAGCGAATTGCTCGCGTGCTGCATAACGATCCGGCCACCGGCGTGATGCGTCATGCTGACGCAGGCTATGATATTGCTATCGATTGTGCATGCGAGCAGGGCCTCAACCTGCCAATGATCGCGGCCACTCAGGGAGACAAAGCATGAAAGCACTGACTATTCGCCCAGGCAAACTGACGCTTGCCGAGCTGCGCCAGGTTTATCAACAGCCGGTAAAACTGACTCTGGACGACCATGCTTATAGCGCGATCCAACAAAGCGTGGCCTGTGTAGAACGCATTGTGGAAGAAAACCGCACCACCTATGGGATCAACACGGGTTTTGGTCTGTTGGCCTCAAGCCGTATCGCCCGTAACGATCTGGAAAACCTCCAACGCTCCCTTGTGCTTTCTCACGCCGCCGGCGTTGGCGCGCCGACCGATGACAATCTGGTGCGCCTGATCATGGTGCTGAAGATCAACAGCCTGTCGCGCGGTTTTTCCGGTATCCGTCTGGAAGTGATTCAGGCATTGATGGCTCTGGTGAATGCCGAAGTCTATCCGCATATTCCGCTGAAGGGTTCCGTCGGTGCTTCCGGCGATCTGGCACCGCTGGCACACATGAGCCTGGTCTTGCTGGGTGAAGGCAAAGCCCGTTATCAGGGCGAATGGTTGCCAGCGGTCGATGCGCTGGCTAAAGCGGGCCTGAAGCCGATTCAGCTCGCCGCTAAAGAAGGGCTGGCACTGTTGAACGGTACTCAGGTTTCTGCCGCCTTTGCCCTACGCGGCCTGTTTGATGCAGAAGATCTGTACGCGGCGGCGACCGTCACCGGCAGCCTGACGGTAGAAGCAGCGTTGGGCTCCCGCAGCCCGTTCGATGCACGGATCCATGAAGTGCGCGGCCAACGTGGCCAGATCGATGCAGCCGCCGCGTATCGCCATCTGCTAGGGGAACGTAGCGGCGTATCTGACTCGCACCACAACTGTGACAAAGTGCAGGATCCCTACTCCCTGCGCTGCCAGCCACAGGTGATGGGAGCCTGCCTGACGCAGATCCGCAATGCAGCAGAAGTCCTGGAGATCGAAGCCAACGCGGTTTCCGATAACCCGCTGGTGTTTGCTGACCAAGGTGATGTGCTGTCCGGCGGTAACTTCCACGCTGAACCGGTGGCCATGGCTGCCGACAATCTGGCACTGGCGTTCGCTGAAATCGGTTCGCTCGCCGAGCGCCGTATTTCTCTGATGATGGATAAACACATGTCGCAGCTACCACCATTCCTGGTGGATAACGGCGGCGTGAACTCCGGCTTTATGATCGCACAGGTCACCGCAGCAGCCTTGACCAGCGAGAACAAAGCACTGGCACACCCGGCCAGCGTCGACAGTATTCCGACGTCGGCCAACCAGGAGGACCACGTTTCTATGGCCCCAGCCGCTGGCCGTCGCCTGTGGGAAATGGCCGATAACGTGCGCGGTATCCTGGCGGTAGAGTGGCTGGCGGCCTGCCAAGGGCTGGATCTGCGTAAGGGTCTGCAAACCACCGAAGGCCTGGAACAGGCGCGCCGCCTGCTGCGCGAATATGTCAGCTACTACGATAAGGATCGGTTCTTCGCTCCCGATATCGAAGCCGCCAGTGCGCTGTTGGCGGCCGGTCATCTGACATCACTGATACCCGCGGCGCTGTTGCCTAGCCAGGCGTAGCCGTTTCTTTAATCTGCCCTCTGGATTGCAAATCGCAGCTAGCAACGTTGCGGTTTGCATGACAAAAGGGATATACCCTACAAGTTCGTACTCTGTCCCATCGGGCTCGTTTCCCCGATGTGGGCAGTGCTGCCTGTCCGACAACAACTCTAAAACGGGGAAGCAACATGCGTAACGAAAAAACTCAACTCCGGCGCGGTTTGAACGCACGGCACATTCGCTTTATGGCCTTGGGTTCCGCCATCGGCACCGGGCTGTTCTACGGTTCCGCAGGCGCTATTCAACTGGCTGGCCCTGCCGTCCTCCTGGCCTATCTGGTCGGCGGAGCGGCGGTGTTTATGGTGATGCGAGCGCTGGGGGAAATGGCGGTTCATCAGCCGGTTTCCGGCTCCTTCGGCCACTACGCCAGCCACTACCTTGGCCCACTGGCGGGGTTTCTCACCGGTTGGACCTACACCTTTGAAATGGTGATCGTAGCCCTGGCCGACGTCACGGCTTTTGGTATCTATATGGGGCTGTGGTTCCCGGATGTCGCACAGTGGGTTTGGGTACTGAGCATCATTATGTTTATTGGTGCGCTCAACATGTGCAGCGTCAAAGTATTCGGTGAGATGGAGTTCTGGCTTTCACTGGTGAAAGTCGCGGCCATTGTGGCGATGATCATCGGCGGGGCGGCAGTGATGATGTTTGGCTTCGGCCAAACGCAAGAAGCCACCGGCTTCAGTAACCTGTGGCAACACGGCGGTTTTATGCCAAACGGCATTGGCGGCGTAGTGGCTTCACTGGCCGTGGTGATGTTTGCCTTCGGCGGTATTGAAATTATCGGTATCACCGCCAGCGAAGCGAAAGATCCGGCCACCGTGCTGCCAAAAGCCATCAACTCCGTGCCAATACGCATACTGTTATTCTACGTGTTGACCTTACTGGTGCTGATGGCGATCTACCCTTGGAACAGCATCGGCCAGAAAGGCAGCCCGTTCGTGGAAATCTTCAGCAATCTGGGGATCAGTTCCGCTGCCAACGTGTTGAACGTCGTGGTGATCACCGCCGCTATTTCCGCCATCAACAGCGATATCTTTGGCGCAGGCCGCATGATGTATGGCATGGCTCATGACGGCCAGGCACCAAAAAGCTTCTCTAAGCTGACTGCCAGCGGAGTACCCTGGATGACGGTGTTGGTGATGTCCATCGCGCTGCTGCTGGCGGTGGTACTCAACTATTTCATCCCGCAACAGATCTTCATGATCATTGCGTCAATCGCTACCTTTGCCACCGTTTGGGTATGGCTGATGATTCTGCTTTCGCAGATCGCTATGCGCCGCACGCTCAGCAAAGAAGAAGTCAGCCAACTGAGTTTCCCGGTACCCTGGTGGCCGTTGGCCCCGGCAATAGCAACGGCATTTATGCTGTTTGTGATCGGTCTGTTGGGTTATTTCGAAGCAAGCCGTATTGCACTGTATGTCGGCTTAGTCTGGGTCGCTTTCCTTACTCTGGCTTACTGGCTGTGGGTGCGTAAGAAAAACCCATCAACCGTAGCCTCGGCGCAAAACCTTTAAGAATGGATTTAGCGTGATTTAAACAGACTTAGAGCAGTTCGCTTCGGTGGATTGCACTAAGTCTGCTTTTCAAGCCTTATATTGCCCCCATGATCTCTTGCCGCTTCTCACTACCACTGAAGAATATGATTAATCTGTGTGTGCAAACCACGTAGATTTTAGCGAATACCTTCGATAAGCAACATCAACTCCAGCATGACTTATCTTATTTTACCGGCACGCTTCTTAAACCGCATTAAGCATTTACTTAAAAAATAGCTTCCTCTACTTTTTTATAGAAATAATTATATTACATTCTCGCAAAAACCGAATTGAATACTGTATTTTTACCGAACACTCTTGATGCCAGTATAGACAGCACTCAATGAAGGCGTTCTTATAAATACATTTTATAACAATGAGATATGCTTATCACTATCTTGTTAGCTGGTTGAAATCACTTGCAAAAACTGAAGCGTAAGGAAACATTTGCTTCACTAGTAAAGCATTATACATACATAATATTGATCATTTATTATCAATGATTTTTCCTTTTTATATCTGCCAATTAATTACCAATAAAATAAACCATGACATTATATAGATACTGTGAAACAGTGCGGTTAATTTTCTGAAAAAGGAGAATCAGTGTGGGTATTATTTATATTGACCGCTCGCCACTGTGTCAACTAGGAATGAAGGCACTGCTGGCACAAGATATTTTTTGTTTATCATACCCTTCCACAAACCTGTTACGATCGGAGGAATCCCCACCGAATCTGGTAATAATGAGTTTCCCCGAACAGATTTATCTTTTTGAAGAGTGTCTTCTTTTTCTTAAGAAGCTGAGGACGAACCATCCTAAAATCAAGACGCTATTCTTTATCGACAAAGCATCACCTTTAATCTTGGCGTTGATCGCCCGCGCACGTCCAGATGCGATATTGAATAAGAAAGAAAAGTTAAATGTGGTGCTTGAAATGTGCATGCTCTTGATAGAACAAGAAAGACCAGTAGCCAACGGTCACATGTGGGGAACCCAAAAACCGACGATAATTACGCCTGGTGAAATCATTGTGCTCTGTGAGATAGCGCGTAATGCCAGCATTGGTAACATTGCGCAACGCTTGCATCTGCACCCGAAAACAATCTACTCCCATCTGAACAACGCGAGTAAAAAATTCGGCATTCGCAACCGCGTAGAACTGCTGAAAATGATCGCCATGCTGTAACTCGCTTCAGTCACAGCGCTAGGGGGTCAATCACAATAAAAAACGGGGAGTGTCTAATGACACTCCCCGTAAACAAACGAAGCCGTTATAACGATTACTGACCTTTAACTTCTTTCAGGCCATTGAACGGTGCGCGGTTGCCCAGCGCTTCTTCGATACGGATCAGTTGGTTGTATTTGGCAACGCGGTCAGAACGGCTCATAGAACCGGTTTTGATCTGGCCAGCCGCAGTACCTACCGCCAGGTCGGCGATGGTCGCATCTTCGGTTTCACCTGAACGGTGAGAGATCACCGCAGTGTAGCCTGCATCTTTTGCCATCTTAATCGCAGCCAGAGTTTCGGTCAGAGAACCGATCTGGTTGAACTTGATCAGGATAGAGTTAGCGATGCCTTTATCGATGCCTTCTTTCAGGATCTTGGTGTTGGTTACGAACAGATCGTCACCCACCAGTTGGATCTTGTCACCCAGCACTTTGGTCTGGTAAGCAAAACCAGCCCAGTCAGATTCATCCAAACCGTCTTCGATAGAAACGATTGGGTACTGCTTGGTCAGATCTTCCAGGAAGTGAGTGAACTCTTCAGAAGTGAAGGCTTTGTTGCCTTCGCCAGCCAGCACATATTTGCCGTCTTTGTAGAATTCAGACGCCGCACAGTCCATCGCCAGAGTAATGTCTTTACCCAGCTCATAGCCTGCCGCTTTCACTGCTTCAGCGATCACAGACAGAGCTTCAGCGTTAGAGCCCAGGTTTGGCGCATAACCACCTTCGTCACCCACCGCCGTGTTCATCCCTTTGGACTTCAGCACTTTTGCCAGGTGATGGAACACTTCAGAACCCATACGCACGGCTTCTTTCAGGGTCTTCGCGCCAACTGGCTGAATCATGAACTCCTGAATGTCGACGTTGTTGTCTGCGTGCTCACCGCCGTTGATGATGTTCATCATTGGCAGAGGCATAGAGAATTTGCCTGGGGTGCCGTTCAGTTCAGCAATGTGCTCATACAGCGGCATGCCTTTGGAAGCAGCAGCAGCCTTGGCAGCGGCCAGAGAAACCGCCAGGATGGCGTTAGCGCCAAACAGGGATTTATTCTCAGTACCGTCCAGATCGATCATGATCTTGTCGATGTTAGCCTGGTCTTTGGCATCTTTACCCTGTACTGCCTGAGCAATTGGGCCATTAACCGCAGCAACGGCTTTCAGTACGCCTTTACCCAGGAAACGAGATTTGTCACCGTCACGCAGTTCCAGAGCTTCACGGGAACCGGTAGAAGCACCTGACGGCGCAGCAGCCAGACCCACGAAACCGCCTTCCAGATGCACTTCGGCTTCAACAGTTGGGTTGCCGCGTGAGTCGATGATTTCACGGCCGATGACTTTCACAATTTTGGACATATGGGTTTTCCTCAAGTCACAAGTTAAACTAAAACTCCAGACAAACAACGCGCGGTTTTGGCCGCGCGTTGCTTACTAAAACTCTTATTTCGCCTGACGCTTCTGATACTCACCCGCCGCTTTGACAAAACCAGCGAACAGCGGATGCCCATCACGCGGCGTCGAAGTAAACTCCGGGTGGAACTGGCAAGCAACAAACCACGGATGGTTAGGCAGCTCGATAATCTCAACCAGCTTGTTATCCGCAGAGCGACCGGCAACGCGTAAACCTGCGGCCTCGATCTGCTTCAACAGCATGTTGTTAACTTCATAACGGTGACGATGGCGCTCAACGATGGTTGGCTCGCCGTACATCTGGCGCACCAGGCTGTTATCGGTTAAATGGCATTGCTGCCCGCCAACGCGCATCGTGCCGCCCAAATCGCTTTCTTCGGTGCGCACTTCAACGTTGCCGTCTTCATCACGCCATTCGGTGATTAACGCTACCACCGGGTACTTGCAGTCTGGCACAAATTCGGTTGAGTTGGCATTCGCCATACCCGCAACGTGACGGGCAAACTCGATCAGCGCTACCTGCATACCCAGGCAAATACCCAGATAAGGAATGTTATTTTCACGCGCGTACTGCGCGGTCATCACCTTACCTTCCACGCCACGGTAGCCAAAGCCGCCAGGGATCAAGATCGCGTCCAGCCCTTTCAGGACTTCCACACCGCGAGTTTCAACATCCTGCGAATCGATCAGCTTGATATTAACGGTCAGACGATTTTTCAGACCACCGTGCTTCAGCGCTTCAATGACGGACTTGTACGCATCCGGCAGTTCGACATATTTGCCGACCATGCCGATGGTCACTTCGCCGCCCGGATTGGCTTCTTCGTACACCACCTGCTCCCACTCGCTCAGGTTGGCTTCCGGTGCATTGAGGTTGAATCGTTTGCAAATATAGTCGTCCAGCCCCTGAGATTTCAATAGACCTGGAATTTTATAAATAGAATCAATATCTTTCAGCGAGATAACCGCTTTTTCCGGCACGTTGCAGAACAGAGCGATTTTTGCGCGCTCGTTGGCAGGCACGGTGCGATCGGAACGGCAGATCAACACATCCGGCTGAATACCGATGGAGAGCAACTCTTTAACCGAATGCTGGGTTGGTTTGGTTTTCACTTCACCGGCAGCCGCCAGATACGGCACCAGGGTCAGGTGCATGTACAGCGTGTGCTCACGGCCCACTTCGACCGCCATCTGGCGAATCGCTTCCAGGAACGGCAGGGATTCGATATCACCCACGGTGCCGCCGATCTCCACCAGCACCACATCGTGGCCTTCAGCGCCTTCGATGATGCGTTCTTTAATGGCATTGGTGATGTGCGGAATAACCTGTACGGTTGCGCCCAGATAGTCGCCACGGCGCTCTTTACGCAGAACGTCGGAGTAGATACGGCCGGTGGTGAAGTTGTTACGACGCGTCATTTTGGTGCGGATGAAACGCTCGTAGTGACCCAGATCCAGATCGGTTTCTGCGCCGTCTTCGGTGACGAAAACTTCCCCATGCTGAATCGGGCTCATGGTGCCCGGATCCACGTTGATGTACGGGTCCAGTTTCATGATGGTAACGTTGAGGCCACGGGCTTCAAGAATAGCCGCCAGAGAGGCTGCGGCAATGCCTTTACCCAGAGAGGAGACGACCCCGCCGGTCACAAAAATATAATTAGTTGTCATGCTGAACCTGAGAGTTTAGGTTTAAAGACGATGGAAGAACCAGGACGGGAAAGTAGTATACCCGAACCTCTCTAGACCTACAAACGATCGTTTTGCTATCCATCATCTCTGTCACCGCCGTGAGTTCATCCAGGTTTAGTCAGCCAGCCTCACTCTCTCTGTCTTTTTAAAACAACAGGTTAGCATAAAAACTTGTCGGTAAAATGCCTTCTGCCGTAATAAAACGCCTTACAATTCAGTTTGTTGACTTTTCTGCCATACAATGCGCAATTCAGCAAGATAGGGTGGCGAGCTTAACCGTTTCAGCGTGAGCAAACCTTGTTGCCGATCAAACAAGTGATGCGGTTGAGCCCCCAGACTCAGATTAATTTTCCTGTTGTTTCACTTGCTGCCAGGCTTCTTCCATCTGCTCCAGCGTCGCCTGTTCCATCTTCAGGCCACGCTGCTGCACAATCTCTTCAACCTGGCGGAAACGGCGTTCGAACTTGCGGTTGGCGGCCTGCAAGGCATTTTCTGCCTTATGGCCAAGATGGCGGGAAAGGTTGACCGTGGCAAACAGCAGATCGCCAATCTCTTCTTCCAGCTT
Organism: Serratia sp. HNCC26DJ206; assembly: GCF_057180605.1. Lineage (NCBI taxonomy): Bacteria > Pseudomonadati > Pseudomonadota > Gammaproteobacteria > Enterobacterales > Yersiniaceae > Serratia > Serratia sp. HNCC26DJ206. Next base: position 83,902 of record NZ_JBXUGP010000007.1, read on the forward strand.
CTGCTCATCCACCACCGCCTGCTGCGCTTCGTGCATCACTTCGTCGATCTCTTCATACACCTTGTCCAGCACCGGGCCCAACGTATGCCAGTCGAAGCCGACCGTCGCGCAGCGTTTCTGGATTTTGTGGGCTTTCATCAGCGCGGGCAGCGCATTGGGGATATCATCCAGCGCCGAATGCAGCGCTTTCTCAGCGCGCTCACCGGCCTTCAATTGCTCCCAACGGGCGGAAACCGCTGCGCTGTCGGCGGCATCGGCCTCACCGAAAATGTGCGGATGGCGGCGCTCCAGTTTGTCGCTGATGGCGTTGCAGATCTGGTCGAAATCAAACAGCCCTTGCTCCTGCCCCATCTGGGCATAAAACACCACCTGGAACAACAGATCCCCCAGTTCATCACGCAGATCGGCATAATCCTGGCGCTCGATGGCATCCAGCACTTCGTACGTTTCTTCCAGCGTGTAAGGCGCGATAGTCGCGAAGGTCTGCTGGCGATCCCACGGGCAGCCTGACTGCGGATCACGCAAGGTTTTCATGATGGTCAGCAAGCGTTGCAACGGGGTGGATTGGGTCATAGAAAAATCTCTGAATAATTAAGGGCCCAGCAAGCTGGGCCCTTAGGAAAAAAGGAACATCACTTACCGTGTAGACGCTTAGCGTCAATCACGTCCGGCAACTGGTTAAGTTTGGCTAACACCCGCCCCAGCACCTGCTGGTTGTAGATCTCGATATCCATATCGATGGTGGCCAACTGCTTTTTGGTATCACTCCTGCTGGCGACGCCCAGCACGTTGACCTTCTCGTTGGCCAGTATCGTGGTGATATCACGCAGCAAGCCGCTGCGATCGTTTGCTACCACGCGCACCACCAGCGAATAGCCGCTGGAATAGCTCTCGCCCCACACCGCGTCAACGATGCGCTCCGGCGCATGGGATTGCAGCTCGGCCAGTTGATCGCAATCCGCCCGGTGGATCGAAATCCCCCGCCCCTGAGTGATAAAACCAATGATATCGTCGCCTGGGATCGGCTGGCAGCAACGCGCAATGTGATGCATCAGATTGCCGACGCCCTCCACCACCACGCGCCCATTGTCTTTGCTGCGAGTCGCGGCGGATGGCGCTTTCTGCTGGGTCAACTGACGCAGCGCCTGGCGATCCTGCTCTTCGGCGCTCGGCTTGTTGAGCTTGCCTTGCAGGAAATTCACCATCTGATTCAGGCGGATATCCCCACCGCCAATGCTCGCCAGCACTTCATCCAGCGAATTGACGTTATAGCGAGGGATCAGCAGCTTCTCGGCCTCTTTCAGGCTGATGCCGAGGTGTTCCAGCTCATTGTCCAGCATCTGCCGCCCGGCCAGGATGTTTTTGTCACGATCCTGCTTGCGGAACCAGTTGTGGATCTTCGAGCGCCCACGGCTGGTGGTGATGTAGCCGAGGTTCGGGTTCAGCCAGTCGCGGCTTGGGTTCGGCTGTTTCTGGGTGATCACTTCAATCTGATCGCCCATCTGCAACTGATAGGTGAAGGGCACGATACGGCCGCCAATTTTGGCACCGATACAGCGGTGGCCGACGTCACTGTGAATATGGTAGGCGAAATCAAGCGGCGTTGAACCCGCCGGTAGATCGATCACATCACCTTTCGGGGTAAACACGTAGACGCGATCGTCGAACACCTGGCTGCGCACTTCGTCGAGCATTTCGCCCGAATCCGCCATCTCTTCCTGCCAGGCGATCAGCTTACGCAGCCAGGCAATGCGCTCTTCGTAGCCGGAACGTGCGGTGACTACCGCGCCCTCTTTGTACTTCCAGTGCGCGGCCACGCCCAGTTCAGCGTCTTCGTGCATCTGACGGGTACGGATCTGGATTTCCAGCGTTTTACCGCGTGGCCCAAGCACCACGGTATGAATCGACTGATAGCCGTTGGGTTTCGGGTTGGCGACATAGTCGTCAAACTCGTCCGGCAGATGGCGGAAATGGGTATGCACGATGCCCAGTGCTGCGTAGCAATCCTGCAATCGTTCCACCACCACGCGCACCGCGCGCACATCGAACAATTCATCAAACGCCAGTGACTTTTTCTGCATCTTGCGCCAGATGCTGTAGATATGTTTCGGGCGGCCATAGATTTCCGCCTTGATGCCTTCATCCACCATCGCTTGGTGCAACTCAGCCACGAAATCATCAATAAAATGTTCACGATCGATACGGCGTTCGTGCAGCAATTTGGCAATACGTTTGTATTCGTCCGGGTGCAGATAGCGGAAGCAGAAATCTTCCAGCTCCCATTTCAGTTGGCCGATACCGAGGCGGTTGGCCAGTGGGGCGTAGATGTTAAAACACTCTTTGGCCGCCAGTACGCGTTCGTCTTCCGGCGCATCTTTGACTTCACGCAGATGGGCAATCCGCTCCGCCAGTTTGATCACCACGCAGCGGAAATCTTCCACCATCGCCAGCAGCATGCGGCGCACGTTGTCGACCTGCTCGGAACCCATCGAGTCGTTATGCGTGGCTTTCAGTTGGCGAATGGCGTCCATATCACGCACACCGTGCACCAGCGAAGTAATACCGGAGCCAAAGGCTTCGGTCAGGATGTCTTCCGGCACGATACCGGCGTCCACCAGCGGGAACAGCAGCGCGGCACGCATGCTGTCGTTATCCATGCTGAGGGTTGAGAGGATTTCCACCATTTCCACCCCGCGCCACAGCAACAAGGGGGCGTCAGAATGGCTTTTGGTCTGCTGCTCGCAGTAACGCCAGGTTTCGGCTAATCGCTCACATGACTGCGGGTTAGGTAGCCCCAGGCTGGCAATCCAATCATCAAGAGCGAATTCACCCGCCGTATTCAGATGTGCACTTCTTACCGCGACCATAACTTCTCCCTACTTTGCAGCGACTCCTGGCGTTTTTAGCACCAACGCCATGGATTCAAGATGCCCCGCGTGCGGAAACCTATCCAACATCCGCACGCGGACAAGACGATAACCGGCGTCCAGTAGCACTTTACTGTCACGTGCCAGCATCGTGGGGTTACAAGAAACATAAACCACCCGCTCTGGCGCCAGTTTTACACTCTGTGATATCACTCCAGCCGCACCACCAGCACAGGCAGGATCCAACATCACTTTAATCAAACCCTTGAGCTGCCCAAGGCTGCCGTGCAACATCGTTTTCCAGATTCTGATAGGAAAATGACAGATTACTCAGCAAATTCTTATGCGCATTATATTGCCCATTCGCTACCAGCGTGGCAACACCTTCAATGTCTGCTACCGATTACCCATCCGCAAAATAGGTCCAATATGCGATCATGGGGCTCAATTTCTAACCATTCAAGGGTCTGAGCCACTATTTGCCGATTTATCACAGTATTAAGCTGAATAACCTCGTGCAAACTGAACTCTAAGCGTAGCCCGTCAGCCTGATAATACGGCGCTTCACCGCACAGTTTTTTGAGCCGATCGCAGCCTGGAGCCAAATAATCTTTACCGGGTCGTCACGCGGCGTTTGGGAGAGTAGAATTGCACCATAATTGTCGATTGAGCGCTGGTTCACTAAGCTAGGATTAGCCCAATTCTCCCACATTGGAATCTCATGACCAAATACAGCCTGCGTGCGCGCATGATGATACTGATCCTGGCACCGACATTACTGATCGGTCTGTTGCTCAGTACTTTCTTTGTGGTTCACCGCTACAACGAGCTGCAGGAACAATTAGTTGATTCTGGTGCCAGCATCATCGAACCTCTGGCGGTAGCCAGCGAATACGGCATGACATTCCGCAGCCGCGAATCGGTCAGGCAGTTGGTCAGCCTGTTGCACCGCCGCCATTCCGATATTGTCCGTTCGATTACCGTGTTTGACGCGCAGAACAATCTTTTCGTCACCTCCAATTATCATCACAATTATACCCAGTTGCAGTTGCCGAAAGATGTGCCATTTCCCACCGAACTGATGTTAACCCGGCGCGGTGATTCGTTGATCCTGCGTACGCCGATCCTGTCAGAAAACCCGTATCCAGACGAAACAGCCGGGAACGAAGTGCATGCCGACAACAAGCTTGGCTATGTGGCGATCGAACTGGATCTGAAGTCGGTACGGCTACAGCAATACAAAGAAGTGTTCGTTTCCAGCATGCTGTTGCTGTTGTGCATGTGTATCGCCGTGCTGTTCGCCTATCGCCTGATGCGCGACGTGACCGGCCCGATCCGCAATATGGTCAACACCGTTGACCGTATCCGCCGGGGCCAGCTCGACAGCCGGGTAGAAGGCTTTATGCTCGGCGAACTGCATATGCTCAAAAACGGCATTAACTCCATGGCGATGTCGCTGACCGCCTATCACGAGGAAATGCAGCAGAACATCGATCAGGCCACCTCCGACCTGCGCGAAACGCTGGAGCAGATGGAGATCCAGAACGTTGAACTGGATCTGGCCAAAAAACGGGCGCAGGAAGCCGCACGTATCAAGTCTGAATTCCTGGCCAATATGTCTCATGAGTTGCGCACGCCACTCAACGGCGTGATTGGCTTTACCCGCCAGATGCTGAAAACAACGTTGAGCGCCACGCAGATCGATTATCTGCAAACCATTGAGCGTTCAGCCAATAACCTGCTGACCATCATCAACGACGTGCTGGACTTCTCCAAGCTGGAGGCCGGTAAACTGGTGCTGGAACATATCCCGTTCGCGCTGCGTGAAACGCTGGACGAAGTGATCGTGTTGCTGGCCCCCAGCGCACACGAAAAAGGGCTGGAACTGACGCTGGATGTGCAAAATGATGTGCCTGATCAGGTCATTGGCGATTCTCTGCGTCTGCAACAGGTGATCACCAATCTGCTGGGGAATGCCATCAAATTCACCGAAACCGGCAATATCGATATCCGCATCGAACTACGTAACCAATTGGAGCGGCAGGTAGAGCTGGAAATGCAGATCCACGATACCGGTATTGGTATTTCTGAACGCCAGCAATCACAGCTGTTTCAGGCATTCCGCCAGGCGGACGCCAGCATTTCACGCCGTCATGGTGGCACCGGCTTAGGTCTGGTGATCACCCAGAAGCTGGTGAAGGAAATGGGCGGCGATATCTGCTTCTACAGCCAGTTAAACCGGGGTTCAACCTTCTGGTTCCATATTACGCTCGATCTTAATGAAGGCATGCTGTCGCTACCGCCAAGCCTGCCGGATTTACGTGGCAAAATGCTGGCTTACATCGAAGCCAACCCGACTGCCGCTCAGGCGACGATGAACATGCTGAGCGTCACTCAACTGATCGTTACCCATTCGCCAACGCTGGGGAAACTGCCGAAAAACGATTACGACTTCCTGCTGGTTGGCGTCCCGATCCCCTATCGTGACAGCATCCCTCAGCATCGGAACAAGCTAAACGATGCGCTGAAAATCGCCAACCGGGTGATCCTCGCGCTGCCAAGCCAGTCGCAGGTCGATGCCGAAGAAATGAAAAAGCTCGGCGCGATCGGTTGCCTGATTAAGCCGATCACCAGCAATCGCCTGTATCCACTGCTGCGTATGGAGAGCCAATATCCGCTGGTTGCACCACCGGTACGTAAGCTTCTGCCACTGACGGTGATGGCGGTGGATGATAACCCCGCTAACCTGAAGCTGATTGGTACCTTACTGGCAGAACAGGTGGAAAATACGCTGCTGTGCGGTAGCGGTGAAGAAGCGATTGCGCTGGCACGCGATAACGTGCTGGATATGATCCTGATGGATATCCAGATGCCGAATATTGATGGCATCCGTGCTGGTGAACTGATCCGCCAGATGCCACATCACAACTCCACGCCGATCGTCGCAGTCACCGCTCATGCGATCAGCGGCGAACGCGAGTATCTGTTGCAGGCGGGCATGGATGATTACCTGGCCAAGCCGATCGATGAAGCCATGCTGACGCAGGTGCTGGCCCGTTACCACACCCATGAAGTCGTGCAAGAGGTGATGGCTCCGCGCAATGTATCAGAACAATCCCTGTCGTTAGACTGGCAGTTGGCCCTGCGCCAAGCGGCTAACAAAGAAGATTTGGCCAACGATCTGCTCCAGATGCTGGTGGAGTTCCTGCCCGAGGTCAGTGAACGGGTCAGAGCGCTGTTGGAAGGGGAAGCAGACGACAGTATTCTCGATCTGATCCACAAACTGCATGGCAGTTGCAGTTACAGCGGCGTGCCACGCCTCAAGCAACTGTGTTACTACCTCGAACAGCAACTGCGCCAAGGTGCCAACAGTCACGACTTGGAACCTGAATGGCTGGAGTTATTGGATGAGATAGAGCTGGTCACTACTGAAGCGCGGTTCCATCTGGAATAACGTTGTGCCCCTTTCGATCAGAAAGGGGCAGAGCAATTTACTGTTGTGCCAGTTTGATGAGCGCGGCAATATTGCGCGCCGTCATGCGCACATTTTCCCCGGCATTAGCCAATGCCTCTTCCAGCGTGCAGATGCGGGGCAGCACGCTGAACACCGCGTCCAAACCATGCTGATGCACCACGCTGACATCTGAGCTCAGGCTACCGGCAATGCCAATCACCGGCTTGTGATAGCGCTTGGCCACCCTGGCAACACCGATCGGGACTTTGCCGTTGAGGCTTTGGCTATCAATCCGCCCTTCACCGGTGATCACCAAGGTGGCATCGCGCACCAGTTCATCCAACCCCAAAGCGTCGGTGACAATCTCAATTCCTTGACGCAGATCCGCCCGGCAGAAGGCCAGCAATGCCGCCCCCATGCCCCCAGCCGCTCCCGCCCCGGCGACCTGCTCAACGTCAATATCCAACCAGTATTTGATCATGCTCGCGTAATGCTGCAAAGCGCGATCCAGTTGTTCAACCATCTGCGGCGTGGCACCTTTCTGTGGGCCAAAAATCGCCGACGCGCCGTTTTTACCGGTCAGTGGATTGGTAACGTCGCAGGCAATCTCAAATTTGCACTGGTGGATACGCGGATCCAGCCCGCTGATATCAATGCTCACCAACCCGGCCAATGCTGCGCCACCAAAACCCAGTTCTTCACCTTGACTGTCCAGCAATCGGGCACCCAATGCCTGAACCATGCCCGCACCGCCGTCGTTGGTGGCGCTGCCACCGATGCCGATAATGCAATGCTGAACGCCCTGATCCAGCGCACAGCGAATCAGTTCACCGGTGCCGTAAGAGGTGGTTTTCAGCGGATTACGCCGTTGCCCCGGCACCAACTCCAACCCGCTGGCCGCCGCCATTTCGATAAAAGCGCTTTGCCCATCGCCGGATAAACCAAAAAAAGCCATCACCTTCTCACCCAATGGCCCGGTGACTTCCACGTCAATCTTACGGCCCGAGGTAGCGGCAACCATCACCTCCACCGTTCCCTCACCCCCGTCCGCCATTGGCAGCTTCAGGTAGCTGGCCTGCGGGAAAATTTCCCGAAATCCCGCCTCAATACACGAGGCGACTTCAAACGCAGACAGGCTCTCTTTGTATGAATCCGGCGCAATCACTATTTTCATAAGCTATCAACTCCCAAGCGACCGATCGATAAGGGCCGAGCATCCAGCCCCATCGGATTTAACGGGCGCGACATCGGGTACCCTTATCGGGTGACCTCTGCCTTGGCCAATTTCTCGTAATAGCACGCCAGTGCGCTGTGATCGGCATTGCCAAGGCCATCGGCACGCAGTGCCTGCATCATTTCCATCACCGCGGCGGTCAGCGGCAACTGGGCACCCACGCTATGAGAAGTATCCAACGCATTAGCCAGATCTTTAATGTGCAGATCGATGCGGAAACCCGGTTTGAAATTGCGATCCATCACCATCGGCGCTTTGGCATCCAATACCGTGCTACCCGCCAACCCACCGCGGATCGCCTGATACACCAGATCCGGGTTCACCCCGGCTTTGGTCGCCAGCACCAGTGCTTCCGACATCGCCGCAATATTCAGCGCGACGATCACCTGGTTCGCCAATTTGGTCACATTACCGGCACCAATATCACCAGTATGCACCACCGAACCGGCCATGGTTTTCATTACTTCAAAACAGCGTTCAAAAACCTCTTTGTCGCCGCCTACCATCACCGACAGCGTAGCATCTATCGCCTTGGGTTCACCGCCGCTCACCGGGGCATCGAGCATGGCAATCTGTTTGGCGGCCAGGGCAGTGCTGATTTCACGGCTCGCCAGCGGGGCGATAGAGCTCATGTCGATCAGCACGGTGCCCGCTTTGGCTCCCTCAATAATGCCGTTTTCCCCCAGAGCGACTTCCCGCACCTGCGGTGAGTTCGGCAGCATGGTAATCACGATATCACTTTGTGCCGCCACGGCCTTCGGCGTTGCGGCCACATCAGCACCCAACTCGACCAATTCAGCCACCACGTCGGTATTACGATCCATCACCACCAGTGAATAACCTGCCTTCAGCAGGTTTTTGCTCATGGGTTTGCCCATGATACCCAGGCCAATAAATCCGATTTTCATCCTAATTCCCCTTATTTACCGCTGTGTTTAAAACGATCGCACAATGCCTGTGTGGCACTGCGGAAAACGCCGAGATCGCTGCCAACCGCTACAAAGCGGGCTCCCCATTCCAGATAACGGCGGGCATCGGCTTCAGCCGGGGCCAGAATGCCGCTGGCTTTGCCATGCGCACTGGCGCGCTCGAAAATATGGCGGATCACCGCCTGCACTTCTGGGTGATTCGGCTGGCCGAGATAGCCCAGCGCCGCAGAAAGATCCCCCGGCCCGACAAAGATGCCGTCAACCCCTGGGACTGTGGCAATAGCATCCAGGTTATCCACCCCCAGTTGGCTTTCGATCTGCACCAGAACGGCGATCTGCTCGTTAATCTGAGCAAAATAATCCGGCACGGTGCCGTAACCGTTACTGCGGTGCGCAACCGACACACCGCGGATACCGGCTGGTGGATAGCGGGTTGACGCTACCGCCTGTTGTGCCTGTTCGGCGCTTTCCACAAACGGGATCAGGAAGTTGTAAAAGCCGATATCCAGCAGGCGCTTGATGATGATCGGCTCGTTGCACGGCGGGCGCACCACCGCCGCGCTGTGGCTGCCTTTCAGCGCCATCAGTTGCGGCACAAACGTGCCGATATCATTTGGTGCATGTTCGCCATCCAGCACCAGCCAGTCGAAACCAGCCAGCCCCAACACTTCGGTGGAGATCGGGTTGGCGAGTGCCGACCAGCAGCCGATCAGGGTTTCCCCCTCAAGCAGCGACTGGCGAAAACGGTTATGGCAGCTATTCATGGAGTTTCCTCTGCTCAAAAAATAATTAACGAACCAGGCACGGACGCTTGTTATCAAAGACCCAGTTAGGGATCAGATACTGCATACCCTGCGCATCGTCGCGCGCGCCCAGCCCATGTTTTTTATAAAGCTCATGGCCCTGCATCAACCGATCCTGATCCAGTTCGATCCCCAGCCCCGGCCGTTGTGGAACCGCCACGCGGCCCCCGACGATCTGCAACGGTTCCCGCGTCAGGCGCTGGTTGCCCTCCTGCCAGATCCAGTGAGTATCGATCGCCGCAATGTTGCCCGGTGCCGCTGCCGCCACGTGGGTGAACATCGCCAGAGAAATATCAAAGTGGTTATTAGAGTGTGAACCCCAGGTCAGGCCGAACTCGTGGCACATCTGCGCCACCCGTACCGAGCCCTGCATGGTCCAGAAGTGGGGATCGGCCAACGGGATATCGACCGACTGCAATTGCAGCGTGTGGCCCATCTGCCGCCAATCGGTGGCGATCATGTTAGTGGCCGTCGGTAGCCCGGTAGCGCGGCGGAATTCCGCCATCACTTCCCGGCCGGAGAACCCTTGTTCTGCGCCACAAGGATCTTCGGCGTAAGCCAGCACATGGCGCAGCTGTTTGCCGAGCGCGATCGCTTCCTTCAGCGACCAGGCCCCGTTAGGATCAAGGGTAATGCGCGCCTCAGGGAAGCGCTGCGCCAGCGCGGTGACCGCCTCCGCTTCTTCACTGCCCGCCAGCACGCCACCTTTCAGCTTGAAATCGTTGAAGCCATATTTCTCGTAGGCCGCTTCCGCCAGGCGCACAATACTTTGTGGCGTCAGCGCCTCTTCATGGCGCAGGCGATACCAGTCGCAGGCCTCAGCGGGCTGGCTCTGGTAAGGCAGCGGCGTTTTATTGCGATCGCCGATATAGAACAGATAGCCGAGCATCTCGACCGAATCACGCTGCTGCCCGTCACCCAACAGTGCGGCCACTGGCACATGGAGGAATTGGCCCAGCAGATCCAGCATCGCCGCCTCAATCCCGGTGACCACATGAATCGTGGTACGCAGGTCGAAAGTCTGTAGGCCGCGCCCGGTCGCATCGCGATCGGCAAAACGGTTACGCACCTCGTTCATGACGTTCTTGTATTCACCGAGGGTTTTACCTACCACCAGCGATTGCGCCTCTTCCAGAGTTTGACGGATTTTCTCGCCCCCTGGAATTTCGCCCAACCCGGTGTTACCGGCGTTATCCTGCAAGATCACGATATTACGGGTGAAGAACGGCGCATGGGCGCCACTGAGATTAAGCAGCATACTGTCGTGACCAGCGACCGGCACAACCTGCATGGAGGTAATTTTTGGTGCGGTATTCATCGTCCACTCCTTGTCATAGGTTTCAATTCAATACGTTTGATATCACCGACAATAAACAGGTAGCTGGCCACCGCCATGAGCGCATGAATGCCGACATACACCAGCGCACCATTGAACGACCCGGTAGTGCCGATGATGTATCCGATGGCGATCGGTGTAACGATGCCGGAAATATTGCCGAACATATTGAACAGACCCCCGCTCAACCCGCTGATTTCTTTCGGTGCGGTATCGGCCATCACGGCCCAGCCTAAAGCCCCCAGCCCTTTACCGAAGAACGCGGCGGCCATAATGCCCACCACCATCCATTCGGTATCGACGTAGTTGCAGAAAATCATCGACATCGACAACAGCATGCCCAGCACGATCGGTGTTTTACGGGCGAAGGTCAGTGACTGGGTGCGGCGCATCAGGTAATCGGAAATCACGCCGCCGAGCACTCCACCGATAAAACCGCAGATTGCCGGAACCGAAGCGACAAAACCCGCCTTGAGGATCGACATGCCACGCGCCTGCACCAGATACACCGGGAACCAGGTGATAAAAAAGTAGGTCATGGCGTTGATGCAGTATTGGCCAATATACACGCCAATCATCATGCGTGACTGCAATAGCTGCTTGATCTGGAACCACTTCTCGCCTTTGACCTTCTGCTGTTTTTTCTGTTGCTGATCCATGTTGATCAAGGCACCACCGGCTTCGATGTAATCCAGTTCGGCCTGATTGATGCTCGGGTGATCTTTAGGATCGTGCAGCACTTTGAGCCAGACAAAGCTCAGGATGATGCCCAATCCCCCCATAAAGAAGAAGACGTGTGACCAACCCACCGCATGCGTCAACCAGCCCATGATCGGCGCGAAGATCACCGTGGCAAAGTATTGTGCCGAGTTGAAGATCGCTACCGCTGTGCCGCGCTCATGGGCGGGGAACCAGGCAGCCACAATCCGGCTGTTGCCGGGGAAGGATGGCGCCTCCGCCAGGCCGACCAGGAAGCGCAGTGCAAACAGCGCGACCACGATGCCAAAACCACTGAAGATATCAACGAAGCCTTGTAATAAGGTAAACAGCGACCAGATGAAGATGCTCCAGAAATAAACCCGCTTCGAACCGAAGCGATCCAGCAACCAGCCACCGGGGATCTGCCCGATCACATAAGCCCAGGAAAACGCCGAGAAGATATAGCCCATCCCAACCGGATCGAGGCCAATATCCTGGGCCATCGAAGTACCGGCAATAGACAGCGTGGCACGATCGCCATAGTTAAATGAGGTGACGATAAACAACATCACCACGATCCAATAACGCTTATTAGTTCTTTTTATTATTGCACTGCCCTCAGTGCTGATAGTAGACATGGTGCTCTCCTGAATGATAGCCGTAGCTATATTCATCCTGAACGATTCTCAGAACGAAATGGTTTAATTAATTGCGGCCTGTTTGAGCAATTCGATTAATATAAATACGGCGCTGGCAATTTTTAAACGCAATAAATCCTGCTGGTATCAAAGTATAGAGATCACGCCACGCAGACTCATCGGGCAATACCCCAATAATTCCGACAATATCAGGGGTAATTTATGGCATCCGCCCAAAATGACGTTGGCTGGCTCACGGAATCACCTACCGCCCACCGCGGCGTGAGCCATCTCACAGCCAACTGGACCAATGCCAAAGAATAGCGCTCAGAAACCACAGAATATAGGTCATCTGCATAATGCCTGGCAGACCGGTGAACGCTATAATTCTCCACGAGCAAGACTTTCGATTATGACTTACGGCGCACAATATAAACCCGATACTTTTCAAGTTGCGGCTTGCAAGATAATGGGGATAACAGGTTAGGGTATGTGAGGTTTCAATGTCCGAAGTTAATCGTATTAAAGAAACACCGTTATATATAAAAGTTCACCCGCAGGATAACGTGGCTATTGTGGTCAATAATAACGGACTGGCTAAAGGAGAAATATTCCCCTGTGGGCTGACGTTATTGGAGCATATTCCGCAGGGGCACAAAGTGGCGTTGCAGAATATCCCTGAAGGTGGCGATATCCTGCGTTACGGCGAGGTGATCGGTTTTGCTCAGCGAGATATCCTCCGTGGCAGTTGGATTGACGAGTCGCTGGTGACGCTACCGCCTGCACCCGAGCTGGCCAGCCTACCGCTCGCTAACCAGGTGCCGCAGACATTGCCCCCCTTGGAAGGCTATACCTTCGAAGGTTACCGCAATGCTGATGGCAGCGTTGGCAGCAAAAACCTGCTGGGCATTACCACCAGCGTACACTGCGTAGCCGGTGTGGTGGATTATGTGGTGAAAATCATTGAACGCGACCTGCTGGCGAAATACCCGAACGTTGACGGCGTGGTGGGCCTGAATCACCTTTACGGCTGCGGCGTCGCCATCAATGCGCCCGCCGCGGTGGTGCCGATCCGCACCATCCATAACTTGGCGCTCAACCCTAACTTTGGTGGCGAAGTGATGGTGGTGGGCCTCGGTTGCGAAAAACTACAGCCCGAACGCCTGCTGTTAGGCACCGAAGATGTGCAGCCGATCTCGCTGGATGAAAATCATATCGTTCGCCTACAGGATGAAAAGCATATCGGTTTTCAGGCAATGGTGAGAGATATCCTGCGCGTCGCCGAACAGCATCTGCAACGGCTGAACCGCCGTCAACGGGAAACCGTCCCCGCATCAGAACTGGTGGTGGGTATGCAATGCGGCGGCAGCGATGCGTTTTCCGGGGTCACCGCCAACCCGGCGGTAGGCTTTGCCTCCGACTTACTGGTGCGTTGTGGCGCCACCGTGATGTTCTCAGAAGTGACCGAGGTACGCGATGCGGTTCACCTGCTGACGCCACGGGTCGTCGATGAGCAGGTTGGCAAGCGCTTACTGGAGGAGATGGCCTGGTATGATGATTACCTGAGCAGTGGCCAAACCGATCGCAGTGCCAACCCCTCTCCGGGCAACAAAAAAGGCGGCCTGGCAAACGTGGTGGAAAAAGCGCTGGGCTCGATCGCCAAATCCGGCAGCAGTGCGATTGTCGAAGTGTTATCCCCCGGCCAACGCCCCACTAAACGCGGCCTGATTTATGCCGCCACTCCTGCCAGCGATTTTGTTTGTGGCACCCAGCAGTTGGCGTCCGGTATCACGGTGCAAGTGTTCACTACCGGCCGGGGAACCCCCTACGGCTTGACTGCCGTGCCGGTCATCAAGATGTCCACGCGCAGCGCACTGGCAGAACGCTGGCACGACTTGATCGATATCAACGCAGGCACCATCGCCACCGGTGAAGCCACCATTGAGCAGGTGGGCTGGGAGTTGTTTGAACTTATTCTGGCGATCGCCAGTGGGCGGAAGAAAACCTGGTCGGATCAATGGGGGCTGTACAATGCCTTGGCGGTATTTAACCCCGCACCGGTGACCTGAGTCATACCCCGCAGTTGAGCGCCGCTGGTGGCCGGTCAACTGCGGGATACCACTCAGTTATCATTCAGTTGCAAACCAACATACAGCAGCAGACGCGCATCAAAATTAGCCAGGTTCAACCCGGTCAGTTCTGAAATGCGATTCAAACGATATTCCAGCGTATTGCGGTGGATATAGAGCGCCTTGGCGGTGGCAATAGGTTGCACGTTGTTCAGGAACCAGGCATTTAAGGTACGCAACAGTAGACCGTTGCTATCCATGGCCTTCAGACGTTCCAGTGGTCGTGCCAATTCATCAGCCTGCCAACCGCTGCGCAGGCTGCCCAACAACACTGGCAACATCAGATCCTGATAGTAATAAGCCCGTTGGCCCGGCATGCGCTGCTTGCCAACCGCCATGGTGGTACGCGCCGTGCGGTAAGAACGCACCAGACTGCCTGGGCCACTGAAATAGTTACCCAGCGCAATACGCACGCGCAAACGGCTACTTTCATTCATACGTGACAGCAGGTTTTCTACCCGCCGCCGATGATTTTCCGCATCCCATTGCCCATGGTTATTCAACGCTGGCTTAAGTACCACCATCTCGCTGAGGGAAACGATGGCAATCAGATTGTCACGCTCCGGCATCGTCAGCAAAGCCTGTAGCTGCTGTAATTCGGCCATGGCGCTATCTACCCCCAGTTGACCACTGTCAACCTCGACGACCGCCGCAACGCGAGGTTGGTCAGGATCAATTCCCAATCGGTGCGCCCACTCCATCAGGGCGGGTGACAGCTCCTCGGTGCGGATCAGGTTGAGCACCAGCTCTTCGCGAAAGCGGCTGTCCTGCGCCAGTATGCTCATCAGGCGTGCCTGCTCCAGCATCATCTCTGCGGTCATGCAGACCAGCTCACCGAACTGACGCAGCTGTGCCGGATTACCAGTCAGACCGATAACCCCAACAATTTTACCGTTGATACGCAATGGCAAGTTGATACCAGGGCGAACACCGTGCAAATGGCGGGCAACGGCATCGTCAATATCCACCACTCTGGCCTGTGATAGCACCAATAATGCCCCTTCATGCAGCTCCCCCAAGCGTTCATGATCGCCGCTGCCGATAATGCGGCCACGGGTATCCATCACATTGACGTTGCTGTCAATGATTTGCATGGTACGAGTGACAATTTCCTTGGCTAGTGTGGCATCGAGATGATATTCCGCCATTGCGTCTTGTCCCTATCGGATATTACACAGGCAGCCAGCATACCGGGGCACCTGCCCCTGAACATTGTGCATATGCACGAATACGGTTTAAACATGATGTTAATTGTGCTGCGACTCACAATTTAGCCGCATAAAAAAGGCACACCGTAGCGTGCCCTGTGTGGTAACGAGAAAGTCTTACTGCATCAGCAGATACAGCGTCGAGTCGCCACGTTGGATGTTCAGCGCCAGCACCGAAGGTTTACTGTCGAGGATTTTACGTAATTCACCCAGGTTCTCTACCGGCTGCTGGTTCACACCGAGGATCAGGTCACCTTTCTTCAGGCCAATGCGCGCCGCAGCACTGCCAGCCTTCACATTGTCCACTTTCACCCCTTTCTGAGGGCCGGTGCCGTTGCTCAGTTCAGCCCCTTCGATACCGGTATAGATATTGCCGGATTCAACCTGAGCCTGACTGCTTTGTTCCAGCGTCAGTTCAACCGTCAACGGTTTGCCGTCACGGATCAGGCCCAGCGACATTTTGGTGCCAATTGGCAGGGTGCCGATTTCTGCACGGAACGAAGCGAAGCTGGAAATCGCTTTACCGTTCAGAGTTACGATCACATCACCCGCCTTGATACCGGCTTTCTCAGCGGAAGACTTCGGCATCACCTGGCTGATGAACGCACCACGCTGAGCATCAACTTTCATCGCCTGCGCCAGTTCGGAGTTCAGTTCCGTCCCCATGATCCCCAACTCGCCGCGTTTCACCTGGCCGAATTCCACCATTTGCGCCGTCAGGTTTTTCACCATATTGCTTGGGATTGCAAAGCCGATACCGATGTTGCCACCGTCCGGTGCCAGAATCGCGGTGTTGATACCAATCAGTTCACCGTTCAGGTTCACCAGCGCACCGCCAGAGTTACCACGGTTAATTGCCGCGTCGGTCTGGATAAAGTTCTCGTAGTTTTCGATATTCAAGCCGCTACGCCCCAGCGCAGAAACGATACCGGAAGTCACCGTTTCCCCCAGGCCATACGGGTTACCGATCGCCACGGTGTAGTCACCCACACGCAATTGCTCGGAATCTGCCATCTTGATGGCCGTCAGGTTTTTGGCCTCTTTCAGTTGGATCAGCGCGATATCGGAGCGCGGATCCTTGCCGATCACTTTAGCTTCAAAGCGGCGGCCATCGCTCAACTGCACCTGGATCTTGCTGGCGTTATCTACCACGTGGTTGTTGGTTACCACATACCCTTTGGCGGCATCGATGATGACACCGGAACCCAGAGCCTTAAAGGTTTCCTTGGTGCCCTGATCGCCACCAGGGCCACCTTGGCCGCCCTGACACATCGGTGACCCCTGGAACGGTGAACCATCCTGGCAGAACGGTGAATCTTCACCAAAGAACTGCTGGAACTGTTGCGGCATTCTCTGTTGTGAACTCACCGGAGTGCTGCCTTCAACGTTAATGCTCACCACGGAAGGCATGACTTTTTCCAGCATCGGGGCCAAGCTCGGCAATTGCTGCATACTAGGGGAAGCAGATGCCGTTTCTGCGGCGTTGGCAGCCACTACCGGCCCCATTGCCATACCAATGCTGAATGCCAGGGCGCTTAAAGCTAATGCGGTTTTTTTCATCTGTGAGTCTCTTTAAAGTCGTTCAAGAAATACTGCGAATTTGTGTCTATTCAGAGCCTATTAAAACACCGAAGTTCCGGCCCTGAGCGGTGGCTAATAGTAAATAAATATTGTCCGTCTTTACAAAACTCGAAATAATACGTCGAACTGGCCATGACAACGATAAAATAAGACATTTCGTAGTGAGTTTATACCCAAAATAATTCGAGTTGCTTGTAGGCGGCAACTGAATGACAAATCGGTCAAAGACCGATTTGAACAGCGCTTGCGCTGGCCCGCAGGGTGAGCCTCTCTGAGGCTCATAATCCCCAGGAGCTTACTCAGGTAAGTGACTGGGGTGAACGAAGGCAGCCAACACCCAAGCAACTTGAAGTATGACGGGTATATTATTCTGCTGCCATTAAGCGACGATATTCATCATAGGCATAAAGATCGGTCATTCCGCTGATATAATCCTGCAATAACCGTGCGCGGAAATAATATTCTCTGATCGCCTGTTGCTCGGCAGAAAGATGCTGCAAGCCCTCTACCGCTTCCATGTAAGCCAGCCGATGTTTGGTGGAAAGCTTGTGGAACAACCGCGTTTCGATCGGGAATGCCCGGTGGCTATCATCCCGTACCAACTGGCTGAAATCCGCCAGCGACATCGCCAGCAAGGGGCTATAGATATCCAGCAGGCCGCTGATCACCCGGTAGCCTTGCAGTTCAAGCTGCTCCACCTCTGGGTGATTGAATACATGCTTGAAGGCCACGTTTTTAAAGATTTCCAATAATTTATACACCGGGCCGGAATCTCCCAGCAGCGCGCCGTTAAAGTGGCCGTGAAAAACCGCGTCCAGATTATCGATAAAACGCTGTGCGGCATGCGGCACCAAACGTGCCACGGTGAATACCCGCAGGTACATAAAGAATTGATCTTCTGAACTTCGGCGCGCGCCGCCGCGATCGATTTTACGGAATGCACTGGCGATGGTTTTATCAAACAGATCCCCAGGAGCAACCTCACCCCATTCCTGCGTTAAATGTTGATACAATTGCTCGACGGTAAAAATGTTTTTTTCCACCGCATCTTCCAGATCGGCCACGCAATAAGAAATATCATCAGCGGCTTCCATAATATAAGTCAGAGGGAAGCGATCGAATTCCCCCATATTCAATTCGCGCCGTAAACGATCGACAAAGGCTTCTTCCGCCAGATAAAAACCCGGCTTTTTCATCAGGTAACTGTGGCTGGCCGGGATGTCGCTCGCCCAATAGGCCGGGCGGGTATATTTCAGGATACAGCCGACTTGCGCATAGGTCAGGTTCAGCTTCAGCAAGGTATACACCAGCCGGATCGCCTGAGCATTGCCTTCGAAATGGCTGAGATCCTGACGGATGCGACTGCGCAGCCGGTTCAGATCGCTCTCCCCGTCACGCAAGCGCAGCACATCAACCAGACAACGTTCATGGCTACTGGGCTCGCTGCCGCAGTTGGCCGGATCGAGACGCTGGCGGAACCAGTCGTTAATCGCCGATTCACCGAAATGACCAAAGGGCGGATTACCAATGTCGTGCATCAGGCAGGCCATTTCCACAATGCTTTCAAACGGATCGAGCAGTTTGGTCAGGCCGAGCGTATCAATACGCTGGTCCTGTTTGAAACGGTTGAGGATCTCTTTGGCAATATGCCGCCCCACCTGCTGCACTTCCATCGAATGGGTCAAGCGGCTACGCACTGCGGCGTTGCGTTCCAGCGGGAACACCTGTGTTTTTTGCTGCAAACGGCGGATCGCCGCGGAATTGACGATACGCCCGCGATCGCTCTCAAACTGCCGGACGATGTCGTACTCTTCTTCGGCTTCAATCGGCTTGCTGAATGGCCGCTGGAAGCTGATCTTCTGCTTAAAGTCGATCCCGGACATCTGTTTCTCCCAACGTTGAGCATTCCCTCCGTGATAACAATTCCCGGCAGCAGATGCAACGGTATTCTCTCAGAGCCATGATAGACTATGCCGCAATTTCCACACCCAATCAGCGAGTGTTATTTATGAAAGTAGGCATCATCGGCGCCATGGAAGAAGAAGTTACCCTGCTGCGCGCGCAAATTGAAAACCGTCAGACCATTCAACGTGCTGGCTGTGAAATCTATACCGGCCAGATCGGCGGGGTAGATGTTGCACTGCTGAAATCGGGGATCGGTAAAGTCGCGGCGGCATTGGGCACTACGCTGCTGCTGGAACATTGCCAGCCCGATGTGGTGATCAACACCGGTTCCGCCGGTGGCCTGGCATCAACGCTGAAAGTGGGTGATATCGTGATTTCTGAAGAAGTGCGTTATCACGATGCTGACGTCACCGCCTTTGGTTACCAACCGGGCCAGATGGCCGGTTGCCCGCCCGCCTTTGTTGCCAACGACGAACTGATCACCCTGGCGGAAAGCTGCATCAAACAGCTTGATCTGAATGCCGTGCGCGGCCTGATTTGCAGCGGTGATGCGTTCATCAACGGCGCTGAACCGCTGGCACGCATCCGCGCCACCTTCCCAACCGTTGCCGCAGTTGAAATGGAAGCCGCCGCCGTGGGCCATGTCTGCCACCAGTTCGGCACGCCTTTCGTGGTGGTGCGCGCGATTTCCGACGTGGCCGATCAGCAATCACACATGAGCTTCGACGAATTCCTGACGGTGGCCGCCAAACAGTCGTCAATGATGGTCAACGCCATGCTGCAAACTCTGGCCAAGCGCGGTTAATGTGAAGGCCCTGTTATGGCTGCTGGCATTATGTTTTGCCCTGCCAGCCAGCGCGGCTCAGCGCGTAATCAGCCTGGCTCCAAGCACCACGGAGCTCGCTTATGCTGCTGGCATGGGTGAAACGCTGGTAGCGGTGAGCGCCTATTCGGATTATCCGCCGGAAGCAAAAAAGCTGGAACAGGTCGCTTCCTGGCAAGGCATCAATCTGGAGCGGATACTGGCGCTGAAGCCAGATCTGATCCTAGCGTGGCGTGGGGGTAATCCGCAGCGATTGTTGGATCAGCTTGCCTCATTCGGCATCCCGATCTTCTACGCCGATGCCAAAAATATCGACGACATCGCAAAGTCGCTGGATGCGTTGGCACAGTACAGCCCGCATCCAGAACAGGCGCATCAGGCCGCAGAAAGCATTCGCCAGAAAATGGCTACGCTGACAGCCCAATATGCCGATAACCAACCAAGACGCGTATTGTTGCAGTTTGGCACTCAACCGTTGTTCACCGCTTCCGCAGCCACATTGCAAAGCCAGGTGCTTGCGCTGTGCGGCGCGGAAAATATTTTTGCCGACAGCCGCGTGCCGTGGCCGCAGATCAGCCGCGAACAGGTGCTGACGCGCCAACCGCAGGCGATCGTCATTACCGGTGGCGAAAAGCAGATCGCCAGCGTGAAGGCTTTCTGGGCTCCGCAGTTGGCAGTCCCGATCGTTGCGCTGAATGAAGACTGGTTCAACCGTGCCGGGCCACGCATTATGCTGGCGGCGCAGGAACTCTGTAACCAACTGGCGGAGATCAAATAATGCTGGTTTTTTGGCTGGATATTCTCGGTACGGCGGTGTTTGCCATCTCCGGCGTATTGCTGGCTGGCAAATTACGCATGGATCCGTTCGGCGTACTGGTGCTGGGCGTGGTAACCGCGGTGGGCGGAGGAACCATTCGGGATATGGCTCTGGCTAACGGGCCGGTATTCTGGGTGCAAGATCCGACCGATCTGGTGGTGGCAATGGTCACCTGCGTGCTGACGCTGCTGCTGGTGCGCCAGCCGCGTCGCTTGCCGAAATGGATCCTGCCGGTGCTGGATGCGGTTGGGCTGGCGGTATTCGTTGGCATTGGCGTCAATAAAGCGCTAGCTGCTGGCACCAGCCCGCTGGTGGCCGTTTGTATGGGCGTGATTACCGGCGTGGGCGGCGGGATTATCCGCGACGTACTGGCTCGTGAGATCCCGATGATCCTGCGCACCGAGGTCTACGCCACCGCCTGTATTGTGGGCGGGATCGTGCATACCACCGCGTTCTACACTTTCGGCATGCCGCTGCAACAGGCCATGATGCTGGGTATGGCGATCACGCTGGGTATCCGTTTGGCCGCCATTCGCTGGCACCTGAAGTTACCCGCCTTTATCCTCGAAAAGTAATAAAAAAACCCGCGAACCGTTTATGGTTGGCGGGTTTTCTGACGGCGAGGGGATCAGATACTGAATGAAGACCCACAGCCGCAGGTGGTTTTAGCATTCGGGTTAGTCACCACAAAGCGCGACCCTTCCAGCCCTTCGGTGTAATCCACCGAACCACCCACCAGATATTGCAGGCTCATCGGATCAACCACCAGCGCAACGCCCTGTTTCTCAATGGTCATGTCACCGTCGTTGATCTTGTCATCAAAAGTGAAGCCGTATTGGAATCCGCTGCAACCGCCACCGGTAATGTAAACCCGCAACTTCAGGTTTGGATTTTCTTCGTCAGCAATCAGGAACTTAACCTTGCTTGCTGCTGCCTCGGTAAATTGCAGGGGCAGTGCTGTTTCATCACTCATACTCTTTACTCCCAACATTGTTCCACATCAGGTTGCTACCATGGCAGCCTGATTAATGCCTTTGATTATCTAATACCTGAGTGTTACGTTCAAGTATTCACCGCATTTGTTGCATTTTATTTGCTTGTTTTCTCTGCCACAACCCAAGCCCGTTGGCATAATGTGCAGGCCAATAACCAGGAATACAATAGATTACCGCCCAGAAACTGAGCAACCTGCTTTTACCCTATCAATAGGTATCTGACTACGATCGTTTCATAACGCAGCGCACTCCACTAGAATAGCGCGGTCAAATCCTTCAAATGAAAATCCAGGAGCCGATTTATGAGCTTACACAGCAAGTCCGAAAGTCTGTATGCCCAAGCGCAGCAGTTAATCCCCGGCGGGGTTAACTCTCCGGTGCGTGCATTCACCGGTGTTGGTGGCACACCGCTGTTTATCGAACGCGCTGATGGTGCTTATCTTTTTGATGCCGACGGCAAAGCCTATATCGATTACGTCGGTTCCTGGGGCCCGATGGTGCTGGGGCACAACCATCCGGCGATCCGCAATGCGGTGATCGAAGCGGCACAGCGCGGCCTGAGCTTTGGTGCGCCAACTGAAATGGAAGTCAAGATGGCGCAGTTGGTGACCGAACTGGTGCCGACCATGGATATGGTGCGCATGGTGAATTCCGGTACGGAAGCCACCATGAGCGCTATCCGTCTGGCACGCGGCTACACCCACCGTGACAAAATCATCAAGTTCGAAGGCTGCTACCACGGCCATGCCGACTGCCTGCTGGTAAAAGCCGGTTCAGGTGCCCTGACCTTGGGCCAGCCAAACTCACCGGGCGTACCGGCCGATTTCGCCAAGCACACCCTGACCTGCACCTATAACGATCTTGAGTCAGTGCGTAGCGCGTTTGAGCAATACCCAACGGAGATCGCCTGTATCATCGTTGAACCGGTAGCAGGCAACATGAACTGCATCCCGCCGCTGCCAGAATTCTTGCCGGGCTTGCGTGCATTGTGTGATCAATACGGCGCACTGCTGATTATCGACGAAGTGATGACCGGGTTCCGCGTCGCACTGGCGGGGGCACAGAGTTATTACAATGTGGTGCCAGATCTGACCTGCCTGGGCAAAATCATCGGCGGGGGCATGCCGGTCGGGGCGTTCGGTGGGCGTCGTGACGTGATGGCCGCATTGGCACCCACCGGGCCGGTTTATCAGGCGGGAACGCTGTCTGGTAACCCGATTGCCATGGCGGCAGGCTTCGCCTGTCTGACCGAGGTTTCACAGGTAGGCATCCACCAGACGCTGACCGAACTGACCGACAAACTGGCGACAGGCCTGCTGGCAGCAGCAAAAGCCGAAAACATTCCGTTTGTCGTCAATCATGTCGGCGGTATGTTCGGCCTGTTCTTTACCGACGCACCAGCCGTTACCCGCTACCAAGACGTGATGCAGTGTGATGTTGAACGCTTCAAGCGCTTCTTCCACTTGATGCTGGATGAAGGGATTTATCTGGCACCGTCGGCATTCGAAGCTGGGTTTATGTCGGTTGCGCACAGCGATGAAGACATTCAGCGCACCGTCGACGCCGCTCGCCGCTGCTTCGCCAAGCTGTAAAAACCTTCGCGGGCGCATTCTGCGCCCGCGTTATCCCCGCACGATGGTTTAGACCAGCGTACCGTAGATCGTCAGCAACGCCACCACCACCAGGATAATCATGGTCACCTTCCGCGCCAGCGTTACCGCTGCCCGAGGTGTCTGCACCGGATCGCTGTGCGGATCGCGCGCCAAAGAGAACTGGGCCAAACGCGTCAGCACCTGATATTGCGACGTATGACGATCGCCCAGCGATGCAAACCACGCGGGCAACGCTCTTTCACCATGCCCGAGTAGCGCATACGCCACCCCAGCCAGCCGAACCGGGATCCAGTCCAACCAGTGCAGCAGAAAATCGATACCTGCCTGAGAACGCTCCAGCGGCGTCTGGTGCCGCGCCAGCCAAGTCTGATAAGCGCGCAGAAAAGCATACCCTGCCAGCGCAATCGGCCCATAGGGCCCACACACCACAAACCAGAACAGAGGAGCCAGATAATAGCGATAGTTAATCCACAGCAACGCATTTTGCAGCCCACGCAGCCGCTCTTCTTTGCTGCCGCCAACCGGGAGGCCATGGATCAATGCCAGTTCTTCCGCCATCTGATCGCTGGCGTGCTCATCCCCCTGACGTGCAGCGTTCAAATAGGCCCGGTAATGCTTACGTTTGATGCCCGCCCCCACGCACAACAGCCCAATCAGGATCCACAGCAGCAGCACCACTACGCCGAAAAACAGCCCCTTAGCCAGCCACAGAATGCCCCCGATCACCGCCATCCAGATAATGGCCATAGCCAGCGTCTGCGCCAGCGAAACCCGATGCAAGCGCTGAAACACCACCTCAAGGCGATGATCTAACTGCCAGTGCTCACCCAGTTTAAATAGACGTTCCCACGCCAGTACCAGTAACAGCGTAAACAGCGTCATTAGCTAATCCTCTCCTTCGTTTATCTTTGCTGAACGTATTTTCCAGAGATATCAGACCACCTTTCACACCGGGTTCCCACCCCATTGCAACAGCATCAGACATCTCTCCGCAGTGGTACTTGATCCTGCAACAGAGTAGCATGATCGCTTACAAACCTACTGTCCATTCAGGAGTTTTCTATGCCGACACGCCGCTACAGTGCCGACAGTCGCCGTACCGCGCTGCTTGAACGTATTGAAAGTGATATTCCCTACACCGTTGCCCAAGCGCTGAGAGAAGATCTGGGTGGCGAAGTGGATGCCGAGCGCGATATTACGGCGCAGTTACTCCCGGCAGATAAACAGGCTGAAGCCACTATTATTACCCGCGAAACGGGCATTTTCTGTGGCCGTCGCTGGCTGAGTGAAGTGTTTATTCAATTGGGCAATCAGGTGAAAGTAGAATGGTTGGTGGAAGACGGCGATCGTCTGGTACCCAACCAACCCCTGTGCCATCTGAGCGGCCCGGCGCGTATCTTGCTGACCGGGGAACGTACCGCGCTGAATTTTGTCCAGACGCTTTCCGGTGTCGCTACCGCAGTCAGTCACTACGTTGAATTGCTTAAAGATACGCAAACCCGCCTTTTGGATACGCGTAAAACGCTGCCTGGCCTGCGTACCGCGCTAAAATATGCCGTTCTGTGCGGCGGCGGCAGCAATCATCGCCTGGGCCTGTCTGACGCGTTCCTGATCAAGGAAAACCATATCATTGCCTCGGGTTCGATTAAAAACGCGGTGGAGAAAGCCTTCTGGCTGCACGCCGACGTTCCGGTGGAAGTAGAAGTTGAATCGCTGGACGAACTACAACAGGCGCTGGATGCCGGTGCCGACATCGTGATGCTGGATAATTTCAGCGTTGAGATGATGCGCGCTGCCGTGGCCTTGGCGCAGGGGAGAACGCAGCTTGAGGTCTCCGGTAACGTCACCGCTCAAACACTGCGGGAATACGCCGAAACCGGCGTGGATTACATCTCAGTTGGAGCATTGACCAAGCACGTCACCGCTCTCGATTTATCGATGCGTTTTAAATAATCCTTTCTCATAAACCGCCTCTTTGCTGCCGTAGAGAGGCGGTTTTCTCCCCCTGATTTGCGAAACACCCCGCATTATTTTTCAACCGCCCGCAACATAAACACTTTGCGGTGGAAAACCTACGCACAATTGCAATCACCCACTCGCCACCTGCCGCACGGCGCTTTAACGTTGCCTCCACGTTTATTGGGAGGAAACAACAGATGGAAACACAACGCGGCTTTACCTTGGTCGAATTAATGATTGTGATTGCGATTATCGCCATACTGAGCGCTATCGGCATTCCCGCTTATCAACGCTATATCCAGAAAGCGGCCATGACCGACATGTTGCAAGCCATGACGCCTTACAAGATGGCAGTCGAACTCTGCTCACTGGAAAACGGCAGTCCAACCGGCTGTAACGCAGGCAGCAAAGGCATCCCCTCCGGTACGACATCGCGCTATGTCAGTAAAATTGAGGTCAACCAAGGGGCAATCAGCCTGACCGGTACGCAAAGCTTGCAGGGGCTGACCACCACGCTGACACCGGTACAAGACCCTTCCGGCCTTATTCGCTGGACGCGCCAATGCAGCAGCAGTGACAGTAACCTACAGGAAACCTGCCAGGAAGTTTTCCGCTTTGATGATGCGGCTGAGTGAGGGCAGCCGAAATGAGCATCAGCGATGAAATCCACGCACTGTGCCGCCGCTATCAGGCGCTGGCGCTCAGCGAAGACCCACAGCAACTGACGATCGCCCTGCACGGCGAGATCTCACCCACTCTGGTGCAAGCGCTGCGTTTTGCCGCTGGCAAAAGCATCGTGGTTGAGCAATGGCCTCTCGCTCGCCTGCAACAGGCGCAGAATCAGTGGCAATCACCCGATAGCGCACCACCGCAAGAAGCTTTAGAAGAGAGTACACCTTCGCTTAACGACGACAGTGATACACCGGTGGTGCAATTTATCAATCAGACCCTGCGCAACGCCATCCAGCGGCGGGCTTCTGACGTACACTTTGAACCTTACCAACAGACGTTTCGCGTCCGGTTAAGGATTGATGGCGTGTTGCAGGCCATTATTTCTCCACCGTTTCCTCTCGCTGCGCGCATTACCGCCAGGCTGAAAATCATGGGGCAGTTGGATATCGCGGAGCGCCGTCTGCCGCAGGATGGTCAACTTAGCGTGCAGTTGGACAACGCCAGCTTCTCAATGCGCATTTCAACTTTGCCGACGCTGTATGGCGAAAAAGTGGTGTTGAGGATCTTGCAAACCGATCGTCAGGAGTTGCTTCTCGACCAGCTCGGCATGAACTCGAAAGCGCTTGGGCTGTATGCCAATGCCCTTGCCAGCCCGCAAGGCATGATACTGGTGACCGGCCCCACCGGCAGTGGCAAAACCGTTACGCTATACAGCGGCCTGCGACAGCTGAATGATGTACAGAGCAATCTGTGCAGCGTGGAAGATCCCATCGAGATCCCAGTGTTTGGTATCAACCAGACTCAGATCAACAGCAAAACCGACCTCGATTTTGCTCGCGTACTGCGGGCCCTGCTGCGCCAGGATCCTGATGTCATCATGATCGGCGAGATCCGTGATAGAGAAACCGCCGAGATCGCCGTAAAAGCGGCGCAAACCGGGCACTTGGTGCTTTCTACTTTGCATACCAACTCCACCAGCGAAACCCTGACTCGCCTGACCCAAATGGGTATCCCTGGTTATCTGCTGGCGGCCTGCCTGAAACTGATCATCGCTCAGCGGTTGGTACGGCGTTTATGCTCGCACTGTCGTTATCCGCAAAGCGAGCCTCTGCGCTTCCCGGTAAATCTGTGGCCTGAACCCTTGATCCCCTGGAATGCCACAGGCTGTGAACATTGCTTTGGTGGCTATTACGGCCGCATTGGCCTCTACGAACTGCTGACCATCACGCCTGAAGTACAAAACGCGCTGTTGCAGAATGCCTCGGCCACTCAACTGGCAAACATCGCGCAACAGCAGGGGCAAGTCACGCTGCTGCAAGCCGGTTTAACGCTAGCGGCAGAGGGAGTGACCTCTCTGGAGGAGGTGTACCGCGTCGTTGGAGTAGCAACGGACAGCGAGGCGATAACATGAAAACACGCCGCCTGTATCTGTGGCAGGCTATCGATTCTCACGGCGGGATCCGCCAGGGGGAATTGATGGTCGATGATAAAAATCAGGTCTATCAGCAACTGCTGGAGCAAGGGCTACAACCTTATCAAATCAGCGCTGGAAAACGCATTGCCCCACGTCTCTGGCGCGGTGAACCGATGATCCAATTTACCCGGCAATTGGCCACGTTGTTACAGGCTGGGCTGCCGCTGGTGAACAGCTTACAACTGCTGGCAAAAGAGCATCAGTCAGCGGCCTGGCGCTGTTTGCTGTTGGAAATCAGTAACAAAGTGGCGCAAGGGCAACCCTTTTCCGAAGTGATTACCGAACAGCAGGCCGTGTTCCCGTTGATCTATCGCCAACTGATTGCTATCGGTGAGTTGACTGGCAATCTTGATCGCTGCTGCCTACAGTTGGCACAGCAGCAGGAGGCCCAGCAAAAACTACAGAAAAAAGTAGCGAAAGCCTTACGCTACCCGCTGTTTATCTGCGTGGTGGCCATATTGGTCAGTATGCTGATGCTGGTTATGGTGCTGCCGGAGTTTGCCAAGGTATACCAATCATTTAATGCGCCACTCCCCTGGTTTACCCAAGGGTTGCTGAATCTCTCTGCGCTGCTGATCGGTTCTGGGCCTTATCTGCTGGTGATCCTGGCGTCACTGATAGGATTTTATCTGCGCTGGCTGCATCCGTTGCCTGATTGGCAACAGCGTGAACAGGCGGCTCTGCTGCGCATTCCGCTGATTTCTTCGCTGATAAAAGGTAACTGTCTTAGCCAGATATTCCGCATACTGACCATGACCCAACAGGCGGGTCTGACGCTGGTCGAAGGGTTGCATGCCGCCACGCTGTCGGTAGGCAATTTGTTTTATCGCCAGGCGCTGGAAACTATTCAACAACAGTTGGCGCAAGGGCATCCTTTCCACAGTGCCTTAGCCCACCAGGTGCTGTTCCCTTCCCTATGCCAGCAACTGGTTCGGGTTGGGGAGGAATCCGGCACTCTGGATACTCTTTTAGGGAAACTGGCACTCTGGCATGAACAACAGACTCACGAACTCGCTGATACGTTGGCGCAAACGCTGGAACCCATGTTGATGATGGTGGTAGGCGGCATTGTCGGTGCATTAGTCATCGCCATGTATTTACCCATTTTCCAACTGGGGAACGTGCTGGGGTAATGCAGAAATAAAAAACCCGGCGTTAACCGGGTTTAAAGAGGGTTGTTGGGGCTTATTTACTGCCGAAAACGCGATTTTCCTGCTCCGCAACGCGGATAAAAGTTGTGCGCTTGGTCAGCTCTTTCAAGCGCTCTGCACCGACATAAGTACAGGCAGAACGCAGGCCACCCAAGATATCGCGCACGGTAAACTCAACTTCACCACGCAGTGGCAACCTGACGGTTTTACCTTCTGCCGCACGGTATCCGGCAACACCACCTACGTGGCGTTTCATCGCAGATTCAGAACTCATGCCATAGAACAGCATGAATTTTTCGCCGTTTTCTTCCACAATGGCGCCTTCGCATTCATCGTGGCCCGCCAGCATGCCGCCGAGCATCACAAAGTCTGCGCCGCCGCCGAAAGCTTTAGCAACGTCGCCCGGCGAAGAACAACCGCCGTCACTGACAATCTGGCCACCCAGGCCGTGTGCCGCATCGGCACACTCGATCACAGCAGAAAGCTGCGGATAACCCACGCCAGTTTTCACACGAGTAGTACAGACCGAGCCAGGGCCGATCCCCACTTTGATAATATCCGCGCCCGACAGGATCAGTTCTTCCACCATTTCACCGGTGACCACGTTACCCGCACAAATCACATGATTAGGGCAGGCTTCGCGCGCTTTTCGCAGGAAGGCAACAAAGTGCTCGGAGTAGCCGTTGGCTACGTCGATGCAGATAAATTTCAGCGCAGAGGATAAAGCCAGAATCTGCTTCATTTTCACAAAGTCAGCTTCAGAAGTGCCCGTAGACACCATCACATGGCGCAGTGTGGATTCCGGCACGCGCTGCACAAACTCAGCCCATTGTTCAACGGTGTAGTGTTTATGGACAGCAGTGAGGATATTGAAAGATGCCAGAGCCTCAGCCATGCGGAAGGTTCCAACCGTGTCCATATTGGCGGCAATAATCGGCACACCGGACCAGTTCCAACCTGAATGTTTGAAGGTAAACTGGCGTTCCAGTTCAACTTCTGAGCGGCTTTTCAGCGTGGAGCGCTTTGGGCGGATCAACACATCTTTAAAGCCCAACTTCAAATCTTCTTCAATACGCATGACTAATCATTTCCTGGTTTTTGGCGACGGATCGCAGGGGAATATTCGAACCTATACCCTATGAATTTCAAGTTGCAGCCAGGCGGCCAGCTTGTCCATCCTCAGGAGCTTACTTAAGTAAGTGACTGGAGTGGGCAAGCGCAACCAACAACGCTGCGGCTTGAAAGGCGACGGGTAAATTAATGCCAGTTCCAGTGACGCTATCATACGCACTAATAATCGCTCGGCAAGACTGCGATTTCGCCTTTATTTACGCTACAATCCCATAAATTTACCTACGACACTGCAATGTGATTCCTGCCTCACTTTCTTCGCCCCTTTCCCCCTCTGGCGGAGTGATATCCTGTGATGCAGGGCAAACTATGCGCGCTAGCTTGCACTTCTGCGCGATCGCTTTATGATTCGTTTATTATTTTTTTGTGAATATCAGGATGTTTCCCATACCATGGCCTACATTGTTGCATTGACAGGCGGTATCGGCAGCGGCAAGTCGACCATTGCAGACGCTTTTGCGCGTCTCGGCGTGGCCATCGTTGATGCTGACGTGATCGCCCGTCAGGTTGTTGAACCAGGAAGCCCTGCATTAGCGGCTATTTCTGCACATTTTGGTAATGAAATGTTGCTAGCCGATGGTTCACTCAACCGTTCGGCCTTGCGCCAGCGTATCTTCAGTCATCCTGACGAAAAAACCTGGCTTAACCAGCTACTGCATCCGCTGATTCATCAGGAAACACGGCGTCAATTGGCAGCGATCAACGGCCCCTATGCGCTTTGGGTAGTACCGTTACTGGTGGAAAACCATCTGCAGGATCGTGCCGATCGCGTTTTGGTTGTCGATGTTGATCCAGAGACGCAGCTCGCCAGAACTATCGCCCGTGACGGTATCAGCCACCAACAGGCACAGGACATTTTGTCTGCACAGGCCACGCGTGAACAGCGCTTGGCGGTTGCCGACGACGTTATTGACAATAGCGGCACAGCTCAGGGAATTGAGCCTTGTGTAGCCGCACTGCATCAACGCTATCTTGAGCTGGCAATGCCAGCGACCCGACAGGATTACACTGAATGAGTGACGCTTCCCTAACCGTTCTCTTTGAACACCCGTTAAATGAAAAAATGCGTACCTGGCTGCGAATCGAGTTTTTACTGCAGCAACTGCATGGACAAAGAGCATTAAGCGAAACCGCCATTGCCCTGACTTTTTTCCGTACCGTCGCCGACCTGTTGGACGTTTTGGAACGGGGCGAAGTCCGTACCGAACTATTAAAAGAGCTGGAACGCCAACAGCAAAAACTGCTGCAATGGGCCGAACGCCCTGGCGTAGACATGTCGCGGGTCAATCAGTTGCGCAGTCAGTTGAAAGCACGGGCAGCATCATTAATGTCTGCCCCGCGTATGGGCCAGGCACTGCGTGAAGATCGCCTGATCAGTCTGGTACGCCAGCGCCTGAGTATTCCAGGTGGCTGTTGCAGTTTTGATTTACCGACGCTGCACATGTGGATGCACATTGCCCAATATGAACGTGATGCCGACGTTGCCGCCTGGTTGGAAACGCTGGAACCACTGCATCAGGCACTGACCATGGTATTGGATCTGGTGCGTCAGGCCGGGGCATTTCGTAACCAAATCAGTTTGAACGGTTTCTTTCAGGACAACGCGGAAGGGGCAGATCTGTTACGCTTAAATATCGATTTGGCTTACCAGCTCTACCCACAGATTTCCGGTCACAAAACGCGTTATGCCATCCGCTTCCTACCGCTAGATAGCGAAAACGGCATGGTGCCAGAGCGTTTGAACTTTGAACTGGCCTGCTGTTAAGACACTGCAATAAAACTTTCGCCTATTGAGGGAGGTAAGGAAAAATATGACGACCGTAGTGAAGTGCCCAACCTGCGGCAAAGGTGTGGTTTGGGGAGAAGTCAGCCCTTATCGCCCATTCTGCTGCAAGCGTTGCCAACTGATCGATCTCGGCGAATGGGCCGATGAAGAAAAACGCATTCCAAGTCGCGGCGATCTATCAGATACGGAAGACTGGAGTGAGGAAGACGAGCGTTAAGCGTCTGCCATAATAGCGGCCTGGCATTGCCAGGCCGAAAAAATCATTGTGCCGCACTGGCCTGCGTAATCAATAGATTGATGATACTGGCGTTGGCTTCCGGGAATTCGTCCTCACGCAAATGGGCCTGCTTAACCCAGCGCATCGGCTGGCCTTCACGACCATAAGGTTCACCCGTCCAACCTTCCACCAAATAGAAATTCAGCGTTACGATCCGATCGGTGAAACGATGCTCCAACACTTCCAGCAACGCTACCTGATGTGCATCAATCCCGGTTTCTTCCAGCAATTCACGACGTAATGCCTGTTCCGGTGTTTCCCCCAGCTCAATCTTGCCACCGGGGAACTCCCAAAAACCCGCCATATGCGAATCGGCAGCACGGCGCGTGATAAAAATTTCCTGCTGTGGGTTACGAATAATGCCTACGGCGATGTTCAGGTGCTTCATCGCATTCTCCCGCTCTTGGCGTATAAAAAAGAGGTTCAGCAAGCTGAACCCCCTATGTTTAGTGACTCGCTACTGCCCGCTTACTTTTGCAAGCGGCCATGACACTGTTTGTATTTCTTGCCGGAACCACATGGGCAAGGATCGTTACGGCCCACTTTACGCTCAGCGATCTCAGGTGCATTCGGATCTTCCATGGCCAAGGCGTTTTCTTCCTGATGGCTCAGCTGTTGCTGACGCGCCAGACGTGCGGCCTCTTCACGACGCTGCAACTCCAGAGCTTCAACCTCTTCCGGCATACGTACCTGAACCTTGCTCAGTACGCTGATCACTTCATACTTCAGTGATTCCAGCATGGTGCCAAACATGTTGAAGGATTCACGTTTGTATTCCTGCTTAGGATCTTTTTGCGCATAACCGCGCAGATGGATCCCTTGGCGCAGATAATCCATGGCCGCCAGATGCTCTTTCCACAGGGAGTCCAGCGTTTGCAGCATCACGCCCTTCTCGAAGTTACGCATCATCTCAGCACCGACAACGTCTTCTTTGCGCAGGTAATCTTCCTTCGCTTTCTCCAGAATACGTTCACGCAATGTTTCTTCGTGCAGTTGCGGCTCTTTGTCCAGCCATTCGGCGACTGGCATATCCAGATCGAAATCGTTTTTCAGGCGTTCTTCTAACCCCTTAACATCCCACATTTCTTCCAGCGACTGCGGCGGAATGTAGCTATCAATGGTGGTTTTGAAGACGTCTTCACGGATGCTGTTAATGGTTTCGCTCACGTCCGACACATCCAGCAGTTCGTTACGCTGGCTGTAGATCGCCCGACGTTGATCGTTCGCTACATCGTCATATTCCAGCAGTTGCTTACGAATATCGAAGTTACGGCTTTCAACCTTGCGCTGCGCGTTGGCAATCGCTTTAGTCACCCATGGGTGCTCAATGGCCTCGCCATCTTTCATACCCAATTTACGCATCATGCCGGATACGCGATCCGAGGCAAAAATACGCATCAGTGCATCTTCCATCGACAGATAGAAGCGGGAAGAACCAGCATCCCCCTGGCGACCGGAACGACCACGCAGCTGGTTATCGATACGGCGTGATTCATGGCGCTCGGTACCGATAATATGCAAACCACCAGCAGCCAACACCGCATCATGGCGGATTTGCCACGCGTCTTTGATCGCCGCGATCTGCTCTTCGGTCGGCTCTTCCAACTGCGCGATTTCGGACTGCCAGCTGCCGCCCAGCACGATGTCCGTACCACGGCCTGCCATGTTGGTCGCGATGGTCACCGCCGCCGTCTGGCCCGCATTGGCCACGATGTCGGCTTCCATGGCGTGGAATTTGGCGTTCAGCACTTTGTGCTCAATGCCTGCCTTGGTCAGCTCACGAGAAACCACTTCTGATTTTTCAATCGAGATCGTACCGACCAGCACCGGCTGACCGTTAGTGGTACGTTCGCGAATATCTTCAATGATCGCATCGATCTTCTCTTTTTCGGTCATGTAGACCAGATCCGGCATATCTTTACGGATCATTGGGCGGTTAGTCGGCACAACGATAGTATCCAGCTTGTAGATCGAGCTGAATTCAAACGCTTCGGTATCGGCAGTACCGGTCATACCGGCCAATTTCTCATACAGACGGAAGTAGTTCTGGAAAGTAATCGAAGCCAGCGTCTGGTTTTCGTTCTGAATTTCCACGCCTTCTTTGGCTTCCACCGCCTGATGCAAACCATCAGACCAGCGGCGGCCCTGCATAGTACGGCCGGTGTGTTCATCAACAATGATCACTTCGCCGTCTTTAACGATGTAGTCGACGTCACGGGTGAACAGCACGTGGGCACGCAGCGCGGCGGTAACGTGATGCATCAGCATGATGTTGGTTGGCGAGTACAGCGATTCGCCTTCTTCCATAATGTTGGCACCAACCAGCATCTCTTCGATCAGGATCAGACCGCGTTCTGTCAGGTGAACCTGACGCGCTTTCTCATCCACCGAAAAGTGGCCTTCGCCCTGGAAGCTATCAGAGTCTTCTTTTTCCTGACGGATCAGTTGTGGGATCAGCTTGTTAACGCGAATATACATCTCTGAGCTGTCTTCGGCCGGGCCGGAGATAATCAGCGGAGTACGCGCTTCATCGATCAGGATGGAGTCAACCTCATCCACCAGCGCATAGTGCAGTTTGCGCTGCACACGCTCTTCCGGGCTGAACGCCATGTTGTCGCGCAGGTAGTCAAAACCGTATTCGTTGTTGGTACCGTAAGTGATATCTGCGGCATAAGCTTCACGCTTGGCCGGAGCTGGCATATTCGGCAGGTTGATACCTACGCTCAGGCCAAGGAATTCGAACAGCGGACGGTTGTTTTCGGCATCACGCTGTGCCAGATAGTCGTTGACGGTAACCACGTGCACACCGCGGCCACTCAGGGCATTCAGGTAAGCAGGCAAGGTCGCCGTCAGGGTTTTACCTTCACCGGTACGCATCTCGGCGATACAACGGTCATTCAGCACCATGCCGCCCAGTAACTGCACATCGAAGTGACGCATGCCGAACACACGCTTACTGGCTTCACGCACCACGGCGAACGCTTCTGGGATCAGGCTTTCCAATACTTCGCCATTCTTCAGGCGCTCACGGAATTCGTTAGTCTTGGCCTGTAATTCGCTGTCGGACAGTTTTTCCATGTCCGGCTCTAGACGGTTGATCGCCTCAACTGATTTACGCATACGGCGCAGGGTACGATCGTTGCTGCTGCCAAAAACTTTGGTCAATAATCTGTTTAACATGATTCTTAATATCTCTTACGCGACGACGCGATATCGGCCGTCAACTCGCTATTGTTTCGTTGGTTTTTGTTGCCCGAAGGGCAAGAATCAGCTGAGGACGCTAGGCCCAGCGCGGATACCCTGCACCTGAGCGAGCCACAGCCCGGCCTGATGCTGCGCCAAAGAAGGGACAACGGGATGATTAGTATCACGAATGATGGTCGGTGGTTTCGGCTCATGCGTCAGCAACGCATTGAGCGTGGAGAGCAACGCCAATTGCGCCACCTGCAAAGGGGGTTCAACGGCATCGCTCTCCGTTTCCTGCACTCGCGCATAGACTGCCTGCGGGGCAAGAGCAAAAGAGAGGTGACGAATGACGGTACGAAGCGCATGCTGGTGCCAGTAATCAACGCCAAACGTTGGACGACGATGCACTTCCTGCAGTAACGCCAGGCTATTAAAAGCGTTACTGGCCGAATTCTGGCGGTTAAGGCTGGATGAGGTGCTCGGCAATGCGGTTTGATCGGACGTGCCGGACAGATTTTGGGGTACGCCAAGCGTGGCCGCGACCATCCCTAACAGGAGATGGGGCCAGAAATAACGTCTGCCAAATTGTCGCCAACGATTTAGAATACCGATCACAAGTTTATAATCCGCCGGAGCCCATTATGCGCGATAGCCGTCCACAATTATTAGATGTCCTGTTCGACGACGCATCTGCAGCAGAGAAAGGGCCGCTGCATAACGTTCAGCAACGCGCCGTGGCGCTACTGAAACTCAACCGTGCAGTGAGAGGCCTGTTGCCTGCTCAGTTGCACCCATGGTGCCGTGTCGCTAACTTCAGACAGGGTGTTTTAGTGCTGGAAACCGCTAATGCCAGTTGGATGATGCGCTTACGCTATGAACAACCCAGCCTGCTATCCGCACTACGAGCGCAAATTCTACCATCATTGTCGTCAATCGACATCAGGATTAATCCAGCCTTGATGGCAAAAGGCAACAACCAGGTGCAAAGTGCGGCCCAAACGACAGAAAATAAACAACCAAGCGCACCATTGCGTCACTTGAGCCAGGAAAGCGCGGATGAATTACGAGGATTAGCGGCACGTAGCCCAGAAAAATTGCGGAAAGTATTAGAACGACTGGCATCGTTGGCAGGAGAGAGAGCCAACGCTACCAGTCGTGATAAATAACAGCAGTATGAGTTTTACGCCAAAACCATGGAAGGAGCTTTGAATGCCAATGGCATTTCTTCTTCATCTTGGAATGTCACGTATTCCCAAGCTTCCTGCTTCGCCAGAACCGCCTGCAGCAGTTTATTGTTCAGCGCATGACCCGATTTGTACGCGGTAAACGCGCCAATGATGTTATGGCCGCACATGAACAGGTCACCGATGGCATCCAGCATTTTGTGGCGTACGAATTCATCTTCAAAGCGCAGGCCGTCTTCGTTGAGAACTCGGTAGTCGTCTACCACAATCGCGCAATCAAAACTGCCGCCCAAGGCCAAGCCACGGGATTGCAGGTACTCGATATCACGCATGAAGCCAAAAGTACGCGCACGGCTGATTTGACGCACGAACGAATCGGCCGAGAAATCAAGGCGATATCGTTGTGTACTGGCATCAATCGCCGGGTGGTTGAAGTCGATAGTGAAATCCAAGCGGAACCCATTATGTGGGGACAACTCGGCCCATTTATCGCCATCTTCAACGCGCACTGTCTCTTTCAAACGCAGGAATTTCTTCGCTGAGTTCAGCTCTTCGATGCCGGCATCCAGCAACAGGAAAACAAACGGGCTGGCACTACCGTCCATGATGGGGATTTCAGCAGCGTCAACTTCAATAATGATGTTGTCGATACCTAAACCCGCCAAGGCAGCATTGAGATGCTCAACGGTAGAAATACGCACGTCATGCTCATTAACCAAGCAAGTACAGAGCATGGTATCACGCACGGATTTTGCATCAGCCGGGAAGTCAACCGGTGGATTCAAGTCAGTGCGACGATAGATGACCCCGGTATTAGCCGGCGCTGGGCGCATTATCAGCGTGACTTTTTTGCCGGTATGCAAACCGACACCAGTCGCCTGAATAATACGTTTTAATGTCCTTTGTTTGATCATCGTTTTATCTCGCAATGTTTATCCATCCTACCAGCCAAGCATATAGCAAAGCTGGCGGGACAGTTTAGCACAAAGAGCGGAGATTCCAAACTTCCAGCTTATTCCTAGTCTGCCTGCTTGCGCAAGAAGGCCGGAATATCCAGATAATCAGGCTCTTTATTCGGTTGCGTGCTCTGATCGTTCACCACTTTAGCAGCAGGTTTAACGTCCTGCGGCAGCGGCGACATCCCATGCTGCTGATAACGATGATCCATCACTGGCTGGCTGGCCTGTTTGTTGGTTACCAGAGTGATTTCAGGACGTTTGTCCATACCGATACCGGTAGCCACCACGGTTACACGCAATTCATCGTTCATTTCTGGATCCAGCGAAGTCCCGATCACCACGGTCGCGTTGTCAGAAGCGAAAGCACGGATAGTGTTACCCACGGTTTCGAACTCATCCAAACGCAGATCGAAGCCAGCGGTGATGTTGACCAGAACGCCACGGGCGCCGGACAGGTCGATATCTTCCAGCAGTGGACTGGAGATCGCCATTTCCGCCGCTTCTTCCGCACGGTCTTCACCGCTCGCGACACCTGAGCCCATCATCGCGTAGCCCATTTCGGACATTACGGTGCGCACGTCGGCGAAGTCGACGTTCATCAGGCCAGGACGGGTGATCAGTTCGGCAATCCCCTGCACCGCGCCTTTCAGCACGTCGTTAGCCGCGCCAAACGCGTCCAGCAGAGAAATGCCACGGCCCAGAACTTTCAGCAACTTGTCGTTCGGGATAGTGATCAGCGAGTCCACGTGCTTGGACAACTCGGCGATACCCTGCTCAGCAAATGCCATGCGCTTCTTGCCTTCAAAATTGAAAGGCTTGGTCACCACAGCGACGGTCAGGATACCCAGTTCTTTGGCAACTTCAGCCACCACGGGCGCAGCACCGGTGCCAGTACCGCCACCCATGCCTGCTGCGATAAAGACCATGTCTGCACCTTCCAGGGCTACACGCAGGGCTTCACGGTCTTCTTCCGCCGAATTACGACCCACTTCCGGGTTCGCGCCTGCCCCCAATCCTTTAGTAATACCGCTACCAATTTGGATGGTTTGGCCCACTGCCGTTTTACGTAACGCTTGAGCGTCTGTGTTAACGGCAAAGAATTCAACACCTTCAATGCGCTCGCGCACCATGTGTTCAACGGCGTTGCCACCGCCACCGCCGACGCCGATGACTTTAATCACCGCGTCATTGGTTAGTTCCATTGGTTCAAACATAGTTTCTCTCCGTTTTGTGCCTGTCGCTGCGAGATCATAAAAAGATGAATTCAGCATGATCTCTTTGTTGAAACATTAAAACTCTTTTCTCAGCCAGCTATTGATACGTTTAAACCAATTGCCCACCGAGGCGCGTTTTTCTACTTCTGCCTCACCGCTCAGGTGAGATTCTTTTCCATAGTGCAACAGCCCTACCGCAGTGGAATAATAAGGCTCCTGTGCGTAATCCGTCAGACCCGTGATGTTCAAGGGTTGGCCGATGCGTACCTGGGTGTGGAATACCCGTTGCGCACAGGCTGCCAAGCCATCAATCTGAGCGGCACCGCCGGTCAGCACAATACCCGCTGCCAGATGGTGCTTCACCCCTTGGCTTCGCAGTTGCTCCTGCAATTGCAAAATTTCATCGTTAACCAGATTCAACAGTTCGGTGTAGCGTGGCTCAATCACTTCAGCCAATGTCTGTCTTTGCAGACTACGTGGTGGGCGCCCGCCAACGCTCGGCACCTCTACGCTCTCATCCTTGCTGACAATCGACCCAAGCGCACAGCCGTGTCGAACTTTAATCGCTTCCGCATCTGCCGGTGGTGTACCAAAGGCATAGGCGATATCGCTGGTGACCACGTTCCCGGCATAAGGGATGACTTTGGTATGGCGCAGAGCCCCGCCGGTATACACCGCGATATCCATGGTACCGCCGCCGATATCCACCACACAAACGCCGAGTTCACGCTCATCTTCGGTCAGCACCGCATAGCTGGCCGCCAGACCGGCGAAAATCAGCTGATCCACTTTCAGACCACAGCGTTCCACCGCTTTGACAATATTCTTCGCCATATCGTTATGGCAGGTGATCAGGTGCACCTTGGCCTGCATACGCACGCCGGATAACCCCACCGGGTTTTTGATGCCTTCCTGATAATCGATGGCATATTCCTGAGGAATCACATGCAGGATGCGGTGTTCATCGCGTACGCGTACCGACTTGGCGGTATGCACCACATTCTCTACATCTTCCTGAGTCACTTCCTCTTCTGAAATAGGAACCATCCCTATTTCGTTCTGACAGCTAATATGTTTACCCGATAATGCCAGATAAACCGAAGAAATCTGACAATCAGCCATCAGTTCGGCCTGATCGATAGCACGCTGGACGCATTTGACTACCGATTCCAGGTCGTTGACACCACCCTTATCCATCCCGCGAGAAGGGCAACTGCCCACCCCGATAATATTGACCATGCCATCGGGCAGAACTTCCCCTACCAATGCGGAAACTTTTGCAGTTCCGATCTCCAGTCCAACTACCAGTTTTCTGTCCGTCGACTTGATCATTGTTGTTTTGCCTGTGCCTGATTCTGTTGCTGATTACTGTTTGGCCGATCGCCTGCTGCCTGTACACCCGCCTGCGGGTCGATAAACGCCTGAGTCCAACCTACCGAAGCACCAGTGTCGTAACGTAAATCGACATAGCTGACACGCTTGTTTTCCGCCTGCGCCTGCTGCTGCAATACGGGATAAAGCCCGATAAAGCGTTGCAGACGCCCCATGCGATCGTCACGTCCCAGCTCCAGCCGAACATCGTTATCCAAAGCCAACTGCCATGAATGGCGGGCAGTCATTGCCGCCATCTTCAACGTATACTTACTGGCCGCTAACATGCTGTTCATCGCGCGGTAACCTTCCAGAACATCCTGCTCGCTGCCCTCAGGGCCATAGAGC
Organism: Serratia sp. HNCC26DJ206; assembly: GCF_057180605.1. Lineage (NCBI taxonomy): Bacteria > Pseudomonadati > Pseudomonadota > Gammaproteobacteria > Enterobacterales > Yersiniaceae > Serratia > Serratia sp. HNCC26DJ206. The sequence goes on from NZ_JBXUGP010000007.1 coordinate 123,645, forward strand.
AACGGCAATTTCTGTTTGCCTAAGCGTTCTGTCGGTACGCTGAACGACTTCCCTTCAGCATCAACCATGTGCAAATCATTCCAATGCGCCACCGGGACATACTCCACCAGATGGATCTTCAGCTCATCCGGCCACTGTTTACGCACGCTGGCCTGCTTGATCCACGGCAGGCGTTCAATCTGCTGCTGGATGATGTCCACATCCTGCGTCATAAAGGTGCCGGGTGCTCCCAGTGCCAGGATCGCCTGGCGAATATCGTCGTTGGTGGTGTAATGGCGTTCACCGGTCACCACCAGCTTCGAGAGCGGCAGGCGACTGGCATCTTTCATCCAGCCAATCACCGCCCAACCGCCCCACAAAATGGTTCCCAACACCATCAGCAGGAAAATCATGCCTGCCAGTTGTGTTCCATTGCTGCGGCGCGGGCCGTTATCCACCTCGCGATCGCGCGTATTCAGAGCCGCTTGCGACATCTCAGTCAGCCAGTGCCAGAATTGCCGCAACCAGCTGCGAGAACGTTAGCCCTGACTGACGCGCCGCCATCGGCACCAGACTGTGGCTGGTCATGCCTGGCGAGGTATTCACCTCCAGCAGATAAAAACCGCCATCGCTGTCCTGCATCACGTCAACACGTCCCCAACCGCTGCAATCAAGCCCACGATAGGCGCGCAGTGCCAGTGCAGCCATATCGGCTTCCTGCTGCGCGTTCAGGCCGCTCGGGCAGAAATATTGCGTGTCGTCGGCAATATATTTGGCCTGATAATCGTAAAACACCCCAGCCGGCTGAATGCGAATGGAAGGCAACACCTGATCACCGAGGATCGCCACGGTATATTCGGGGCCGCTCAACCATTTTTCCACCAACACGTCGTCGTCATGGCGGAAAGCCTCTGTCAACGCGCTTTCAAGAGCGCTGCTCTCGGTGACCTTACTCATCCCAACGCTGGAGCCTTCGCGGCTCGGCTTGACGATCAACGGTAAACCCAGCGCTGCCACGGCGGCCAGCAGGCTATCCCGTTCGCTACCAAAATACTGCTGGCGGCACAGCGCCACATAAGGGGCGATCGGTAAACCCATAGATTGCCACACCAGCTTGGTGCGCCACTTGTCCATGGTCAGGGCCGATGCCATTACACCGCTGCCGGTATAAGGCAATTGCAAAAACTCCAACAGGCCCTGCAAGGTACCATCTTCACCGCCACGCCCGTGCAGCGCGATAAAGACCTTGTTAAACCCTTGTTCTTTCAATTGGGTCACCGGGAAATCGCGGGTATCGATCGGGTGAGCATCAATACCGGCTTCTCTCAACCCGGCCAGCACTGCGGCACCGGATTGCAGTGACACTTCTCGTTCTGCGGAGGTTCCACCCAGCAACACGGCAACTTTATCCGCCATGGTAGCCCTCCTCTTTATTCTGTGGCTGCAACTTCAACTCAGCTAATTTGCGCGCAATTTTACCGACGTTGCCCGCACCTTGCACCAGAATCAGATCGTCCCCCTGCAACAATTGCGCCAGCGTTTCCGGCACGATTTCCGCATCGGCAATCAGGATCGGATCCAACTTGCCGCGATTGCGAATGGTGCGGCACAGCGAACGGCTGTCGGCACCTGGGATCGGCGCTTCACCCGCCGGATAAACATCCAGCATCAGCAGCACATCCACCTGCGATAACACATGGGCAAAATCGTCGTACAGATCGCGGGTACGCGTGAAACGGTGCGGCTGGAAAATCATCACCAGGCGCTTGCTCGGCCAACCTGCCCGCGCGGCCTTGATGGTGGCGTCCACTTCGGTCGGATGGTGACCATAATCGTCCACCAGCATCGCACTGCCCGGTTTCCCGTTAACCGCTGCCAACGGGAAGTCACCAAGGACATCAAAACGACGGCCCGTTCCCTGAAAACCAGCCAGCGCACGCAGAATGGCTTCATCGGCGATGCCTTCTTCCGTTGCTACCGCAACCGCCGCCGCCGCGTTCAGCGCATTATGACGGCCCGGTGCGTTCAGAGTCACCGTCAGCAACGGCTTGTCCTGGCGGCTCAGGGTAAAGTGCCCCTGATGGCCGATCTGGCGATAGCTCTCTACGCGCACATCGGCATCTTCACTGAAGCCGTAAGTGGTAATATGGCGGCCCACGCGCGGCAGCAATTCACGCACCACCGGATCATCAATACACATCACCGCACGGCCATAGAACGGCAAGTTGTGCAGGAAATTGATAAACGTCTGCTTCAGGTTTTCGAAATCGCCATGGTAGGTATCCATATGGTCGGCTTCGATATTGGTGACAATCGCCACCATCGGTTGCAGATGCAGGAACGACGCATCGCTCTCATCGGCCTCGGCAATCAGGTAACGGCTGGAGCCCAAGCGCGCATGAGTCCCCGCCGCCTTCACCAACCCGCCGTTAACAAAAGTCGGATCCAAACCGGCTTCTGCGTAAATACTCGATACCATCGCCGTGGTGGTGGTCTTGCCGTGCGTACCGGCGATCGCAATGCCATGGCGATAACGCATCAGTTCGGCCAGCATCTCTGCACGCTGGATCACTGGAATACGTGCCTCACGGGCGGCGACGATCTCCGGGTTATCTGCCGAAATCGCGGTGGAAACCACGACTACGCTCGCATCCAACACATTCTCTGGGCGGTGGTGGAAATAAATCGTTGCCCCAAGCTCGCTTAACTGTTGGGTGACCGGATTCGGTGCCAAATCGGAACCGCTGATCTGATAACCTTCGTTAGCCAACACTTCGGCGATACCCCCCATGCCGGCACCACCGATGCCAACAAAGTGGATGTGCCGGACGCGTCGCATCTCAGGCACGAAAGTACGTAGTTTCGCCAATTGTTGTGTATTCATCACTCTCTCTATCCGGGTTCAATTTGCGAACCCCACATTGCTTATTCTTCATAAGGCTCGGCGAGCCAAGCCCTGCATTATCTATTTAGCTACGCGAACGATCTCCGCCGCCACGCGTTCCGTTGCATCCGGGATCGCCACCGCACGGGCTTTCTCAGCCATCATCAGTAACGTTGGGCGATCCCAGCCCGCCAACAGTTCCGCGACTGCTCCAGCGTTAAACTGCGGCTGCTCAATAATTTTCGCTGCGCCTGCGGCTTCCAGCGGACGCGCATTCCAATACTGCTGGCGATCTTTATGCTGGAAAGGCACGAAGATGGCGGGCAAACCGGCCGCTGCAATCTCACTGACGGTCAAAGCACCGGAACGGCACACCACCACATCAGCCCAGGCATAAGCAGCCGCCATGTCATCGATAAATTCAGTCACTTTGTGCTGGGTCTGCCCTACCCTCTGGTAGTCATGCAGTACCGTTTCCAGAGCCCCTTTGCCTACCTGATGCCAGAGGGTAATCTTATCGCCCAGCAGCGCTGCGGCTTCAGGAACGGTCTGATTCAGCACGCGTGCGCCCTGGCTGCCGCCAATCACCAGCACGCGAACCGGCCCTTCACGCCCAGCCAAGCGTTCCGCTGGCAGCGGTAATGCCAACACATCGGTACGCACCGGGTTACCCACGACCTCCGCATTTGGGAACGCGCCAGGGAAAGCCTGTAACACCGTCTTGGCGATGCGCGATAGCCAGCGATTGGTCAAACCCGCAATACCGTTCTGCTCATGCAGCACCACCGGGATACCGCACAACCAGGCGGCCAGGCCACCAGGGCCGGAAACGTAACCGCCCATCCCCAGCACCACGTCGGGCTGATAGTTGCACATAATCGCCTTGGCCTGACGCACAGCACGCCAAATGCGTAGCGGCGCGGTCAACTGGGCCTTCAGCCCTTTGCCGCGCAAGCCGGAAATACGGATGAAATCGATTTCGATCCCGTGCTTTGGCACCAAATCGGCTTCCATACGGTCGGCGGTTCCAAGCCAGCGCACCTGCCAGCCCTGCGCCATCAGATGATGCGCAACCGCCAGCCCCGGGAACACATGCCCACCGGTACCGCCCGCCATCACCATTAAACGCTTAGCTTTACCGCTCATCCGTTACCTCTTCACAAACGCCTGCGCTTTGGTCAGGCGCGTTTCATAGTCAATACGCAGCAACAGCACAATCGCCGTCGACATAATGATCAAACTCGAACCACCGTAGCTGATCAGCGGCAGCGTCAGCCCTTTGGTCGGCAGCATTCCCGCAGCCGCACCCACGTTAACCAACGCCTGGAAACTGAACCAAACGCCGATCGAACACGCCAAGAAACCGGAAAATCGCTGATCGATCTCCAGGGCGCGGCGGCCAATCGACATCGCGCGAAAAGCGACGAAGAATACCATTAACAGGGCTAAAACCACACCGATATAGCCTAATTCCTCACCTAAAATCGCGAAGATAAAGTCGGTGTGCGCTTCCGGCAAATACTCCAGCTTCTGTACCGAATTGCCCAGCCCCTGCCCCCAGAACTCACCACGGCCAAAGGCCATCAGCGACTGGGTTAGCTGGTAGCCGCTGCCGAACGGATCGGCCCATGGGTTCCAGAACGAGGTCACACGGCGCATACGATAGGGCTCGGCAATCACCAGCAGCCCTACCGCAAACGCACCGGAGCCGATAATCGCCAGGAACTGCCACATCTTGGCACCGGCCAGAAACAACATCGCCAAGGTAGTGATAAACAGCACCACCACCGTACCTAAATCCGGCTGTGCCAGCAGCAACACTGCCAACACCACCATCACCCCCATCGGTTTACAGAAGCCCCAGAAGTTACTACGTACTTCTTCGACCTTACGCACCAAGTAACTCGACAGGTAACAGAACAGCGACAGTTTGGAGAGTTCGGCTGGCTGAATACGCAGCGGGCCAAGAGAGATCCAGCGCGATGCGCCGTTGACCGAACTGCCGACCACCAACACGATCAGCAGCATCACCATCGACACCAGCAGCATGACGTTGCTGTAGCGCTGCCACACTTCCATCGGGATACGCAGCGTAACCAGCGACAGGCCAAATGCCAGTACCAGATAAAGTGCATCACGTTTGGCAAACAGGAACGGATCTTCTGCCAGACGTTGGCCGATCGGCATTGAGGCCGACGTCACCATCACAAAACCGATCACCGCCAGGCCAAGGGTTAACCACAGCAGGGTGCGGTCATACAGCACCATACTGTTCGAATCGCTTTCACGCGACCCCATCACCCAGTCTTTCAGCTTGTTGGTCAGGCCAAACGTCGGCACCCGTAGTCTCATCCGCCGAGCTCCTGCGCCAGACGGGCAAACTCGTTGCCGCGCACTTCAAAATTACGGAACTGATCCAGGCTGGCGCAGGCGGGTGATAACAGCACCATATCGCCCGCTTTCACGCGGCCAGCGATCGTTTGCATCGCCTGTTCCATGGTGTCAGTCAAGGCCGCAATCTCTGGACGCAACTCTGCCAGTTGGGCACCATCGCGGCCAAAGCAGTACAAACGCACGTTGTCACCTTGCAGATAACGCGCCAGCGATGAGAAATCCGCAGATTTGCCATCACCGCCTAGCAGCAGGTGCAGCGTACCCTCAACCTGCAGGCCGTTCAGCGCCGCTTCGGTGCTGCCAACGTTGGTGGCTTTAGAATCGTTAATCCAGCGCACGCCATTGTGTTCCCACACCAGTTGGAAACGGTGCTCCAAGCCGGTAAAGGTGGTCAGCGCCTTCAGGCTGGAAGAGCGCGGCAGTTTGACCGCATCGGCCAACGCCAAGGCAGCCAGCGCATTGGTGTAGTTATGCTGACCAGTGAGCTTCATCTCGCGGGTGTTGAGAACTTTCTCACCGTTAACCCGCAGCCAGGTTTCGCCCTGCTGGCGGTTGAGGTGATAATCCCCCACGTCGGCACCAAAGCTGACACAGCGTACATCGGCACCACGCACCGGCATGGTTAGCGCATCATCTGCGTTCACTACGCACCAGTTGGCATTTTCATAAATGCGCAGTTTGGCGGCACGGTACTGCTGCAAACCAAACGGGTAGCGATCCATATGATCTTCGGTCACGTTGAGGATCGTCGCCGCGGCAGCACGCAGGCTGTTAGTGGTTTCCAGTTGGAAACTCGACAGCTCCAGCACATAAAGCTGGCATTCCTGACGCAACAAACTGAGCGCAGGCAGGCCGATATTACCGCCGACCCCCACCGCCCAACCGGCAGCTTTAGCCATTTCACCCACCAGCGTGGTCACCGTGCTTTTACCGTTAGAACCGGTGATCGCCACAATCGGTGCCTGTGCCTCGCGGCAAAACAGCTCCACATCGCCGACGATTTCCACACCGGCATCAGCAGCGGTGCTCAAGGCCGGCGTCGCTAAGGCGATACCTGGGCTGGCGACGATCAAATCTGCATCCAGCAACCAATCCTGATTCAGATCGCCCAAATGCCGCTCCACGCTCTCAGGCAACTTATCCAGCCCCGGCGGAGAAATACGGGTATCCATAACGCGCGGCGTCACACCACGCATCATAAAGAAATCAACACAGGACAAACCGGTAAGGCCTAACCCGATGATGACCACTTTTTTACCCTGATAATCCACCATAATTAGCGCACCTTCAGCGTCGCCAGGCCAATCAGCACCAGCATCAGCGAAATAATCCAGAAGCGCACGATCACGCGCGGTTCTGGCCAACCTTTCAATTCATAGTGGTGATGAATCGGTGCCATGCGGAAAATACGTTGCCCGCGCAGCTTGAACGACCCCACCTGTAAGATCACCGACAGCGTTTCAACCACGAATACGCCGCCCATAATCACCAGCAAAAACTCCTGACGCAGCAGCACGGCGATAGTCCCCAATGCTCCCCCTAACGCCAGTGAACCGACATCACCCATAAACACCTGAGCCGGGTAGGTGTTGAACCACAGGAAGCCTAAACCGGCACCCACAATGGCGGTACACACAATCACCAGTTCACCGGCATGGCGCAGATACGGGATGTGCAGGTAGCTGGCGAAATTCACGTTACCGGTCGCCCAGGCTACCAGCGCAAAACCAGCGGCGACCAGCACGGTTGGCATAATCGCCAAACCATCCAATCCATCGGTCAGGTTAACGGCGTTACTGGTACCGACAATCACAAAGTAAGCCAGCAGCACGTACAACAGGCCGAGTTGCGGCATGACGTCTTTAAAAAATGGCACCACCAGCTCGGTGGCTGGCGTGTCTTTTCCTATGGCATACATGGTAAAAGCGGCAATCAGCGCAATCACCGATTGCCAGAAGTACTTCCAGCGGGCAATCAACCCTCGGGTATCTTTGCGCACCACTTTGCGATAGTCATCGACAAACCCGACGATCCCGTAGCCCACCAGCACGAACAGTACGCACCAGACATAAGGGTTAGAGGGATAAGCCCACATCAGCACCGAAATGGTGATGGAGGTCAGGATCATGATGCCGCCCATGGTTGGCGTGCCGCGTTTACTGAAGTGCGATTCCGGCCCGTCGTTACGCACTACCTGGCCGAAGGACATTTCCTGCAGGCGTTTGATCACCCGCGGCCCCATCCACAGAGAAATAAACAGCGCGGTCAGCAGGCTGACAATGGCCCGGAACGTCAGATAGGAAAAGACGTTAAAGCCTGAGTAATATTTGACCAAATGTTCGGCCAGCCAAACTAACATGGTGCTTTCTCCTGTAACGCGCGTACTACCTGCTCCATTGCGGCACTACGTGACCCTTTGATTAACACGGTAATTACCGCATGTGCTGACAGTAATTCCGCCACGCGTGCGGTCACTGCTGTTTTATCCTGATAATGCTCGCCGTTACCGGCTGCCGAACTCAGCACTTGGCTCAGTTGGCCTACGCTGATCACTTTATCCACCCCTGCCAGACGGGCGGTTTCTCCCACCTGACGGTGACACTCTTCGGCTTCTGCACCCAGTTCGGCCATATCACCAACCACCATCACCCGGTAACCCGGCATTTCTGCCAGCGTCTGTGCAGCCGCAATCATGGAACCGACGTTGGCGTTATAGCTGTCATCCAGCAACAGTTTGCCTTCCGCCAGCACGACCGGGAATAAACGCCCCGGCACCGCTTGCAGTCGTTGCAATCCCGCACGCACCGCTTCCAAGGTTGCGCCGACTGACATTGCCAATGCCGCTGCCGCCAGGGCATTGGCCACGTTATGGCGGCCCGGCAGTGGCAGCTCGATAGCCACCGTTCCAAATGGGGTGTGCAGAGTAAACTGCGTACCCTTGCCATTCACCTGTACGTCACTGGCAAAAAAGTCTACGGACTCTGCCGCCTGCGGCGAGAAGCGCCACACTTTCTTGCCCTGTAATTGGGCCTGCCAATGCGGCCAGTCGTTATTGTCGGCGTTGATGATCGCCACACCATCGGCAGGCAGACCAGCAAAGATTTCACCTTTTGCCTGAGCAACCCCAGCCAAAGAACCGAACCCTTCCAAATGTGCTGCCGCCAGGTTGTTCACCAACGCGCTCTGCGGTTGGGTTAAAGCGGTGGTATAAGCGATCTCACCAATATGATTCGCGCCCAGCTCAATAACGGCAAAATCATGCTGCGGCTGTAAACGCAGTAACGTCAGCGGCACGCCGATGTCGTTATTGAAATTCCCGGCGGTATACAGCACCTCGCCACATTCACGCAAAATGGCAGCGGCCATTTCTTTCACCGAGGTCTTGCCCGATGAGCCGGTCAGCGCCACCACTTTGGCCGAAACTTGCTGACGCACCCAAGCGGCAAGCTGCCCCAACGCAATGCGGGTGTCTTTCACTACCAGTTGCGGCACATCCCCCAATAAGCGCTTACTTACCAGCAACGCGCCTGCACCTGCGGCGACAGCATCAACGGCAAAGTCATGAGCGTCGAAACGCTCACCTTTCAGCGCCACAAACAGGCAACCTGTCGTGACCTGACGGGTATCGGTCGTCACTTCGGTGATTTGGCAATCAGCACCGATCAGTTCGGCACTCAATACCTTCGCCAGTGTCTTAAGGGATACCGGGATCATGCCAACACCCCCAGCAGACGCGCGACGGTGGTGCGATCGGAGTAGTCCAAGCGACGGTTCCCCACCACCTGGTAATCCTCATGGCCTTTACCTGCCACCAAGACGACATCCTGTCCTTTTGCCTGCATGATGGCGCTGGTGACGGCTTCTGCACGCCCGTGGATCACCTGCACATGCCCGGCATCCAGCAATCCGGCGAGAATATCTTTGATGATGGCCTGCGGTTCTTCGGTGCGCGGGTTGTCGTCGGTGACCACCACGCGGTCGGCGAACTGCTCGGCAATGCCGCCCATAAGTGGGCGCTTACCTTTGTCGCGATCGCCGCCGCAGCCAAACACGCACCACAGTTGCCCCTGGCAATGCAAGCGTGCGGCTTCCAAGGCTTTTTCCAAGGCATCCGGGGTGTGGGCATAATCCACCACTACCGTCGGTTTGCCCGGCGCATTAAACACTTCCATGCGGCCACAGACCGGCTGCAATTGATTGGCAGTTTTCACCAAGTCATCAAACGGATAACCGAGCGACAGCAATGTTGCCAGCGCCAACAGCAGGTTACTGACGTTGAACGCCCCCATCAGGCGGCTTTCAATCTCGCCATTGCCCCAGCTTGAGCTGAAATGGATGGTGGCACCGTTATCGTGATAATTCACCGCGGTGGCTTTCAACCAGCGGCCACGGCAGCCAAGCTGCACGTTATCGTGCATGGTCACGGCCACGGCATCCGGCAGTTTAGCCAGCCAGCGCTGCCCGACTTCATCGTCGGCATTAATGATCGCCTGCCCAACCTCATGATCCGCAAACAGCGACCATTTAGCCGCTTCGTAGCTGGCCATGTCGCCATGATAATCAAGATGATCGCGGCTCAGGTTGGTGAATACGGCCGCTGCGAAGGGTAAAGCGGCTACGCGGTGTTGCACCAGACCATGAGAAGAGACTTCCATTGCGGCAAAGGTAGCGCCCTGTTCGGCCAGATCGTTCAGGATATGCTGGACATCCACCGCAGAACCGGTGGTATTTTCCGTTGGGCAAACCTGCCCCAGCAACCCATTACCGACCGTTCCCATCACCGCAGCGGTTTCGCCCAGCAGTTGGCTCCACTGCGCCAACAGTTGCGTGGTGGTGGTTTTGCCGTTGGTACCAGTCACGCCGATCAAACGCAGGCGATCTGCGGGCTGCTGGTAAAAACGCCCGGCCAGTGCGGAAAGGCGCTGATTAAGTTGGCTCAGGTAAATCACTGGCACACCGTGCATTTCACAGATCTTGCCGTCTTCAGCCTGGCTTTCAGCCTCGGCGATAACGGCGGCAACCCCTTGCGCGATGGCTTGCGGAATATAGCGTCGGCCATCCGTTTGATGGCCGACAACGGCGACAAACAGATCCCCGGCAGCCGCAATACGGCTGTCTAATATCATTTCCCTAAGCTGGCGCTCGGGTGCCGTTGGCACCCAAGGAGCGAGTAAATCGCGTAAATTACGATCTGCCACCTGTACCCTCTTTACTGTTGATCACTAATTCGCTTTTGTCGTTGGTGGGCAAAGCATCCGGCTCAATGTTCATGATCCGCAACACGCCCCCCATGATTGCACCAAACACTGGCGCAGAAATCGCACCGCCGTAATACTTGCCACCCTGTGGATCGTTGATCACTACCACCAAGGCAAAACGGGGTTGACTGGCGGGCGCCACGCCCGCGGTATAAGCGATATATCGGTTGACGTATTTACCGTCCGGGCCGACTTTTTTAGCGGTACCGGTTTTAATGGCGATACGGTAACCCTTGATGGCGGCTTTCACGCCGCCGCCGCCCGGCAAGGCCACGCTTTCCATCATATGCACCACGGTACGCACCGTAGCTTCAGGGAAGACGCGCTCACCGGCGACCGGCGGGTCAACTTTAGTGATCGACAATGGGCGATATACGCCCAAACTGCCGATCGTGGCATAGACTCGCGCTAACTGTAACGGCGTTACCATCAGCCCGTAGCCGAAAGAGAAGGTGGCCCTCTCTATGTCAGACCACCGTTGTTTTTTTGGGTATAAGCCACTACTTTCTCCGACCAGCCCCAAGTTGGTCGCCTTTCCCAGTCCAAAGTGTGAGTAAGTATCTACTAACGCTGAGGACGGCATCGCTAACGCCAGTTTAGAAACACCGACGTTACTCGACTTCTGCAAGATCCCGGTCATGGACAGTTCCGAATAACGCGCCACATCTTTGATTTCATGGCCGTTAATGCGGTAAGGAATGGTATTGAGCACGCTGTTTTCTTTCACTACGCCGCGCTGCAATGCCGTCATTACCACCATCGGTTTCACTGTGGAACCCGGTTCAAAAATATCGGTAATTGCACGGTTACGCATGGTGTCTTTCGGCGTACCGGCCATATTATTCGGGTTGTACGATGGGCTGTTGGCCATTGCCAACACTTCGCCGGTATTCACATCCACCAACACGGCGGTGCCAGATTCCGCCTTGTTAAAGGCCACGGCATTATTCAATTCGCGATACACCAGCGCCTGCAAGCGTTCGTCAATGCTCAGCATCAGGTTGTGCGCCGCCAGGCTATCCACTGAGGAGACATCCTCAATCACCCGGCCATAACGATCTTTACGTACGGTTCGCTCGCCCGGTTGCCCGGTCAGCCAACGGTCAAAGCTCTTTTCAACCCCTTCGATCCCTTCGCCATCAATGTTGGTGACGCCGATAATGTGCGAGGTCACCTGCCCAGAAGGGTAGTAACGGCGTGATTCCTGGCGCAGGTAGATCCCCGGCAGTTTCAGTTTGTGGATATAGTCACCAATTGCCGGGTTAACCTGACGCGCCAGATAAACAAAGCGCCCTTTCGGGTTGGCGTTAATGCGGTTAGATAGCTGATCCAGTGGGATCTGCAACGCATCGGAAAGCGCTTTCCAGCGCGAATCCAGCGTAATTCCGCCGCGCTCAATCAGCTCTTTCGGATCGGCCCAGACGGCGTTCACCGGCACGCTTACGGCCAATGGGCGGCCAGAGCGATCGCTAATCATGCCGCGTGCGGTAGGCACTTCCTGCACGCGCAGCGAGCGCATATCGCCCTCTTTCACCAGCCGATCCGGGTTGATCACCTGTAGGTAAGCCACACGCACCAACAGCCCTGTCAACGCCAGCAAAATACAGCCGCACAGCAACGCAAAACGCCAGCTAACAAAGCTGGCTTGATCTTCCTGGCGTTTCAACTTACCGGGGCGTGCTGCTTTCATTGGTTCTCTTTCTGCTCCGTGTCGTGAATTCGGTTAAGCCCTTTTATGGTTTAACGATGATATTTTCCTGCGATGGATCAACGTGCTGCATCTGCAGTTTCTCAGTAGCAATACGTTCCACACGGCTGTGATCGCCAAGAGCATTCTCTTCCAGAATCAGGTTGCGCCACTCGATATCCAACGCATCACGCTCCAGCACCAACTGTTCGCGCTCGGCGGTCAGCAAACGGGTGCGGTGCGCCGTGGTGACCACAAAAATGGCGGAAACCAGTACGGCAACCAGTAGAATCAGCGGGATCTTGGCGTTACGCAGCAAATCACCGCTAATGACCCCGACCAATCCGTGGCGTTCATTGCCAATCACGCGGGCATCCTCTCGGCAATACGCAGTACCGAACTGCGCGCACGCGGGTTTTCTGCCACTTCCGCATCAGATGGCATCATTTTGCCCAATGCTTTCAGCGTGCGCCCGCCCATCTCGCGCAGTTGCGCTTCGGTCAACGGAATACCGGCCGGAACCTGAGCCCCACGGCTGTGGTGGCGCATAAAGCGTTTGACGATGCGATCTTCCAACGAATGGAAGCTGATGATCGACAAGCGGCCCTGCGGAGCCAACACTTCCAGCGCACCATCCAGCGCACGCTCGATCTCTTCCAGTTCGCTGTTGATATAAATACGGATCGCCTGAAAACTGCGCGTCGCCGGATGTTTGTGCTTTTCACGGAACGGGCTGGCGTTAGCGATCAGATCCGCCAGTTCTTTGGTGCGCGTCATCGGTTCAGTACGGTTTCTTTCCACGATGGCACGCGCAATACGCTTGGCAAAACGCTCTTCGCCGAAGGTTTTCAGCACCCAGGCAATGTCATCAGCTTCGGCTTTCATCAGCCATTCGGCGGCGGACTGGCCGCTTGAGGGATCCATGCGCATATCCAGCGGGCCATCGCGCATAAAGGAAAAACCACGCTCAGCGTCATCCAACTGCGGGGAAGAAACCCCCAGATCGAGCAACACGCCGTCAATTTTGCCAACCAGATCGCGTTCCCGCACATAGTGCGACAAATCAGAAAACTGGCCGTGTACGATAGTAAAACGAGAGTCTTCAATAGATTGGGCAGCGGCAATGGCCTGCGGATCGCGGTCAATAGCCAACAAACGCCCTTCCGGCCCCAGTTGGGACAGAATCAGACGAGAATGGCCACCGCGACCAAAAGTTCCGTCAATGTATGTACCGTTACTACGAATATTGAGGCCATTCACGGCCTCATCCAACAGTACGGTGGTGTGTTTATAGTTTTCCAACATGCTTATAGTGACAAGTCCTGTAGCCGCTCAGACAAGGGTTCCTGAGTGGATTGTTCTGCGTCAATATCGTCCTTGACTTGTTGATACCAGGTCTGTTCATCCCACAGTTCAAACTTGTTGAACTGCCCGACCAGCATCACTTCTTTCGTCAGCCCGGCGTGTTGGCGCAGCGTACTGGCTAACAGCAACCGACCGGCACCATCCATCTGACACTCGCTGGCATGCCCTAAAAGTAAGCGCTGAACGCGGCGCTCGGCGGGATTCATGCTCGAAAGACGGGACAATTTCTGTTCGATAATTTCCCATTGGGGTAATGGGTAAAGCAGCAGGCAGGGCTGATGGAGGTCAATGGTACAAACCATTTGGCCTTGCGACTCCTCATTCAGTAAATCCCGATAACGGGTAGGTACGGCAAGCCGCCCTTTACTGTCGAGGTTAACCATCGTTGCTCCACGGAACATACCTGAGCTACCCCCTCGTGACCTTTTTCACCACTTTCCCCCACAAATTACCACACATTAGAGTTTACGGAGGGTATGAAAACCTTGTCAAGCCAGAGCGGCAGCGCTTTGGCAATATTTCAGTGTTCATTCTGGGGGCTGACTCACGAAAGGAACTCTATTTATTAAACGAATAAAAATTAACACCATGATAAACGGGAAGAATTTTCTAAACGGCAATAAGGTGATTAAAAAACTCACAAATTGGTGATTAATTAACTCATTACTTCCTTCTGCAATCCAGGTCTCACTTTCAAACCGGACAATCACCGGTTGCCACTCTGCGGCAAGCCGCGTCCGCCAAGGCCTGGCTTCACGTTGCTGGCCTACAGTTATGTGTTATAAGCCATTGACTTAATAACACTCGATAAATATTTCGCCGTAAGCCGGGCGCTATTTTACGTCAATTATCCCATCAATGAAGGACACACAGAAAAAATATATTGAGCGGATATTGCAAGGCTTACCAATTCCACTTTCAGTTAATTGAGTGGGATTATTCCCAAAATACTCACTTACAATTCAGGTTGCACTTTTTTACATTTCTATTTGTTGCTGTGTAAATCGCCTTTTAGCATCCAAACCAAGAAAAAAATCGCAACATACTGTTTCTAATAACTTTGTTGATATCTCCCATTTTTAATCCCTCCAAACTGTATTTTGGCGCATTCCGTCAGGACAAAAACCACTCAATTGTTAAAAATAAAAATATTGAGCTAGTTAAAATAACCAATGTAGTTTAGTAAACTGGTTTTGTTTTAAATTAAGGATTATTACACCAAATTAACATTTAAAGTAAAAGCATTAACCTAATACACAGGAGCTCACCCCATGTTTTCACCTGCTTCACGCTTACGCAGCGCCGCCGCCGATACTTTTGCCTTGGTGGTGTACTGCTTTCTGGCAGGCATGGCGATTGAAATCCTGATTTCTGGCATGAGTTTCAGCCAATCTCTCTCTTCCCGCTTATTGTCGATTCCCGTCAACATTCTTATTGCCTGGCCGTATGGCCGCTATCGCGACTTTTTTATCGCTACGGCTCGCCATTTCCCACGTGGGCAGTTTTTACTGCGCAATCTGGCCGATCTTCTGGCCTATGTCAGTTTTCAGTCACCGGTTTACGCGGCAATTCTGTGGAGCGTGGGGGCTGATGGGCAACAAATTATGGCAGCGGTAGCCAGTAATGCGGTGGTATCGATGGCAATGGGGGTGGTGTACGGCTATTTTCTGGAGTATTGCCGCCGGCTGTTCCGGGTCGTGGGATATGTATAAAAACAGGGGCCCAACTTGCTGGCCCCCTGTACTGTAGACTTATTTCCGGCTCAAGCTGCCACGGCGGAACAGGTTACGACGAATGCGCGTCATGCCCGGTTTCGGTTTACGTGGTTCATCAAGGCTGGCCAGAACCAGTTCCAACACCCGCTCAGCCACATCACGGTGGCGCTGTGCCACGGCAAGCACCGGGCATTCCAAGAAATCCAGCAGCTCATGATCACCAAAGGTGGCAATAGCCAGATCCGTCGGTAAACGCCCAAATTTTTTCAGCGTCACATCCATCACCCCCTGCAACAGGGAGAAAGAGGTGGTAAACAGTGCCTGCGGCATTGGGTGGGTTTTCAGCCATTCGGCAAACAGGGCTCCAGCGGCCTCGCGTTCGTAGCTATTGGCATACAGATAGTCCACATGGCGCTCATCATCCTGCCAAGCCTGGCGGAACCCTTGCTCACGCAGAAAACTCACCGAAAGCTCCGGCAGTGCCCCAATATACAGCACTGACTCGGCCGGGAAGCTACGTAACTCCTGCGCCAGCGCTAGGGAGTCTTCCTGATCGGCCCCGACCACGCTGATGAAATGTTCACGATCCAGCGCACGGTCTAACGCAATGATCGGGAAAGGATCGTTGGCCCAGCGCTGATAGAAAGGATGCTCCGGCGGCAACGCGGTAGACACAATGATCGCATCCACCTGGCGTTGCAGCAGATGTTCAACACAGCGCATTTCGTTGTCCGGCTGATCTTCCGAACAGGCGATCAACAGTTGATAACCCCGCTGGCGCGCCTGGCGTTCCAGATAGTTAGCAATGCGGGTATAGCTGGTATTTTCAAGATCCGGTATCACCAGGCCGATTGAGCGGGTGCGGCCAGCGCGTAGCCCTGCCGCGACAGCATTCGGGTGATAGTTGTGCTCCCTGACCACGGCCATCACTTTTTCGACGGTTTTATCGCTGACACGATACTGCTTCGCCTTGCCGTTGATGACATAACTGGCCGTAGTGCGCGAAACGCCTGCGAGACGCGCGATTTCATCCAGTTTCACGTTAACCCCTTAATGACGCTGAAAATAAAGTAGAAATAAAGAGTGCGGTTTTAGTCTTTCACTCTCAGATCACGGCTAAACAACGCTGCGGTTTGAAAGAGGGAAGATAGCGAGTAACCATAATAATCACTATGGTTATTCAACCCAGTCTTTGGATCTAACAGCAGAAAACCCAGCCGAGCAACCGCTTTTGCAGAAAGGTGCCAGCAAATGGGCAAAAAGTAAAAAAGAAAGGGCGTAGCCGTGAAGCTACACCCTCTCGTTAGCCAGCTAAAATTCGGCTTGGCTAGCGCATGATTTTATCACCGCGCGAAACACCCACAATCCCTGAACGTGCGACTTCAACAATTTCAGCCACTTCACGCACGGCATTGAGGAACGCATCGAGTTTGTCGCTGGTACCAGCCAGTTGGACGGTATACAGCGAAGCCGTGACATCCACAATCTGACCGCGGAAAATGTCCGTACTGCGCTTCACTTCTTCACGCCCGTAACCGCTGGCCTGCAATTTCACCAGCATGATTTCACGCTCAACGTGCGCCCCTTGGACCAGTTCGCTAACGCGCAGCACGTCGACCAGTTTGTGCAGCTGCTTTTCAATCTGCTCCAGCACCTTTTCGTCACCAACGGTCTGAATGGTCATGCGTGACAGAGTAGGATCGTCGGTCGGCGCTACCGTCAGGCTTTCAATGTTATAGCCACGCTGGGAGAACAGCCCTACCACGCGCGACAACGCACCGGATTCGTTTTCCAGTAGTACAGATAAAATACGGCGCCTCATCAGGTTCTCTCCGTTTTGCTTAACCACATATCGTCCATGCTTCCACCGCGGATTTGCATTGGGTAAACATGTTCGGTTTCATCGACGGTAACATCGACAAATACCAGCCGCTCTTTCTCGGCCAGCGCCTGTGCCAACTTGCTTTCCAGCTCATCTGGCGTGCGAATGGCAATCCCCACATGGCCGTAAGCCTCCGCCAGTTTTACAAAGTCCGGCAGCGAATTCATGTAGGACTGGGAGTGGCGGCCAGAGTAGATCATATCCTGCCACTGCTTCACCATGCCCAGATAGCCGTTATTCAGATTGAGCACAATCACCGGCAGGTTGTATTGCAGAGCGGTAGACAGCTCCTGAATGTTCATCTGGATACTGCCATCACCGGTCACGCACACCACGGTTTCTTCCGGCAGCGCCAGCTTCACCCCGAGCGCCGCTGGCAGGCCAAAGCCCATGGTGCCCAAACCGCCGGAGTTGATCCAACGGCGTGGTTTATCAAACGGATAATAGAGCGCGGCAAACATCTGATGTTGACCCACGTCAGAAGTGACATAGGCATCGCCTTTGGTCAGCCGGTGCAAGGTTTCAATCACCGCCTGAGGCTTGATGGTGCCACTGTTCTTGTCGTAACCCAGACAATCGCGTGCCCGCCACTGTTCGATGGATTGCCACCAATCGCGCAGCGCATCGAAATCCTGCGCTTTATCACTCTGCGCCAACAGTTCCAGCATTTGCACCAGAACCTGTTTAGCATCACCCACGATAGGAATATCAGCATCGACCGTTTTGGAAATCGAAGTCGGGTCGATATCAATATGCAGCACGGTAGCGTCCGGACAATATTTAATCAGGTTGTTGGTGGTACGATCGTCAAAACGCACCCCGACGGCAAAGATCACATCGGAGTTATGCATGGTGTTGTTGGCTTCATAAGTACCGTGCATACCCAGCATGCCCACGCTTTGCCGATGCGTGCCAGGGAAAGCGCCCAATCCCATCAGCGTGCAGGTCACCGGCAGATTCAGTTTTTCCGCCAGTTGCAGCAATTCTTCATGGCAGCCTGAATTGATCGCCCCGCCACCCACGTACATCACCGGCTTTTTTGCCGCCAGAATGGTCTGTAATGCACGCTTTATCTGCCCACGATGCCCTTGCACCGTTGGGTGATAAGAACGCATGCTGACTTCTTTCGGATAGGCATAAGGCATTCTTACCGCCGGGCCGACGATATCTTTAGGCAGATCGATCACTACCGGGCCTGGGCGGCCGGTAGAAGCCAGATAGAACGCTTTCTTCAATACGGAAGGAATATCTTCAGTGCGTTTGACCAAGAAGCTATGCTTTACCACCGGGCGGGAGATCCCCACCATATCGCACTCCTGGAAGGCATCGTAACCAATCAGCGAGCTGGGAACCTGGCCGGAAAGCACCACCATTGGGATGGAGTCCATATAGGCCGTGGCGATACCGGTAATCGCATTGGTCGCACCCGGGCCGGAAGTGACCAGAACCACCCCCACTTCACCGGTAGCACGCGCATAGCCATCGGCCATATGCACTGCACCCTGTTCATGCCGCACCAGAATGTGATCGATTCCGCCTACCGTGTGCAGGGCGTCATAGATATCGAGTACCGCCCCGCCCGGATAGCCGAATACATGTTTAACGCCCTGATCGATCAACGATCGGACGACCATCTCGGCTCCTGACAACATCTCCATGGGTTTGCCTCCAGGCTTACTTAATACTTGTCTGGCGCTGGAACGAAGCGCCTGCTGTGGGGCAATGCCCCCAAAATTGATGGATGGTCTGATTGTAACGTGACATTGAGCAGTGTCAGCGGCGCTCAATGCCGCGCTACAGCCTAACATAACGTTAGAATATGAGGCAGGCAAACGGCAAAACAACTTATTAACAACAAGGTTATTGCCATTAGACTGGGGATAGATGATTTACAGAAACAATACACTAGCCATAAGGAATAACAGCTAGGCATTGTTTCGGAAATTCTGGAAATTACAGAGCGATATTAGATGAGAGGTATGATGGATTTCTCACCGAGAAAAACCGTCAAGCGGCAACCTCATCATTTTTCCCGATACATCGATTCAATCTCATTCTGGTAACGCTGAAGGATCACCTTACGCCGCAGCTTCAGCGTCGGCGTAAGTTCACCCAGTTCCATGGAAAAGGCAGCGGGCAATAGAGTAAACTTTTTCACCTGCTCAAACAGTGCCAGCTCTTTTTGCATCTCACGCAGCCGGGTTTCAAACATTTCAATGATATGGCTATTGCGCAGCAGTTCGAGTCGATCCTGATACTTCAGGTTAATCGATCGTGCATAATCTTCCAGCGATTCAAAACTCGGCACAATCAGTGCGGAAACAAACTTGCGCGCATCGGCAATGATTGCCACCTGTTCAATAAAACGATCCTGCGCCAGCGTGCCCTCCAGCATTTGTGGGGCAATATACTTACCGCCGGAGGTTTTCATCAAATCCTTCAGGCGTTCGGTAATAAACAGGTTGCCATTTTCATCGATCATGCCGGCATCACCGGTTTTTAACCAACCATCAGCGGTAAAGGTATCGGCAGTTTCCAGCGGCTTGTTGAAATAACCACGCATCACGATCGGCCCGCGCACCTGGATCTCATTCTCCTCAGCAATGCGCACTTCCACACCCGGCAAGGGTTTACCGATCGAACCAAAGCGGAAATTATTCTCTTCCCAACAGGAGACCGTGGCACAGGTTTCCGTCATCCCGTAACCGTACTTGATGTTAACGCCCATCGCCTCAAAGAACAGAATGACGTTGTCATCCAGTTTGGCTCCGGCCGCGGGTAAGAAACGTACCCGACCGCCCAAAATCGCACGCAGTTTACTCAGCACCAGCTTATCCGCCCAACGGTGGGAGAGATCGAACAACTTGCCAAGCGGCTTGCCTGCGCGTTCTTGCAAAAACTTACGCTCACCGCAGACGATCGCCCAGTGGAACAAAGCACGACGCAGCCAAGGTGCCCGCGCCACCTTCTCATGTACCGCACTGAAGATTTTTTCATAAAAACGCGGCACCGCGCACATCAGGGTTGGCCGTACTTCAGCCATCGCCTCACGCACCCAGTCGGTATTCGGCAGATAAACGTTCTGAGCGCCGGAATGCATGATGAAGAAGCTCCAGGCTCGTTCAAAAACATGCGACATCGGCAGGAAACTGAGTGAAACATCGTCCTCCGTTACCGTCAGACGATCGTCATGCAACTGGAGTTGCGCCGCCATATTGCGGTAATCCAGCATCACGCCCTTCGGTTCACCGGTGGTGCCGGAGGTGTAAATCAAAGTGAATAAATCTTGCAGGCAGCTATCAGCAATCCTTTCCTGACGCGCGGTATCAAAACGTTCGACATCGGCCTCACGTTCAAAGTGGCTCAGATACTGCGCAATTTCGCAACCGCGCAAATCGGCAGCGTCATCAAAAACAATAATATGGGTGAGTTGTGGGCATACACCGCGCAGCGCAATGGCAGCATCCAACTGTGCCTGCGCACCGACAAATACAATGCGAATATCGGCATCATTGATGATAAAAGCGGCCTGTGCTGCGGTATTGGTGGCGTACAGCGGCACACTGACAGCACGCAATTGCAGAATAGCCAGATCGGCCAACGACCAAGCCATGCAATTATTAGCAAAGATCGCAATGCGTTCCTGCACATCAGCGCCAAGAGCCAAAAGCGCGCTGGCAATATGGTTTACATGAGTACCCACCTGCGACCAGGTCAATTGAGTTTCACCATGGGGGGACCACTGGCGAAAAGCAATGCAGTCAGCACGCTGAGAAATTTGATGCTGTATACGTTGGACCAGATGATAGTGCTGCAACTTATTGATCATAGCGCTCTAAGCCTGAAATTAATCAAACGGTCAACCGTGATCGGAACGCAAGTTCCTCTATCTCAGCTTACACGTGTTTACTTTTTTTTCGCAGTCTACCTACTCTCCGCTGCTCGGAAAAGAGATTTCAGCGTAGAAGTGTGAGCTAAAACTTGCGTGACGTCTGTTTATACCCAAAATAATTTGAGTTGCTTGTAGGCGGCCAGTCCGAAAGTCGCCAAGAGCATAGATAACTCTGTGACTGGTGCGACAACTCTGCCGGGAGCAGAATTGAACGCTGCTTGCAGCGGCCCCAAAGGGGGGAGGAGCCGAGTAATCGGACGCAGCCAACACCCAAGCAACTTGAAGTATGAAGCCCTGATATTGAACAGCGATAGCTAACGGAAGGTTTAATTATGGGCTAACAAATGAGAAGGAAAACTGACGAACGGCTAGTAGGTTAAAGTTCCAAGTATGATATTTAATACAGAATTTAATTTCATAAATAGAAATCTATTAAAATACGGCAAAAAAGATGTGGAAGAAAAAAATAATAAGACTTCTCTTAGATATAAACTAGGCATTTTCTCATTATGAGTAATAACTCTGAACTATTAACCCGAAGTACACGCAAGTACGTCGGGTTAATAAAGCGCGAGATTAACGCAATAACTCAGACTGGCTCAGAACAGATTTCATCCATTGGTGACCTTTATCTCGTTCGGCAGATTCGTGCCAGGAAAGATAACAGGTGGCATTTTTCCTATCCCACGGTAATGACATGATTTTTAGTTGTAACGCTTGTGCATGTTGCTCAGCAAACCAACGTGGGGTAATAGCCACCATCTCTGTCATTGCGACGATATTCAGCACGCTGAACAGATCGGTACATTGCTGAGTGATACCACGCTGTGCGGCCTCTTCAACATAGTAGGGTTTACTAAAGGAGCAGAAACGCTCTAACGATATGACCGCATGCTGTTCAACCAGCATTTGCTCTTGGGTAACGCTGTTCATCAAGCGTGGGTGTGACTGTGCCGCAACCAGGCTTAATTCATCTTCAAATAAAGCGATGTTTTGAAATTCAGGATGTTCAAAACGGGTATAACCAATAACAAATTCAGTTTCCTGATAACGCAGCTGATGCTCAATGTTATTGTTCAGATAGGATTTTGCCTGCAACCGCACATTAGGTGCCATATTCTTGACGTTGTTAATTATCTTGGCCGTAAGGCGAATATCCAACGGGCTGCAGATAGAAAGCGTAAAAGTACGTTCACTGGTCAAGGCATCAAAACCTGAACCTGGCAACTCATTCTGAACCAACTGCAACGCTTGGCGTACCGGCCCAAAAAGCTGGCGCGCCCGCATGGTAGGCTGAATGCCGCGGCCAAAACGCACAAACAGTTCATCATTGAACATAACTTTTAAACGCGCGACGGCATTACTCACTGCGGGTTGCGACATACCCAACGAATTGGCAGCGCGAGTAATATTCTGCATTTGCATAACCGCATCAAAAACAGTCAGTAAATTAAGATCCACGCTACGCAAATGAATATCGCTGTTTTCTTTTTCTAAGACAGTTCCTGAATTATATTCAGACATATCTAACTCCACTAAGTCCCATGTAGATAATTCCGCCAGCGCGCAGGGGAATATCATGTCAAAAGTAACATTACGTTATTCCCACACGGCGAAATTAGTTATCCCTATTGACTATCCACGTCGGATAACAATCGAGCATCATCCTATAAAAACATGACACAACGGCGAGTACTTACACGCTGTGCGTAACGCCCGACACACTTCAGGTCGGAAAACAATGACGGCATGCAAACATGTTGGCAGGTTTCACGCTCAAGTAATGGGCACCAAGCAGACATCCATAGTCATATTGAATCAGACCATAAAATGAGATAATGGACAATAATGAGATCTCAAAATAGGTACCTTTGATGTGACTTAATTGCCTCTGATGCGTCGGCATTTCAGATTAAATACATAAAATGAATTAATAAATTACACTAATTCAGCCAATGAATGCAATTCTGTCGTCAATTTCACGTCCAAGCCTGTGCTTCCTCATCTTTTCGCACTGGGAATTCTAACTGAGCGACATTAAGAATCAATCTAGTAGCACGGGATTCATGTCATTTATGCTAAAAAACTCGCAAAAATGACGCGTTTTTTGACCTCTTGATCGGTTTTTTTACCGAGCTTTCGTCTGTCGCCCTTACTCCTTATCTGAGTCCCTGCGATCGCCCGGTTATCAATCAAATGTTGACATCACACAGCCAATAAAGTATCAAATTAGGCAACGAAAACATTTTTAGAGAAGCTGACCTCAATGATCCGTACTCATCGTCTACTAGGCCTACTACTTAACGCATCTTCTTTGCGCGGTATGTTGGTGGACGGAGTTCAGAACTGATTCAGCCCATCACCTGTAAAAACCCGCGCTAGTGCGCGGGTTTTTTTTTGCCCGCTTAGCGTGAAACAAACACGATAAGGAACTATCAAATGAGCCAACAAGTCATTATTTTCGATACCACATTGCGTGACGGCGAACAGGCACTGCAAGCCAGCCTGAGTGTGAAAGAAAAAATTCAGATCGCCATGGCGCTGGAAAGAATGGGTGTCGACGTGATGGAAGTCGGCTTCCCGGTCTCTTCTCCGGGGGATTTTGAATCGGTACAAACTATTGCCCGCCAGATCAAAAACAGCTGCGTCTGTGGCTTGGCCCGCTGTGTGGACAAAGACATTGACGTAGCGGCCGAAGCACTGCGCGTTGCCGAAGCTTTCCGTATCCACGTATTCCTGGCCACCTCCACCCTGCACATCGAATCAAAATTAAAGCGCTCATTTGACGAAGTGCTGGAGATGGCGGTGCGCTCGGTGAAACGTGCGCGCAACTATACGGATGATGTTGAATTCTCCTGTGAAGATGCTGGCCGTACACCGATTGATAACCTGTGTCGCGTGGTGGAAGCCGCCATCAACGCCGGTGCCACCACCATCAACATTCCCGATACGGTTGGTTATACCACCCCCAACCAGTTCGGCGGCATTATCACCACCTTGTATGATCGCGTGCCTAACATTGATAAAGCGATTATTTCCGTTCACTGTCACGACGATCTGGGCATGGCAGTCGGCAACTCCATCGCAGCAGTGCAGGCCGGTGCTCGCCAGGTAGAAGGCACATTGAACGGTATCGGTGAGCGCGCCGGTAACTGTTCACTGGAAGAGGTGATCATGGCGATCAAAGTTCGCCAGGACATCATGAATGTGCACACCAATATCAATCATCAGGAAATTTACCGTACCAGCCAGTTGGTCAGCCAACTGTGCAACATGCCCATTCCTGCCAACAAAGCTATCGTCGGTTCCAACGCGTTCGCCCACTCCTCCGGTATCCATCAGGATGGCGTACTGAAAAATCGCGAAAACTACGAAATCATGACCCCGCAGACCATCGGTCTGAAAGACGTACAGCTGAACCTGACCTCACGTTCTGGCCGTGCAGCAGTTAAACACCGTATGGAAGAGATGGGCTACAAGGAGCAGGATTACAATCTGGACGTACTGTATGCGGCCTTCCTGAAACTGGCCGACAAAAAAGGCCAGGTGTTCGATTACGATCTGGAAGCGTTGGCCTTTATCAACAAACAGCAGGAAGAACCCGAACATTTCAGCCTGGGCTACTTCAGCGTACAGTCTGGCAGCAGTATTATGGCTACCGCCTCGGTCAAGTTGATCTGTGGCGATGAAGAAAAAGCCGAAGCGGCAACCGGTAACGGCCCGGTGGACGCGGTGTATCAAGCAATTAACCGTATCACCGAATACCCGATCGAACTGGTGAAATACCAGTTGACCGCTAAAGGCCAGGGCCGCGACGCACTCGGCCAGGTTGATATCGTCGTGTCTTACCAAGGCCGCCGTTTCCATGGCGTAGGCTTGGCTACCGACATCGTCGAATCTTCCGCCAAGGCAATGATTCACGTATTAAATAATATCTGGCGCTCACAGCAGGTAGAAAAAGAAAAACAGCGCTTGCAGCAAACCAAACAACAAAATAATCAGGAAACGGTGTGAACATGACGAAGACTTACCACATTGCCGTCTTGCCCGGAGACGGAATCGGCCCGGAAGTAATGGCCCAAGCCCACAAAGTATTGGACGCAGTACGCCAGCGTTTTGGTATCCGCATCACCCAGTCAGAGTATGACGTCGGGGGCATTGCCATCGATCGCCACGGCAGCCCGCTGCCAGCGGCCACTCTCGCCGGTTGTGAACAGGCCGATGCCATTCTGTTCGGCTCGGTCGGTGGCCCTAAGTGGGAAAACCTGCCACCGGCAGAGCAGCCTGAGCGCGGTGCGCTGCTGCCGCTGCGTAAACACTTCAAGCTGTTCAGCAACCTGCGTCCGGCGCGTCTGTATCAGGGGCTGGAAGATTTCTGCCCGCTGCGGGCCGACATCTCAGCCCGCGGCTTCGATATTCTGTGCGTACGTGAACTGACCGGCGGCATCTACTTCGGGCAACCGAAGGGCCGTGAAGGCCAAGGCATGCATGAGCGTGCTTTCGATACCGAAGTGTATCACCGCTTTGAGATCGAACGTATTGCGCGTATCGCCTTTGAATCAGCCCGCAAGCGCCGCAGCAAAGTGACTTCTATCGATAAAGCCAACGTGCTGCAAAGTTCGATCCTGTGGCGTGAAGTGGTGACTCAGGTCGCTAAAGATTACCCAGACGTGTCGCTGTCGCATATGTATATCGACAACGCCACCATGCAGTTGATCAAGGATCCGTCCCAGTTCGACGTGCTGCTGTGCTCCAACCTGTTCGGCGATATTCTGTCTGATGAATGCGCGATGATCACCGGCTCCATGGGGATGCTGCCTTCCGCCAGCCTGAACGAACAAGGCTTCGGTCTGTTTGAACCCGCGGGTGGCTCCGCACCGGACATCGCAGGCAAAAACATTGCCAACCCAATCGCACAAATTCTGTCCGCAGCCCTGCTGCTGCGTTACAGCCTGGGTGCCGATGAAGCCGCAGACGCCATTGAGCACGCCATCAATCAGGCGCTGGAACAGGGTTACCGCACTGCCGATCTGGCCGGTGACGGCAAAGCGATCGGCACCAGTGAAATGGGCGACATCATTGCCCGCTTCGTGGCTCAGGGGGCATAAATCATGGCCAAGACCTTATATCAGAAACTGTACGATGCCCACGTGGTGCATGAAGCACCGAACGAAACGCCGCTGCTGTACATCGATCGCCACCTGGTGCATGAAGTCACTTCTCCGCAGGCGTTTGATGGCCTGCGCGCGATGGGGCGTAAAGTGCGCCAGCCGGGCAAAACCTTTGCCACCATGGATCACAACGTTTCCACCCAGACCAAAGACATCAATGCCAGCGGCGAAATGGCGCGCATCCAGATGCAGGAGCTGATCAAGAACTGTGCGGAGTTCGGTATCTCGCTGTACGACCTGAATCACCCGTTCCAAGGCATTGTGCACGTTATCGGCCCTGAGCAGGGCATGACGCTGCCGGGCATGACCATTGTGTGTGGCGACTCCCATACCGCCACCCACGGCGCGTTTGGCTCACTGGCCTTCGGTATCGGCACGTCGGAAGTTGAACATGTGCTGGCAACGCAAACCCTGAAACAGGGCCGCGCCAAGACCATGAAGATTGAAGTGACCGGCGATGCCGCAGAAGGCATTACTGCCAAAGACATCGTGCTGGCCATTATTGGTAAAACCGGCAGTGCGGGCGGTACCGGCCACGTCGTCGAGTTCTGCGGTAAAGCGATCGAAGCGTTGAGCATGGAAGGCCGCATGACGCTGTGCAACATGGCGATTGAAATGGGAGCTAAAGCAGGCCTGGTGGCGCCAGACGACACCACCTTCAATTACCTGAAGGGCCGCCAGTTTGCGCCGACCGGAGCCAACTGGGAACAGGCAGTTGCCTACTGGCGCACGCTGAAATCTGACACCGACGCCAAGTTCGATACCGTCGTCACCCTGCGCGCTGAAGAGATTGCACCGCAAGTCACCTGGGGAACCAACCCCGGCCAGGTTATCGCCGTTAATCAGGCGATCCCGGCACCAGAATCCTTCAGCGATCCGGTTGAGCGCGCGTCTGCCGAAAAGGCGCTGGCCTATATGGATCTGAAACCCGGTATCAAACTGACCGAGGTGGCGATCGATAAAGTGTTTATCGGTTCCTGCACCAACTCACGCATCGAAGATCTGCGCGCAGCGGCAGCAATTGCCAAAGGGCGTAAAGTCGCTAACGGCGTGCAAGCGATTGTGGTCCCAGGCTCCGGCCCGGTGAAAGCCCAGGCGGAAGCCGAAGGGCTGGATCAGATCTTTATCGAAGCCGGTTTTGAATGGCGCTTGCCAGGCTGCTCTATGTGTCTGGCGATGAATAACGATCGCTTGAACCCCGGCGAGCGCTGCGCGTCCACCAGCAACCGTAACTTCGAAGGGCGTCAGGGCCGTGGTGGGCGTACCCATCTGGTCAGCCCGGCGATGGCGGCTGCCGCTGCCGTGACTGGCCATTTTGCCGATGTCCGTGAACTGCACCATATTCATGAAAAACACTAGGGAGCACCACCGTGGCTAAATTTACTCAACATACCGGTTTAGTGGTGCCTCTGGATGCGGCTAACGTCGATACCGACGCCATTATCCCGAAGCAGTTTCTGCAGAAAGTAACCCGTACCGGTTTTGGTCAGCACCTGTTCAACGACTGGCGTTTTCTGGATGATGCCGGTCAGCAGCCTAACCCAGAGTTCATCCTGAATAAACCGCGCTACCAAGGGGCCAGCATCCTGTTAGCACGCGAAAACTTTGGCTGTGGCTCTTCCCGCGAGCACGCGCCTTGGGCGCTGGCCGATTACGGTTTTAAAGTGGTGATTGCACCGAGCTTCGCCGATATCTTCTACGGCAACTCGTTCAACAGTCAGCTACTGCCGGTCCGTTTGAGTGAGCAGGATGTCGACACGCTGTTCAAGCTGGTGGCAGAGAACGAAGGGATCGAGTTTGTGGTGGATCTGGAAAACCAGACGGTGAATGCCGGAGGCAAAAGCTATTCGTTTGAGATCGACAGCTTCCGCCGCCACTGCATGATTAACGGCTTGGACAGCATCGGTCTGACGCTGCAACACGAAGCGGAAATTTCACGCTTCGAGGCCCAGCAGTTGGCGTTTCTGAACTAATCCTCTGTAATACCCTAAATAATTGGAGCTGCGGCAAGGCGGCAAGTAAGAGACAAATCGGTCGCAGACCGATTTGAACAGCGCTTGCGCTGGCCCGCAGGGTGAGCCTCAGTCATGAGGCTCATAATCCCCTGGAGCTTAGATAACTAAGTGACAGGGGTGAGCTTACGCAGCCAACACAGCAGCAGCTTCAAGTATGACGGGTATTACCAATAGCCCAACCATTTCCACCACAGCCCGCCAACCACCATCCAGATCAGCAGGTTGACCACGCTCATCACAAAGCCGGTTTTCCACCATTCCCCCAGCGTGGCATAACCAGAACCAAAGATAATCGGCGCGGTACCGGTAGCATAGTGGGTCAAAGACATCATCAGCGACGAAGAGAATGCCAGAATCAGGCCAAGCAGCGCAGGCGGCGCGCCCAAAGCAATACCGGCGGCAAAGAAGGCGGCAAACATCGCGGTAACGTGGGCGGTGGTACTGGCAAAGAAATAGTGCGAATACAGATAGATAAGCGTCAGCAGTATCGTCCCGCCAACCCAGCTCATCCCCATATTATCAATACCCGTTCCGACGGTCTTCGACAGCCAGCCAATCAGCCCGAGCTTACCGAGGAAGGTCGCCATCATCACCAGTGCGGCGAACCATACGACCGTATCCCAGGCGCCTTTGTGTTTCAGCACGTCATCCCAGCTCAGCACGCCGGTCATCAGTAAGATTGCCAAACCAATAACCGCTGCGGTGGTTGGGTTCACCGCCAGTTCCGGGCCAAAGATCATGGCGGGAACCCCGGCCCACAGCACCAGCAACAGGGCAAACACGCCCAGCGTGATTTTCTCTGCCAGCGTTATTCTCCCAAGCACTTGCAGCTTTTCCTGCGCAAAACGCGGCGCATCCGGGGTGCTTTTAATTTCCGGCGGATACAGCAGATAAACCACCAGCGGCATCACGATCAGCGAACAGATCGCCGGTACCAATGCGGCGATCGCCCACATCGACCAGGTCAGTTCAAATTCAGATCCGGCCCCTTTAGCGATCAGGTTGACGACCAACGGGTTCGGCGCAGTTGCGGTGATAAACATCGCCGAAGTGATCGGGTTGATGTTGTAGTTCACCAACGCCAAGTAGCGGCCAATGGTGCCAGAGGTATTCAGCTCCGGTTTAGAGCCAAAACTGTCGGCGATCGACTTCATGATCGGGTGGATGATCCCGCCACCGCGGGCGGTGTTACTTGGCGTCACCGGTGCCAGCACCGTTTCTGCCATGGTCAGCGCATAGGCGATCCCCAGCGTCTTTTTGCCGAACAGCGAGATAAAGTAGTAGCCAATGCGCGCGCCCAAGCCGGTTTTATTCAGGCTGAGGGAGATCATGATCGCAAAGCCGATCAGCCAGATTAGCTGATTGGAGAAGCCACTGAGTGCATCATCCAGAGCGGCCGCAGGCTTCCCGGGATTGGTGACGCCGGTCACTGCCACCAGCGCAATGGCAATAATCGAAACCGCGCCAATCGGCATCGCCTTGCCAATAATGGCAACGATGGTACCAATAAACAGCGCCAGCAAATGCCAGGCATTGGGGGCAACCCCTTCAGGCACCGGAATCACAAACCAGATAATCAGAGCAACAATAACGGCAACAAGAGAAGGAACGGGCTTGAGCGGCGTT
The DNA here is from genome assembly GCF_057180605.1 of Serratia sp. HNCC26DJ206. Classification (NCBI taxonomy): domain Bacteria; kingdom Pseudomonadati; phylum Pseudomonadota; class Gammaproteobacteria; order Enterobacterales; family Yersiniaceae; genus Serratia; species Serratia sp. HNCC26DJ206. The sequence goes on from NZ_JBXUGP010000007.1 coordinate 153,513, forward strand.
AGTTTATCCATAACATACCCACTTTTATCAACGGGATCGGCATCTCAGCAGCAAGATGGACAAGAGCGCGAGGTTCGCGCTCTGATGATAATCATCTTAGGGAGTATGGCGCAATTTTCTCAATGACATGTATCAAGTAAGCCACTGTTCAGCTTCACACTTCGCGCACTCTGGCGCACATCCACAGTGCCAGCATCGCCAGCAGGGTAATCAGCCAGTAGACCGCATAGTGGCCGACGTTCTCCACCAACGCCCCTTGCAGCATGCCAGCCAGGATCACCCCGGTAGAGATACTGTTGGTAAACAGCGTGGTCGCCGCACCCGGCCGCCCCGGCATCAGGTCCTGGAAATACAGCATGCCGATCCCGGCAATAATGCCGATGAAGATCGCATTGAATAATTGCAGCACCATCAGTGCGGCCTTGAACTTGAACAGCACCAGCCCGGCATAGAACAGCACGCCAGCCGCGACCGCAAACAGCATCATGTTGCGCTTACCAAAGCGTTTGACGTAGTACCCCGCCAACAGCATGGCCGGGATTTCCAGCCCCGCCGCAGTGCCCATCAGCAGGCCTGCCAACCTCTCCGGCAGGCCAAGATCGGCAGTGATATACAGTGGCATATCAATGAAATACATGGTGTTGCAGGTCCACATCAGCACCGAAGCCAGAAACAGCAAGCGCACATCAGGATCGCGCCAGGCACTGAGCGGCGCAATCGGTGGTGAATCGACGCTGATTTCAACCTGCGCACGCGGCACCGAAGGCAGCATCAGCCACACCAACAACGCGCTGATGACAAAAATCGACGCCGCGACCAGAAACATCACCATAAAGCCGTAATTCAGCGCCAGCATGAAAGAAAGCGGCGGGCCGATCACCCAGGCCAAAGAAAGCTGGGCACGCATCAGCGAGCTGAACATCACCACTTCACGTGCCGAGCTGTCGGCATATTCACGCGCCAGCGCAAAAATCTGCGGCGTGGCGGTATTGGCGATCGCCGCCAACAGCACCCCGGCGGTAATCAGCGTCAAATAATCGCGATTGAAGGCAAACAACAGGCTGTTACCCACCGCCATCAGGCAGCACAGCAGGATCAGCTTACGCCGGTCGCCGCGGGTGTCGGAACGCTTCGCCAGCAGGAAACTGACGATAATCCCGGCGATGGCATTCAGGGTATAAAACAGCCCAACCCAGAGCGGGCGGACTTTCACCTCGGTGGTGAGAAATAAGCTCAGCGTGGGGGCCTGCAACGCGCCAGCGATGCCGGAAAGAAAGGCGATGATCAGAAAAGCGGCAAAAACGGGATTAAAACGGCGTGGCAACCAGCGTTTGACATTCATACCTGCGTCCCTGACCAGAGAATAAAGAAGCCTACGCCCAAGCTACTTCGAGATGCAGGTAGGCGGCAACTGAGCGACAAATCGGTCTTTGACCGATTTGAACCGCGCTTGGGCCCTACATAGGCCGAGTAACGCAGCCAACACCCCTGCATCCTGAAGGGCGACGGGGGTATGCTACAGAAGGGGAATTACAGAATAAAGTGATGTGTCAGAGAAAAATACCAGTGGGTTACCCCACTGGCTGGTGAAAAAGCACCATTACTCAGAAACACTTTTGCTATGAGCGCTAGATACGCTCACGGTATTGCTTATCGTTTAGCGTATTGATGTCCCACTGGGTCAAGTGGGCCAGCATATCCAACCTTGTCTGTTGCGGGATCACCTCCAGCCAGTCGGCGTTCTGGCAGCGAATCGCCGTGAAATAACGCTGATAAAACTGTTTCGTTAAGAGAACCTTCATTAAGTGCCCCTCCGCTCTTTGGACTGAAACCATTATTGGCGTAATATAGGGAAAGATAAATTGACGGATTGATGCCTTGGAGTTCCTCTTTTATGTCTACCTCACGCTTGCAACAACAGTTCATCCGCCTGTGGCAACGCTGTCATGGCCAACCCACAGAAACCACGTTGCAGGAACTGGCCGACGTGCTCAGTTGTTCGCGCCGCCACGTGCGCTCCTTATTAGGCGCAATGCAGCAGCAAGGCTGGCTCACCTGGCAGGCCGAAGCCGGACGAGGCAAGCGTTCACAGCTCAGTTTCCAATACACCGGCCTGGCACTTCAGCAACAGCGGGCTGAAGAGTTGCTGGAGCAGGACAAAATTGATCAGTTGGTACAGCTGGTGGGCGACAAAAATGCCGTGCGCCAGATGCTGCTTTCCCAACTGGGGCGCAGCTTTCGCCAAGGCAAACATATCCTGCGCGTGCTCTACTATCGCCAGCTTTACAACCTGCTGCCCGGCTCGGCGCTACGCCGTTCAGAAACCCATCTGGCGCGGCAGATTTTTAACGGTTTAACGCGCATAAATGAGGAAAATGGGGAAATCGAGTCCGATCTTTCCCACCACTGGCAGACAGTAACGCCTTTGCACTGGCGTTTTTATCTGCGCCCGGCGATTCGTTTCCACCATGGCCGCGAGCTAGAGATGGAAGACGTGATCCATTCCCTGAACCGGCTGATCCCGCAGCCTCTGTTTTCCCATATCGATAAAGTCACTTCCCCCACGCCCTATGTGATCGACGTCCATCTGCACAGCCCGGACTACTGGCTGCCCTGGCTGCTGGGCAGTGTGCATGCCATGATCCTGCCGCGCGAATGGCAGAGCCTGCCGGATTTCGCCCGCCATCCCGTCGGCACCGGTCCTTACAGCGTGGTGCACAATCATCGCAGCCAGATGAAGATCCATGCCTTCGATGATTACTTTGGCTATCGCGCGCTGATTGATGAAGTCAACATCTGGGTGCTGCCAGAAGTCACCGAAGAACTGGTGCATTCAGGCGTGCAGTTGCAGGGGGATGAAACGGGTAAAAATGAGTTGGAAAGCCGCCTTGAAGAAGGCTGTTATTTCCTGCTGTTTGACCAGCGCTCAACGCTGGCGGCCAATCCTGAAATCCGCAGTTGGCTGAGTGAACTGATCAACCCGATCGCCCTGCTGAGCCACGCAGGATCGGTATATCAACGCTATTGGGCACCGGCCTACGGCATTCTGCCACGCTGGTTACATAACCGCGCATTGGGGCAGCAACCCAAACCTGCGGGGCTAACCGAACTGACGTTAACTTTCTACAGCGAGCACTCGGAATTCCACGCCATCCAGCAGGCCATCACCGCCTTACTGGCGCAACACGGAATCAAGCTTAACGTACAAATCATCAACTACGATGACTGGCATAAGGGCGAGGCGAACAGCGATTTATGGCTTGGCAGCGCCAACTTCACGCTGCCGCTGGAGTTTTCCCTGTTTGCCACGCTGTATGAAACGCCGTTAATCCAGCACTGTTTGAGCGAAGATATCGCCGAGGATGCGGCTTTGTGGCGCGATAACCGCTTGCCGCTGGCGGAGTTCTGCCAACGCTTGGTCAGCAGCCATCAGTTGCACCCGCTGTTCCATCACTGGTTGCAACTGCACGGCCAACGCAGCATGCGCGGGGTACGCATGAATACCCTTGGGTGGTTCGATTTTAAATCGGCCTGGTTCGCCCCGCCGGAAACATAAGTCTCTTTCACCACTGCCCGTTAATCTCTACAATAGCGCCGTCTCAACGGGGTGCGGAAAACAACGAGCGCTGCATGAAAACGCAGCACGTTTTTTTCCGCTGAGAGTACACCCGTCGAACCTGATCCGGTCAATACCGGCGGAGGGATTTGAGTACCGCGTCGCTTATCCCCAATAGATTTCAAGTTGCAGCTAACAACGCTGCGGCTTGAAAGATGATGGGGATTCACGCCCTCAGAGTCCTTTGCCCCCTTAAATTTCAGGAGTGCAAAGTGGTCAAAAAATACCTGCCTTACCTATTGCTGTTGGCTGCGGCCCCCGTGCTGGCCAAGCCTACGCTGACGGTTTACACCTACGATTCTTTCGCCGCCGACTGGGGCCCTGGCCCAGCAATTAAAAAAGCCTTCGAGGCCGATTGTGACTGCGAATTGAAATTTGTGGCGCTGGAAGACGGCGTTTCACTGCTCAACCGCGTGCGGATGGAGGGCAACAACAGCGCTGCCGATATCGTGCTGGGGTTGGACAACAATCTGCTGCAAGCGGCAAAACAAACCGGCCTGTTCGCCGAGAGCCAGGTTGATACCGGCAAGCTCACCGTGCCAGGTGGCTGGCAGGACAACACCTTCATCCCTTACGATTACGGCTACTTCGCCTTTGTTTACAACAAAGACAAACTGAAAAACCCGCCGAAAAGCCTGCAAGAGCTGGTGAGCAGCGATCAACCCTGGAAAATCATCTATCAGGATCCGCGCACCAGCACGCCGGGGCTCGGCCTGCTGCTGTGGATGCAGAAAGTGTATGGCGACAAAGCACCGGAAGCCTGGCAGCAACTGGCGAAAAAAACCGTTACCGTCACCAAAGGCTGGAGCGAAGCCTATGGCCTGTTCCTGAAAGGCGAAGGCGATCTGGTGCTGAGCTATACCACCTCCCCGGCTTACCATCTGATTGAAGAGAAAAAAGACAGCTACGCAGCCGCCAACTTCAGCGAAGGCCATTACCTGCAAGTCGAAGTGGCCGCTAAACTGAAGGCCAGCAAAAACCCGGAGCTGGCAGAGCGCTTTATGCAGTTTATGGTTACGCCAGCCTTCCAGAACACCATTCCTACCGGCAACTGGATGTACCCGGTGATTGAAACCACGCTGCCTGCGGGTTTTGAACAGATGACCGTGCCGCAAACCGCATTGCAATTCAGTGCAGAAGAAGTGGCAAAACAGCGTGGTGACTGGGTACGGGCATGGCAAACCGCCGTCAGCCACTGATCCCGCGTTGGCTATGGCCGGGGCTGATGGCCGCTGGCCTGATCGGGCTGATCGCACTGCTGGCGATGGGCTCCTTATGGCGACACGCACCCAGCAGCGACTGGCGTAGCTTATGGCAAGACAGCTATCTGTGGCACGTGGTGCGCTTTACCTTCTGGCAGGCGCTGCTGTCGGCCCTGATCTCGGTACTTCCCGCCATCCCGCTGGCTCGTGCGCTCTATCGGCGGCGCTTCCCTGGCCGCAACCTACTGCTGCGCCTATGCGCCATGACGCTGGTCTTGCCGGTGCTGGTGGCGGTTTTCGGCATCCTGAGCGTGTACGGCAAGCAAGGCTGGCTGGCGGTGGTGTGCGGTTGGCTAGGGATCCATTACAGTTTCTCGCCCTATGGCCTACAGGGCATCCTGCTGGCACATCTGTTCTTTAATCTGCCGCTGGCCAGCCGTTTACTGTTGCAGGCGCTGGAAAATATCCCCACGGAACAGCGCCAACTGGCGGCACAACTGGGGATGAATGGCTGGCAGCAGTTCCGCTTTGTGGAATGGCCCGCGCTGCGCCGCCAGATCCTGCCCAGCGGCGCATTGATTTTTATGCTGTGTTTCGCCAGTTTTGCCACCGTGCTGTCGCTGGGCGGTGGGCCACAGGCCACCACCATTGAGTTGGCGATCTATCAGGCATTGAGTTACGACTACGATCTCAGCCGCGCCGCGCTGCTGGCGCTGATCCAACTGACCTGCTGCCTTGGGTTGGTGGTGCTCAGCCAACGCTTGAACCAGGCGCTGCCGGTCGGCCATACCCATGCTCAAAGCTGGCGCAACCCAGAAGACAGCCGCGGACGGCGCATCGGCGATACGCTGCTGATTAGCGCCGCCCTGTTATTGCTGTTACCGCCGCTGTTGGCGGTGATTATCGACGGAACCAATCACCGCCTGATCAGCGTGCTGCAACAGCCGCTACTGTGGCAGGCGCTGTTGACGTCGCTGCGTATCGCACTCGGTGCCGGTCTGCTATGCGTGGTGCTAACTATGATGCTGCTGTGGAGCAGCCGCGAACTGAAACTACGGCAGCGGCCCGCACAGGGCCAAATGCTGGAACTGAGCGGCATGCTGATCCTGGCGATGCCGGGCATTGTGCTGGCAACCGGCTTCTTCCTGCTGCTGAGCGATACCGTCGGGCTGCCGCAATCCCCCTATGCGCTGGTGATCCTCACCAACGCACTGATGGCGGTACCTTACGCGTTGAAAGTGCTGGAAAACCCGATGCGCGATCTGGCCGAGCGCTATAATCCTCTTTGCCTGTCGCTGGACATTCACGGCTGGCAGCGTTTGCGCTGGATTGAGCTGAAAGCGCTGAAACGCCCGCTGGCACAGGCCCTGGCATTTGCCTGCGTGCTGTCGATTGGCGATTTCGGCGTGGTTGCCCTGTTCGGCAACGAACAGTTCCGCACGCTGCCTTTTTATCTGTATCAGCAGATTGGTTCTTACCGCAGCAACGACGGTGCCGTGACCGCAGCCCTGCTGCTGTTACTGTGCTTCCTGCTGTTTACCCTGATTGAACGCTTACCGGGCCGCCATGCTAAAGCTTGAAAAACTGACCTACCTGTACGAACACCTGCCGATGCGTTTTGACCTGCGCATTCAACCGGGCGAGCACGTCGCGGTGCTGGGGCCAAGTGGTGCCGGTAAAAGCACCCTGCTCAGCCTGATCGCCGGTTTTTTACCAGCGGCCAGTGGCAAACTTCTGCTGAACGGCAGCGACCACACCGCTACGTCGCCGGCCAAGCGCCCGGTTTCTATGCTGTTTCAGGAAAACAATCTGTTTGCACATTTGACGGTGGCGCAAAACATCGGGCTGGGGCTGGATCCTGGCCTGCGTTTGAATAGCGTCCAGAAGCAGCAGTTGGCGCAGATCGCCCAGCAGGTGGGGCTGGAGGAACATCTGCAACGCCTGCCTGCACAGCTTTCCGGCGGCCAACGCCAGCGTGCCGCATTGGCGCGCTGCCTGATTCGCCAGCAACCGATTCTGCTGCTCGACGAACCTTTCTCCGCGCTCGATCCGGCGCTGCGTAATGAGATGCTGCAACTGCTGCAAGAGGTGTGCGATCTCCGTCAGCTCACGCTGTTAATGGTGTCACACAATCTGGAAGATGCCGCCCACATCGCCCCCCGTACTTTACTGGTGGTGGATGGCCGCATCTATTACGACGGCCCAACCCAGGCGTTGATAGAGGGCAGCACCCCAGCAGCTCGCGTGCTGGGCATTGCAGCAAGAACGTGATCCAAGGCGCGTTTTTTATGCTGAATTAATAAACCTGTTGTGCGAGTTTTGCACCTGTGGTTTTATAAAATCCTGTTTTTTACTACTGATGATAAGGTTCCCTGTGATCACATCCTCGCTGACTTCGACTCTACTACCAACCGCGCTACCAGCCGCGGTAGTCGTCGTGCGTGTGGTGGTGGTCGTCGGCAGTGCGCCGTAGGGTCCGAATCAACGCATCGATTCCCAAACCCCGCCGGCGCAAACCGGGCGGGGTTTCTTGTTTTAGTCCCCTGCCCAGAAATGCGAACCGGCCTTGACTAAGGATAGGAACATGGCAATTTCGGGTACGCCACACCAGAAACACCGCTTCACCGGCGCAGAGCTGATCGTACATCTGCTGGAGCGCCAGGGCATTACCACCATTGCAGGGATCCCCGGCGGCGCTGCGCTGCCGCTGTATGACGCACTGAGCCAAAGCACCGTGATCAAGCACGTATTGGCCCGTCATGAACAGGGTGCCGGTTTTATGGCCCAGGGCATGGCGCGCACTAACGGCAAAGCGGCGGTCTGCATCTCGTCCAGCGGCCCAGGGGCCACCAATCTGGTCACCGCCATCGCCGATGCCAAGCTCGATTCCATTCCGCTGGTGTGTATTACCGGCCAGGTGCCTTCCTCGATGATCGGCACCGACGCCTTTCAGGAAGTCGATACCTACGGTATTTCGATCCCAATTACCAAATACAACCACCTGGTGCGCGATATCCGCGATCTGCCGCAGGTGATCTGCGATGCCTTCCGCATTGCCGAATCTGGCCGCCCAGGCCCGGTATGGATCGACGTCCCGAAAGACGTGCAAACCGCAGTGATTGAGCTGGATGAGCTGCCGCCGATCGCCGTGCCGGATGCCGCACCTGCCTTTGATAGCGCACAAGTCACTCAGGCTGCCGCTATGATCAACCAGGCCAAGCGCCCGGTGCTGTATCTGGGTGGCGGCATTATCAGTGGCGAAGCGCATAAAGCCGCCTTGCAGATGGCCGAGCGCGCCAATCTGCCCACCACCATGACGCTGATGGCGCTGGGCGCGATGCCGGTAGAACATCCATTGTCGCTGGGGATGCTGGGCATGCATGCGGCGCGCAGCACCAACTTTATCTTGCAGGAAGCCGATCTGCTGATCGTGCTGGGTGCCCGTTTCGACGATCGCGCCATCGGCAAAACCGAGTTGTTCTGCCCGAACGCCGACATCATCCACGTGGATATCGATCGCGCCGAACTCGGCAAGGTTAAGCAGGCCAATATCGCGATTCATGGCGATGTCGGTCAGGTGCTGCAACAACTGCTGCCGCTGATCGAAGCGCAGCCACGCAGCGCATGGCTGAAAATCGTTAACGATCTGAAGGGTGAATTCCCGTTCAACATGCCGAATGTTGAGGATCCGCTGAGCCATTACGGGCTGGTGAAAGCCGCCGCGCGCTGCGTGGATGAAAACGCCATTATCACCACCGACGTTGGCCAGCATCAGATGTGGGTTGCGCAGGCGTATCCACTGAGCCGCGCGCGCCAATGGCAGACCTCCGGCGGTTTAGGCACTATGGGCTTTGGCCTACCAGCGGCGATCGGCGCTGCATTGGCCGAACCACAGCGCAAGGTGTTGTGTTTCTCCGGTGACGGCAGCCTGATGATGAACATTCAGGAAATGGCGACGGCGGTTGAACACGATCTGGACGTTAAAATTATCCTGATGAACAACCAGGCGCTGGGGCTGGTGCATCAGCAGCAAACCCTTTTTTATCAGCAACATATCTATGCCGCCACCTATCCGAAGCGTACCGACTTCCTGAAAATTGCCGCCGGTTTCGGCCTGGACACCTGCGATCTGAACGCAGAGGAAGATCCAGAAGCCGCGCTGATGGCCGCCATCCAGCGCCCTGGCCCATGCCTGATTCATGCGCTGATCGATATCAATGAAAAAGTTTACCCGATGGTGCCACCGGGTGCCGCCAACATCGAAATGATTGGAGAATAAGCCATGCAGTCACTACAAAAGAATCCGCAGGTGATCCTGGAGCTGGCCGTGCGTAACCATCCGGGTGTCATGACGCACGTTTGTGGCCTGTTTGCCCGTCGCGCGTTCAACGTGGAAGGGATCCTCTGTATGCCGCTGAAAGACGGCACGCAAAGCCGCATCTGGCTGCTGGTGGCCGACGATCAGCGCCTGGTGCAGATGATCAGCCAGGTAGAAAAGCTGGAAGATGTGTTGCAGGTGAAGCGCCACAGCGAAGATATGCGGGTGTTTGAACAATTGGAAGCGTTCTTCCAATAAGATTGACGGCACCCCGATTGCCCGTTGGCGGGTATCTCAACCCGCCAACACCTTCCACAGTAAGTGACGATAAACCGGCATCAACGGTTGTTGCAGCAAATAATAGAAACTGACCAGCGCAGCTACCCAGCTCACAACACAGACGACGCGCAGACGCAGCGGCGTAAGCCAGAGTGCCAACTTATCAGCCCCACGTTTACCTTCACGCCACCAGCGCCAGCTCAGCCAAGCTGCCAGACAAATCAGCAGCGCCACCTCAAGCAGTAACCCTTTGAATAAACCGCCGCCATCACTGTTAGGAATATCGATCGCCACACCGGCCAGAATGCCGGGGAAGAAATAGACCGGCGGCCAGGTCAGGCAGCCGATGATATTCGGTAGGGCGAATTTGTAGGGCGGCAGATCGAGCATACCGGCCACCATCGGCACCAACGGCCGCGTTGGGCCAATAAAGCGGCCAATCAACACGGTAACCATGCTGTGCTGATGCAGCGCATGCTCGGTTTTATCCAGCATCGCCCGATTTCTTTGCAGAAATGACCAGCGGTGCAGCGGCCCCTTAAAGGCACGGCCGATAAAATAGGAACTCCAGTCGCCCAGCAGGCAACCGACAATCCCGGCCCCCCAGGCCATGTAAAAATCCACCTTGCCGCTGCCAATCAGTGCGCCGATGCTGGCCATCATCACCGTGCCGGGCAGCAGCAGGCCGACCAGCGCCAGTGACTCCAGAAACGCCACTAACATCACCACCAGCAGGGTGAAAGCCAATGACTGAGTGATCAGATGCTGTAAATAGGCTTCCATTAGACCTCTGTTCGTTAGCAAGAGCGTGTGGGCGAAGGATTGTCCGGCTCACCTCACAGCGAGTCAACCAATGAATTATATGTGCTTTTGTTTAGATAAGACGATCATGAAAAAATACTGTATAAAAGACCATGCTAAAATTCATTTGATTTCGCAACAACGCTGCGGCTTGAAGAAGGGTATATACCCAATGGATTTCAAGTTGCAGCTAGGCGGCAAGGGCGAGCATCCCCAGGATGCTTACTCAAGTAAGTGACTGGGGTAAGCGCACGCAACCAACAATGCTGCGGCTTGAAGAAGGGTGTATACCCAATGGATTTCAAGTTGCAGCTAGGCGGCAAGGGCGAGCATCCCCAGGAGCTTACTCAAGTAAGTGACTGGGGTAAGCGCACGCAGCCAACAACGCTGCGGCTTGAAGAAGGGTATATACCCAATGGATTTCAAGTTGCAGCTAGGCGGCAAGGGCGAGCATCCCCAGGAGCTTACTCAAGTAAGTGACTGGGGTAAGCGCACGCAGCCAACAACGCTGCGGCTTGAAAGACGAAGGGTATATGAGATCTCTCCAACAAGGCTTCCTACTCACTCGCCACTGGCGCGACACTCCGGCCGGAACCGAAGTCGAATTCTGGTTGGCGACCGACAGCGGGCCACAACAGCTCAAACTGGCTCCTCAGCCTTCGGTGGCTTTTATCCCTGCCGAGCAGCAAGCGCGCGCCGAGTTACTGCTGCGTGAAGAACGCCATGTCGAACTCAAACCCTTGCCGCTGCTGGATTTCCATTCCCGCCCGGTGGTCGGCCTCTATTGCCGCCAACACCGCCAGTTGATCAAGCTGGAAAAAGTGCTGAGAGAAGGCGGCATTAACGTTTATGAGGCCGATATCCGCCCGCCCGAGCGCTATCTGATGGAGCGTTTTATCACCGCACCGGTGTGGTTCAGCGGCCAAGCCCATGGCAATGGCCCCTTACTCAACGGCCAGATGAAACCGGCACCGGACTATCGCCCGAACCTCAAACTGGTGTCGTTGGACATCGAAACCACCGCTCACGGCGAGCTCTACTCCATCGCGCTGGAAGGCTGCGGCCAGCGCCAGGTGTACATGCTCGGCCCGGCCAATGGCGGCAATGAAACGCTGGATTTCGATCTGGAATACTGCAACAGCCGCCCACAGCTGCTGGAGCGGTTAAATCAGTGGCTGGAGCAGCACGATCCCGATGCGATTATCGGTTGGAATCTGGTGCAGTTCGATCTGCGGGTGCTGCAAAAACACGCCGAACGCTACCAGATCCCGCTGCGCTTTGGCCGGGGCGGCAATCTGCTGGAGTGGCGCGAGCACGGTTTCAAGCAAAACCACTTTTTCGCCAGCGCCGCCGGGCGCTTGATTATCGACGGCATCGAGGCGCTGAAATCAGCGACCTGGAACTTCCCCTCTTTCAGCCTGGAATCGGTGTCGCAAACGCTGCTTGGAGAAGGCAAGTCGATCGACAATCCTTATCAGCGCATGGCGGAAATCGATCGGCGCTTTGCCGAAGACAAACCCGCGCTGGCGCGCTACAACCTGAAAGATTGCGAATTAGTAACGCGCATCTTTGCCAAAACCGAATTGCTGACCTTTCTGCTGGAGCGCGCCACCGTCACCGGGCTGGCGGCCGATCGCAGTGGCGGATCGGTGGCAGCGTTCAGCCACCTGTATATCCCGCGCATGCATCGGCAGGGCTATGTGGCCCCCAATCTGGGCGAACTGCCCGAAGAGCACAGCCCCGGCGGCTTTGTGATGGATTCACAGCCCGGCCTGTATGATTCGGTGCTGGTGCTGGACTACAAAAGCCTGTACCCATCGATCATCCGCACTTTTCTGATCGACCCGGTTGGGCTGGTGGAAGGTATGCAGCACCCTGACGATGCTGATTCCATCCCCGGTTTTCGTCAGGCCCGTTTCTCGCGCAGCAAGCACTGCCTGCCCGACATCGTCAGCCAGATCTGGCAAGGGCGCGAGGCGGCCAAACGCCAGCAGAACAAGCCGCTGTCGCAGGCGCTGAAGATCATTATGAATGCCTTTTACGGCGTGCTGGGCTCGAGCGGCTGCCGCTTCTTCGATCCTCGTCTGGCCTCGTCGATCACCCTGCGCGGTCATGAAATCATGCGCCAGACGCGGGAACTGATTGAGGCAGAAGGCTATCAGGTGATCTACGGCGATACCGACTCAACCTTTGTCTGGCTGAAGCAAGCGCACAGCGAGCAGCAGGCAACCGAGATCGGCCGCAGGCTGGTTGCACAGGTCAATCAGTGGTGGCAGCAGCATCTGCAACAGCAGTATGGGCTGGAAAACGCGCTGGAGCTGGAGTTTGAAACCCACTACTGCCGTTTTCTGATGCCCACCATTCGCGGTGCGGAACAGGGCAGCAAAAAGCGTTACGCCGGGCTGATAGCCAAACCAGACGGCAGCGAACAGATGGTGTATAAAGGCCTGGAAACGGTGCGCAGCGACTGGACCCCGCTGGCACAGCAGTTCCAACAGCAGCTTTACCGGCTGATTTTCAAGCAGTTGCCCTATCAGGATTTTGTCCGTGACTACGTGGCGAAAACGCTCAACGGCGAGTTTGACGATCAACTGGTGTACCGCAAGCGCCTGCGGCGCAAACTGAGCGACTATCAACGCAACGTGCCACCCCATGTGCGTGCGGCACGCCTCGCCGACGACTATAACCGCCAGCAGGGGCGGCCATTGCAGTATCAGAACGGCGGCTGGATTAGCTACGTGATGACCGTCTCCGGGCCAGAGCCGCTGGAAACCCAACATTCGGCGATCGATTACGATCATTACTTCGAACGTCAGCTACAACCGGTAGCAGACGCTATACTTCCATTTCTGCACGATGATTTCACCACCTTGGTGACCGGGCAGATGGGGCTATTCTGATATTATTCCTACAAGCTAAGCTGTAGGAACAGGTCAGAAAAATCATCGGGTTTTGCAGGTGACGAATGCGTCGCCTTCCATTACCATAGCGCCCTTCCCAAATTCTGAACCACTCACCGTGCCGTATTGATGACGTATTCATGGTGTGAATAACTATTGCCCGTCAAATGAAAACAAACCGGGAATAGCATAATGTCAGTCAGTTAAGCAGAAAGTGCATCACCATTCGGCACAATGCTGAAAATTGCGCCCCCTCTCCCTGTGGGAGAGGGCCGGGGTGAGGGGCTTTTAGTTCGATGATCTTCCCCTCACCCTAACCCTCTCCCCAAGGAGAGGGAATTGGTTAGTCTTAACTGACCAGCATTAGAGAATAAAAAGTATTTGAAACAGGTCGCCAGCCCTCACCTGCCTGGCGATAAGACTTACTTAATAAGAATCGAGCCGACAAACTATGCCTTTTACACTTGGTCAACGCTGGATCAGCGATACGGAAAGCGAACTGGGACTGGGAACCGTGGTAGCGCTGGACGTGCGTATGGTTACCTTGCTTTTCCCCGCCACCGGTGAAAACCGCCTCTATGCCAGAAACGACTCGCCGATCACCCGCGTGATGTTCAACCCGGGCGATACCATCAGCCACCACGAAGGCTGGCAGTTGCAGGTGGAGGAAGTCAAAGAGGAGAACGGTCTGCTGACCTATATCGGCCTGCGGCTGGATACCGAGGAAGCGGGCGTCGCCATGCGCGAAGTGCTGTTGGACAGCAAGCTGACCTTCAGTAAGCCACAGGACCGTCTGTTTGCCGGCCAGATTGACCGTATGGATCGCTTTGCGCTGCGTTTTCGCGCACGTAAATACCAGAGCGAGCAGTACCGCCTGCCGTTCGCTGGCCTGCGCGGCATGCGTGCCAGCCTGATCCCACACCAGTTGCATATCGCCTATGAAGTAGGCCAGCGCCATGCGCCGCGCGTGCTGCTGGCGGATGAAGTTGGCCTAGGCAAAACCATCGAAGCCGGGATGATCATTCACCAGCAACTGCTGGCAGGGCGTGCCGAACGCGTACTGATCGTGGTGCCAGAAACCTTGCAGCACCAGTGGCTGGTCGAGATGATGCGTCGCTTTAACCTCTATTTCTCACTGTTTGACGACAGCCGTTATTCCGAAGCGATGCTAGATAGCAGCAACCCGTTCGAAACCGAACAGTTGGTAATCTGCTCGCTGGATTTCGTGCGCCGCAACAAGCAGCGCCTGGAGCAGTTGGCCGATGCCCACTGGGATCTGCTGGTGGTGGACGAAGCCCACCATCTGGCGTGGAGCGAAGAGGCACCCAGCCGCGAATATCAGGTTATCGAGCAGTTGGCGGAACATACCCCCGGCGTGCTGCTGCTGACCGCAACCCCCGAGCAACTCGGCCAGCAAAGCCACTTTGCCCGCCTACGCCTGCTGGATCCAAGCCGTTTCCATGACTACGAAGAGTTTGTGAACGAACAGGAGAAATACCGCCCGATCGCCGATGCGGTCACGCTGCTGCTGAGCGGTGAACGGTTAGCCGATGACAAACTCAACCTGCTGGGCGAACTGATCGACGAGCAGGACATTGAGCCGTTGCTCAAAGCCGCCAACAGCGACAGCGATAACAGCGTGCAGGCGCGCCAGGAACTGGTCACCATGCTGATGGATCGCCACGGCACCAGCCGCGTGCTGTTCCGTAACACCCGCAACGGGGTGAAAGGCTTCCCGCACCGCCATCTGCATCAGATCAAGCTGCCGCTGCCAACCCAGTATCAAACGGCGATCAAAGTCTCCGGCATTATGGGCGCGAAGAAAACCGTCGAAGCCCGCGCCCGCGATATGCTGTATCCAGAGCAGATTTATCAGGAATTCGAAGGGGAAAATGCCACCTGGTGGAACTTCGACCCACGCGTGGAATGGCTGCTGGATTACCTGATCGCCAACCGCCACGAAAAAGTGCTGGTGATTTGCGCCAAGGCCGACACCGCGCTGCAACTGGAGCAGGTGCTGCGTGAGCGGGAAGCGATCCGCGCCGCCGTATTCCACGAAGGGCTGACGATTATCGAACGCGACCGCGCCGCCGCCTACTTCGCCTCACAAGAAGACGGCGCGCAGGTGCTGCTGTGTTCTGAAATCGGCTCCGAAGGGCGTAACTTCCAGTTCGCCAGCCAGATGGTGATGTTCGATCTGCCGTTCAACCCGGATCTGCTGGAACAGCGTATTGGCCGCCTGGATCGTATCGGCCAGATGCACGACATCCAGATCATGGTGCCTTATCTGGAAAACACCGCGCAGGCGATCTTGGGCCGTTGGTTCCATGAAGGGCTGGATGCCTTCGAACACACCTGCCCCACCGGCCGGCCGATTTATGACAGCAGCTACGAGCAGTTGATTGGCTACCTGGCCGCGCCGACCGAGCAGGAAGGGCTGGACGAGTTTATTCACGCCTGCCGTCAGCAGCATAATCAGCTCAAAGCCCAGTTGGAACAGGGCCGTGATCGCTTGCTGGAAATGCACTCCAACGGCGGCGAAAAAGCCCAGGCGCTGGCGGAAGCCATTGCCGCACAGGACAACGACGTCAATCTGGTGAGTTTCGCCCTCAACCTGTTCGATATTGTCGGTATCAATCAGGAAGACCGCAGCGATAACCTGATCGTGCTGACGCCGTCAGACCATATGCTGGTGCCGGATTTCCCAGGGTTGCCGCAGGATGGCTGTACCGTGACTTTCGATCGCGAACAGGCGCTGTCGCGTGAAGATGCCCAGTTCGTCAGTTGGGAACACCCTATTATCCGCAACGGCCTGGATCTGATCCTGTCCGGTGATACCGGTAGCTGCGCGGTTTCTCTGCTAAAGAACAAGTCACTGCCGGTGGGTACGCTGCTGGTGGAACTGGTGTATGTGGTCGAAGCACAGGCGCCGAAACACCTGCAACTGACCCGTTTCCTGCCGCCAACGCCAATCCGTATGCTGATGGATCGTAAAGGCACCAATCTGGCGGC
The DNA here is from genome assembly GCF_057180605.1 of Serratia sp. HNCC26DJ206. Lineage (NCBI taxonomy): Bacteria > Pseudomonadati > Pseudomonadota > Gammaproteobacteria > Enterobacterales > Yersiniaceae > Serratia > Serratia sp. HNCC26DJ206. Next base: position 169,641 of record NZ_JBXUGP010000007.1, read on the forward strand.
GCAGGTGGAGTTCGAAAGCTTTAACCGCCAGTTGAACGCGGTGAATCGCCACACCTCCAGCAAGCTGGTCAATGCGGTGCAGCAGGATGTGCACGCAATGCTGCAACAGGCAGAAAGCCTGGTGGAAGCGCAGGCGCGCGAACTGATCGAGCTGGCCAAGCAGGAAGCCGATGACAAGCTGAGTACCGAGTTGGCACGCTTGGAAGCCCTGAAAGCGGTGAACCCGAACATTCGTGACGACGAAGTGGAAGCGTTGGAGTTCAACCGTAAACAGGTGCTGGTTAACCTGAACGAAGCGGGCTGGCGCTTGGATGCCATCCGTCTGGTGGTGGTCACTCACCAGTAATCTTAAGTGGGGGGTTAGGCTCCCCGCAGACTACTGACAAAGCCGGTTATTAGGGGGAGCGTGCCGAAGGGGTCGTAACGGCGTAAGCCGTCGGAGTGCCCCTCGGTGCGCTAGACCCGGGTATCTCGGGCTAAAAGACGACTTTGTCATCAACCTCAGGGGAGTGTCGGCTCCCCGCTCAATCCCCAACACGCTCCAGAATCATCGCAATCCCCTGCCCCACGCCAATGCACATGGTGCAAAGCGCATAACGCCCCTTGCGCCGCTCCAGTTCTAAGGTCGCTGCCAACGCCAACCGTGCGCCACTCATGCCTAAAGGATGCCCTAAGGCGATAGCACCACCATTCGGGTTCACCTGCTCGGCATCATCGGGCAGCCCCAACTGGCGCAATACCGCCAGAGCCTGTGCGGCAAAAGCTTCGTTGAGTTCGATCACGTCCATCTGCGCCAAACTTAGCCCGGTCATTGCCAGGACTTTCCGCGTAGCAGGTAACGGGCCGATGCCCATCAGGCTTGGTTCAACGCCGCAAACCGCCGTGGCGACAATCCGGGCGCGCGGCGTTAACCCCTGTTGCAGTGCCACGCTTTCTGAAGCCACAATCAAAGCCGCTGCGCCATCGTTGATGCCGGAGGCATTACCCGCCGTGACCGTGCCGGGGGTTCGAAAAGCGGCTTTCAAACGTTGCAGCTGTTCAAGCGTGGTGCTGGCCCGCGGATGTTCATCTTCGGCGATCTGCGTTTCCACGCCTTTATGATTGCGCACGGTGACCGGAGTGATTTCCTCTGCCAGCAAGCCCTGCTGTTGCGCACGGGCGGTACGCTGTTGGCTGCGTAACGCGAAGGCATCCTGCGCCTCGCGGCTGATATCGAACTTGCTGGCAACGTTCTCGGCGGTTTCCGGCATAGAGTCCGTACCATACTGTTGATGCATCAATGGGTTAACAAAACGCCAGCCCAGCGTGGTATCAAACATCTGTGCCTGACGGCTGAAGGGAGTCTCGGCTTTACCCATCACCCACGGCGCGCGCGTCATCGACTCTGCCCCTCCGGCCAGCAACAAACCCGCCTCACCCGATTTGATACTGCGCGCCGCGATGGCTAACGCATCCAGACCTGAACCACACAGGCGGTTAATGGTAGCCCCTGGGACATCAATCGGTAAGCCCGCCAATAAAGCGGCCATGCGTGCCAGATTACGGTTATCTTCCCCGGCCTGATTGGCACAACCGAGAATGACATCATCGACCCGTTGCCAATCCAGTGCCGGATAGCGCGCCAATAATGCCTGAAGAGGGATCGCGGCGAGATCATCGGCACGCAAGCTGGCAAGTTGACCAGCATAACGGCCTATGGGTGTCCGTACTCCGTCACAGATAAATGCGTACCGCATAGTATTTTCCTCAATAAAAACATCACATTAAATAATTTCATCACCGGTTGAACCTGCGCAATGAAGCGACTCTCCGTTACGTTTACTTGTAAATAAATACTCATTATTTGCAACATAACTCTAACTTTTGACTATTTTTGGTAACAATATTTTGTATAAATTATTCCATTATGTCTATATTAATTGAGAATGACATCGTTATTGACCTGCAATGCCCATAAGTAAACCCTGTCTTTAGCCAACACCAGAGAAACAGGAACGCTTCTGCGCCGTACCCATCGCTACGGCAAAAGAGTTATTCACATAAAAGTAATCCGGTCGTCGTTTTGCATCCCCACGCGGGGATGCAAAACGCACCGTTATCCTGGGAGGAACGATGAACTTAATAAAATGGCTAGTAATCGGCTTATCCTGTACCGCAGCACTCTCCCCACTCTCTGCCGTTAACGCGGCGGAATATCAGGTCGGTGAAGTGATCTCACTGACCGGGGTCAATGCCCGGGGCGGCACAGGCATGCACGAAGGTATCAAAGTCGCAGAATCGGTGTTTAACCAGCGGCCCGGCAGCGTGAAGATCAAGATCCAGACGATCGACGATGAGTCCTCACCGGCCAAGGCAGTCGCGGCGGTAGAAAGATTAGCCTCCAATAACGTGCTGGCGATTACCGGCGGAGCCACGTCAGATATCGTTGGGCCAGCCGCAACGGCGGCCGATAAACTGGGCCTGCCCTTTATGACCTCTGGGGGTACCAGCAGTGAGTTTCTGACCCAAGGTTTCCACTCTTTCTTTCGCATCAACAATACCACCGGGTATGTCAAAGCGATGGCTGGCCTGCTGGACACCATGCAGATCCAGAAGCTGGCTATCATCTATTCCACCAAAAAATCCACCAGCGAAATGGCGCGCATGATGCAGCAACAGATGGCCGAAAAAGGCGTCACGGTCACCATGCATCCTTTTGAAGCCACCACGGTGGATTTCAAGCCGATTATCAACAAGATCAAACTGCAAGATCGGCCCGATGCCATCAACATGATTGGCTACGAGAATGATTATGTTGGCATTTTGCGGGCCGCCAGAGTGCTCCGGCCGCCGGTGAAAGCCATGGTCGGTGCCTGGCAGATCGCCACCGCCAAGATGTATCAGGACTTCCCCGATTTAGTGGAAAAAACCTACGGAACGGAAATGCTGCCGGTGCCGGTCACCTTCAATCGGCCAGAAGGCCAGGCGTTTGAAGCCGCCTTCCGCAAACTCTACCCGCACGAGCCTGATTATCTTTCACAGTACGGTTTTGTGCAGGGGATGTTGCTGTTTGAAGCCATCGCCCGGGCAGAGGCCGCAGGCACACTGGATCAAGGCGGCATTGCCCAGGAACTGCGCTCCACGGCGGTGGACACCATCATTGGTCAGGTACGCTTTAACGCTCAGGGCGACAATGAGGAGTTCATGCAAAACATCGGGCAGCACCAAAAGGGGAAAATTGCCATTGTCTGGCCTGCCAGCGCAGCCACGGGAACGACGCAATTTCCTGGGACTCCCTGGTAACCCCTTAGGTTACCTGGATGTTCACCCCACCTGAATAAGAGGTGTGCATGACTGAATTACTCCTTCAATCGTTATATTCCGGCCTGCTGGCAGGCAGCGTCTATGCCTTGGTGGCTCTGGGGCTAGCGCTGGTGTTCGGCATTATGCGGCTGGTCAATCTGGCACATGGCGAGTTGGTGTTACTGGCGGGCTATATCGCCTATACCTTCGAGTCGTCGACCGGCTTCGGGCCACTCTGGTCGATACCTTTGGCCTTCGTCATCGTCTGTGCCGCTGCGCTCGGGATCTATGCGCTGCTTAGCCGCATCAAGATCGACCGTGAACTCAACTCGCTGCTTTTAACCTACGGCGTGGGCGTGATCCTCACCAATCTTATCCTGTTGATCTGGAATGCCAATATCCGCTCCAGCAGCTCCGTCTGGTTGCAGGAACCGATCGTGATCGGCGATCTGTATGCCATGCGGGGTGAACTGGTGGCCTTCGTGATGAGCCTGATCTTACTGGTTCTGCTGTGGAAGTGGCTGGCACGCAGCTGGTATGGCCGCGCCGTGCGGGCGGTTTCCAGCCACCGTGAAGCCGCCATGCTGATGGGGATCAACCCAAAGCAGACCGAAATGATCTCATTTCTGCTGGCGGGCATGATGGCCTCGGTGGCCGGGGTGGCGATCTTCTGCACCCGGGTACTGCAACCCTCGCTGGGCGAAGCGCTGACCATTAAGGCGTTTATTATCACGGTGTTGGCGGGGATCGGTTCCATTCCTGGCGTGTTGGTGGGGGCAGTGGTGATCGGCGTGGCTGAAGCCATGAGTGCCACACTGCTCAACCCGGCCTGGCAGGACTTGATCAGTATGGCGCTGTTCCTGCTGGTACTGTTCCTGCGTCCTAATGGTTTGTTCGGCGCAGTTCGGCGTCAGGGATAATGCGATCATGATGAAATCATTGATTCAACTAATGTGGTTCCCGTTACTGCTGGCAACCCTGGTGCCCGCCATCTGGTCTCAGCAGCCTTATGTCCTCAGCATGTTTACCGATGCCCTGACGATCGGCGCGCTGGCGCTGGCCTGGGCGATGCTGGGTAACCTGGGGGGCATGGTCAGTTTTGGGCATTCGGCCTTTTTCGGCACCGGTGCCTATATCTCTTCCATGCTGGCGATGAACAGCGGTATGCCGGTGTTGCTCTCGATGCTGTGCGGGGGGCTGGCCGCTGCGGTCACCACCTTGCTGATGTTGCCCACCCTGCGCCTGAAAGGCACCTATTTTGCCCTGGCCATCCTGGCCTATTCGCAGATCTTTCGGGTATTAGCCGTTCAGCTCGAAGGGATCACCGGCGGGTCGGCGGGATTATCCGGCATTCCCTCGCTACCGGTCATCATGGGCTTTGCCCTGAACAGCAAGCTCGGCGTTTATTACGTGATCCTGGCGCTGGTGACGCTGTTTTTACTGGTCTATGCCGCCTTGGCGCGCAGCGACTATGGCTTGGCGCTGAAAGCGATGCACGATTCAGAAGCCGCAACGCAGGTGGTTGGCGTTAACAGCCTGCTGCTGAAGGCAGGGGTCCTATTACTGTCTGCCTTTATGACCGGGTTGGTTGGGGCGTTCAACGCGCACCATATGAATTTCCTCGAGCCCGATTACGCGTTCAACGCCTCCTGGGTGATTGTGCCGATTATCGCGGCGATCTTCGGCGGTTTCCGTTCGCTGAATGGCCCGCTGATCGGGGCTTTGGCGGTCTATTTAACCGACCAACTCCTGTTCAAAGTCCTGTTCCCCACCGGACACCAGATGATCCTCGGTGGATTACTGGTGGTGATGATCCTGGTCAGCCCGCGTGGCCTGTTACCGCTGTTACGTTCAGCCCAGAGGAGGTTCTATCGTGCTAAAGCTTGATGGAGTCAGCGTGTCATTCGGCGCGGTTACCGCCGTCGATAATGTGTCTTTGACGGTGGGAAAAAACGAAATCGTCGGTTTAGTTGGCCCGAACGGCGCGGGTAAAACCACCCTGTTTAACGCCATTTCCGGCTTGGCCCAGCCGACTGCCGGAACGCTCAGTTTTCATGGCACCACCTTCGGCCAACGGGGCGGGATCCACCGCCGTGCCCGCCTGGGGATTGGCCGGACTTTCCAGGTGCCGCAACCGATGCATGAGTTGAGCGTGCTGGAAAATGTGCGGGTAGCACAGCGCTTTGCCACCGGTAAGGTCAATCTTGCCCGGCTGGGTGAGATCCTGGAACTGGTCGGCCTGCACGATAAGGCTGAACGCAATGCCGCCACCGAACTCTCGCTCAGTGAATTGAAAGCGTTGGAGGTGGCCAAAGCGCTCGCCACCGAACCAAAACTGCTGTTGCTTGATGAAGTGCTGGCCGGGCTGGAAACCAGCGGTAAAAAACGTTTTCAACAAATGCTCGGGCGGATTCATGCCGAATACGGTTTGAGCATTCTGCTGATTGAGCACGATCTGGAAACGGTCACGGCACTATGCCAACGTGTATGGATCCTCAACTTCGGCCGCCTGATCGCGGATGGCACGCCCACCGAGGTGTTCAACGATCCGGTGGTGATCCGCAGCTATACCGGAGAAGCCTATGCTTAATATTCAACAAGTGCGCGGTGGTTACGGTGCGATCAACATTCTGTGGGACATTTCACTGCATATTCAGCCGGGGACGGTCACCGCCATCGTCGGGCCAAACGGCGCAGGCAAAACCACCCTGCTGAAAACCATCGCCGGGCTGCTGCCGTTAAAACAGGGGCAGATTACTTATCAGGATATCGACGTCGGCGTGCTTTCGCCTTGGCATACCAAGCGCAGCGGCTTGGCGCTGATCCCGGAAGGACGCATGATTTTCCGTGATATGACGGTAGAAGATAATCTGATCATGGGTGCGTTTCAAAAAGCCAGCCGCCAGCATGTGAAACAACGGTTGGAAGAGGTCTATGCGATGTTTCCACGTTTGGCCGAGCGGCAGAAACAGCTGGCGGGCGTGCTTTCCGGCGGTGAAGCGCAAATGCTGGCGGTAGGCCGCTGTTTAATGTCCGACCCTTGCATGATCCTGATCGATGAACCTTCCCTAGGGTTGGCTCCGGTGGTGGTTAACGAGCTGTTTGCCTGCTTTGCCCGTCTGCGTGAGAGTGGCAAAACCCTGTTGCTGGTAGAGCAGAATACCCAGTTAGCGATCAAGCTGGCCGATCGGGTCTGTTTGATGCGCAGCGGCAAGATGGTATTTACCAAAGCGGCTAATGATATTGATATGGAAGAGTTGCATCGGGCTTACTTTGGGCATTGAGTGTTAGTAGGGCGCAGCGCAGTTCGGTTGATGCTAACCAGTTCCCTCTACATGGGCTGTCTCTTAAACACAACGCGTTCGTCTATGTAGGCTTGGTGTCATGGGAATTGCCGTAAACAGAGTGTAATTCTATGAAACAACAGTGAGCGGCAATTGCAGGGCCCAAGGCGGGGCCCTGCACCCGCGCCAACGCTTAACATGCCCTGCCCGCTACGCGGGTACCTTCGCTGCGCCCCCGTCGCCGGGCGGGTCGGCTACGACAGGCGTCCCTTCCTGTCTCGCCTCAGCCTGCCGTCCATGGCAGGCTGCCCCTGGCAACGGTGTCTTACTCAGCAGGCCATGATGCGCGCAACGTCAACACCCGAATCTTTGAGTACCGGACAACATCGACATAGATGTTGATAATAGAAATTAAAACAATGCAATAGGTTAGGTGAGCGCAGGTGTTGAAGCCATTGAAGGCGCCGAACGGAGACACTGCGCATAGGCGACCGCGCCATGGACGGCGCGGTCAGGCGAGACAGTCAGGGACGACTGTCGTAGCCGGCCGTCATGCGCTGTGGCGGAGTGAGGGTAACCGCATAGCGGTCGCCTGATATGGCGAAGGCGCGGATTGCCAAGGGCCCCGCCTTGGGCCCTTGGCTCGGTCGCGTTCGCCCCATTGCCGAATGAACACAGATCGTTTAGCGACCGAAATAAATACTCATCCGATATGTAAACAAGAGACAGCCCAAGGGGAGAGAACATCACCTCTAGCATCTACCCCATGATGATGGCTTAACTCAGCGACA